>CAYUZK010000008.1:29073-62195 GCA_964449625.1 uncultured Archangium sp.
GGCGGCCGACGGCATCATGGTGGCCCGCGGCGACCTGGGCGTCGAGATGCCGCTCGAGCAGCTCCCCGGCATTCAGAAGGCGGCCATCGCCATGACCAACGCCCGCGGCGGGCTGGTGATCGTCGCCACCGAGATGCTCGAGAGCATGGTGGGCAGCCCGCGGCCCACGCGAGCCGAGGTGTCCGACGTGGCCAACGCCATCTACGACGGGGCCGACGCGGTGATGCTCTCGGGCGAGACGGCCTCGGGCAAGTACCCGGTGGAGGCCGTGCGCACCATGGCGCGCGTGGTGGTGGAGGCCGAGAAGCGGGCCACCTTCCGCTCTCAGGCCTTCGAGCGCACCGACGACGTCTCGACGGGCGTGGCCATCGCCGCCGTCAACGCGGCCGAGCGGCTCCACTCCGCCGCCATCGTGGCCTACACCGAGAGCGGCACCACGGCCCGGCTCATCTCCGAGCTGCGCCCCAAGGTGCCGCTGCTGGCGCTCACCCCCCACCCCGCGGTGATCCGCCGCCTGTGCCTCACCTGGGGCGTGCGCGGGCACCTGGCGCCGCGTCTGGCCACCACCGAGGCCATGGTGAGCCACGTGCGGCGGCTGCTGGTCGCGCAGGGCGTCGCGAAGGCCGGGCAGACGGTGGTGGTGGTCGCCGGCACGCCGCTGGGCCAGGCGGGCAGCACGAATCTGCTGACCATTCACCGCATCTGACGGCATCATCCGAAGCCGCGATGACCCAGCACCGGCCAGTCCGCTACCGCTGCGAGCTCCAGTCCCAGCTCGAGCTCGACTCCTCCGGGGAGCTGGTGCAGGCGCGGGTGATCGAGATCTCCGAGAACGGCGGCTTCATCGAGGAGGTGCCCGGCCTCAGCGAGGTGCAGCCGGGCGAAGGGGCGACCATCGCCGTGCCGCTGCCGGGCGGCGACCCCTGGGTCGCGCGCGTCACCTTCGCCCGCCATGGGCTGGGGCGCCTCGAGCTGCGCAACCAGCGGGTCGACAACCTCACCCTGCAGCTGCCGGGCTTCGGCCTCACCTTCGATCGCATGGGCGACGCCGATCTCGAGCGGCTGCGCGACTTCCTCGACCTGCTCGACTCCCGCTGAGCGTCAGCCGCGGCGGGCGTCGAAGTCGTAGATCTTCTCGACGGCGATCTGCCGGTAGCGATCGACCTTGAGGGCCCGCTGGGCGCAGTCGGCGACGACGTCGGCCTCGGGTGTGCCGGCCTTCATCGCGCCCCGGGCGAAGGCCTTGATCAGCCCCGCCGCCTCGTGCGGGTGGAAGCAGTAGGCCGGGGCGAAGTGCACGTGCCCACCGAAAGGAATGAGCCGGGCCTCGAGCACGTCGCCGACCTGGAGCCCCACCATCTGGCGGCGCTCGGTCACGTCCCACGTCACGCCCGAGAACAGGCCGCGCACGCGCACCTCGCCGCGGGCGATGCGCTTGACCTCGAAGAGGCCGTGAGAGGTCTCGGTGAAGGCCCGGAAGGCCGCGGCCTGCTCCGGCGCGTCTTCCCGCAGCGACTGCTCGTAGCGCGCGCGCGCCGGCGTCTTGCCCAGGTGCGGCGCGAGGCGATCGCACGCGTAGTGCTCGAGGAAGGCCATCATGCGCAGCTCGAGCTGCCGGTCTTCCTCGAAGACCTCACCGGTGCGCGCGAACCAGTCGCGGCGGGCGGCGAGGAGGTCGTCCTTGCTGGCCTCGGGCGTCGCCCAGGCGATGAGCTGCTCCAGGTACGGGTGCGGCGCGGCGCTCATCAGGCGAGCCGGCCGCCGGCCATGAGGTCGGCGAAGCGGGCGAAGAGGTAGCGCGCGTCGTGGGGCCCCGGCGAGGCCTCGGGGTGGTGCTGCACCGAGAAGGCCCGCGCGTCGGGCACTGACAGGCCCTCGACGGTCTCGTCGTTCAGGTTGAGGTGCGTCAGCTTCACCGCCGCCGGCAGGCTCTTCGCGTCGACGGCGAAGCCGTGGTTCTGGCTGGTGATCTCGACCTTGCCGGTCGACAGGTCCTTCACCGGCTGGTTGGCTCCGCGGTGGCCGAACTTCATCTTCCAGGTCTTCGCGCCGAGCGCGAGGGCGAGGATCTGATGGCCCAGGCAGATGCCGAAGATCGGCACCTTGCCCAGCAGCTGCGCGACCACCTGGTCGGCCCCCTTCACCGCCGCCGGGTCGCCGGGGCCGTTGGTGAGGAACACCCCGTCGGGCTTGCGCGAGAGGATCTCGTCGGCCGTCGTCCACGCCGGCACCACGGTCACGTGGCAGCCCACGTCGACGAGGAACTGGAGCATCGCCCGCTTGAGCCCGTAGTCGATGGCCACCACCCGGAAGCGCGGCGGCACCGGCCCCGGCCCCCCCTGCCCCAGCACGTCGGGCGTCGGCTTCGACCACTCGTACACGGTCTTCGTCGAGACGCCCGTGGCGAGGTCCTGGCCTTCCATGCCCGGCGCCTGCTTCGCCCGCTCGACCAGGGCCTTGGCGCTCACGCCGGCGGCGATGACCCCCATCTGCGAGCCGTGCGTGCGCAAGTGCCGCACCAGGCGCCGCGTGTCGAGGCCCTCGAGGCCCGCGACCTGGCAGCGCTGGAGGTACGCGTCGAGCGACTCGCGCGACCGCCAGTTCGACGGCTCGGAGTACTCGCGCACGACCATGCCCACCGCGTGCGGCCGCGCCGACTCCTCGTCTTCGGGCGTGGTGCCGACGTTGCCGATGTGCGGGTACGCCATGGTGACGATCTGCCCGACGTACGACGGGTCGGTCAGGATCTCCTGGTAGCCGAACATGGAGGTGTTGAAGACCACCTCGCCCACCGTCTCGTCGCGCGCGCCGAACTGCGAGCCCTCGAAGACGGCCCCGTCGGCCAGGGCCAGCACCGCGCGGCTCATCGCTGGAGCACCTTGCTCTTCTGGGCCGAGAAGCGGTACGTCTTGCGTTTCTTGAGCGGGTTGAACTGCACCGTGCGGGTGTAGTTCACGGCCACGGTCAGCTTCCGGGTCTGGTCGTCGAAGTCGAAGGTGACCTGCTCGTCCGTGAGGCCCAGCCCCGGCTTGATCGTCTCGACGCCGTCATCGTCGACCGCGAAGTGCCAGCCGATGACCTTCTCGTTGACGAGGTTCTTGACGTTGAGTCGGATCATGAGTCGATGCCGCGCAGGCCCCTCGCCCTGCTGGATGTACGCGTTGAAGGCCTCGTCGCAGGCCTCCTTGACCTCCATGTTGTCCAGATAGAGGGGCGCGACGTGGAAGCCGTAGAAGCCGGCGCCGACGAGGGCGATCAACACCAGGACCGTCACAGGGTTCGTTTCGCGGAACACGGCGCGAGGGTAAGCCACGCGCCTCGCGGGGCGTCAACAGGAAGCTAGCGCCGCGGCGCCTCGCTGCCGCACATCGTCACTGGCAGGAAGAAACGATCGTAGCGAATGCCCGTGCCCCCGAAGAGGCCGCTGCCAAAGCCGCCGCGCGAGAGCGAGAGCCAGATCACCGTGGCCTTGCCCTTGATGTTGCCGAAGGGCACGAACTCCGGCAGCCCCGAGCCGGAGCCCAGGCCGAAGCGGCTGTCCTCCGAGTTGTTGCGGTTGTCGCCCATGACGAAGACGGCCTTCTCGGGCACCGTCACCGCGCGCACCTGCTGGCGCGAGAGCATCGACGAGCGCCGCTCGGGGTTGTCGAAGATCAGGTGCGGCACGCCCTCGAAGGTCTCGCGGTAGAGGGTCTCTTCGCGCTCGTGCCAGTCGTCGACGCCCCACCTGCGCACCCACGACATGATCGGCTCGCCGTACGACGAGTACTGGTCCCAGTAGCGGTAGTGCTCGTTCTCGAGCGCGCGCTCCACCAGCTGGCCGTTCACCTTCACGCCCTCCTCGGTGAACTCGAGGGCGTCGCCGGGCACGCCGACGATGCGCTTGATGTAGTCCACCGACTCGTTGGTGGGGTTGTTGAAGACGATGACGTCGCCGCGCTTCGGCTCGCGCACCAGCACGAAGGGCACGTAGTTGGTGAACGGCAGCCGCACCCCGTAGAGGAACTTGTTGACGAAGATCTGATCGCCGATCTCCAGGGTGGGGATCATCGAGCCCGAGGGGATCTTGAAGGGCTCGATCAGCACCGCGCGGAAGGCGAGCGCGATGAGGAGCGCGCGGGCGAAGCCGCTGCCCAGGTCGAGCAGCCCGCCCTTGTGGAGCCGCCGCAGGTGCTTGTCGTAGGCGGCCTCCAGCGCCTTGAGCGCCCCCCGCACCGGCTCGGCGGCGGGCCCGAAGGCCCGCACCAGGGCCTCGCAGGCCGTGACGAGCTCCGCCCAGTCCTTCTCCTTGAGCTGGGCCCGGTGGCGCGTGGCGAGGGCCTCGACCTCCGCCAGCACCTCCTCGGCGCGGTAGCGCAGCTTGCGCGCCTCGTTCCACTTCGCCAGCAGCGGGGTCCGCGCCACCACCAGGGCCGCCCACCAGGCGAAGCACACCAGCCCCAGGCCCTGCATCACCGGCTGGAGCCAGGGGTACGTGCAGACCGCGCTCTCGACGATCACCAGGTACACGCCGAAGACGAGGGCCAGCACCGTGACCGGGGCCCAGAGGCTCACGAGGCGGTCGTGCCAGCGCCAGCGGCCCAGGCGCTGCTGCTCCTCGGGCGTCAGCTTCGCGGCGACGGCGGTGGCCAGCGAGTCAGCCACCTCACTCCTCCGACTTCAGCACCGCGAGGAAGGCCTCCTGCGGCAGCTCCACCGAGCCGACCTGCTTCATGCGCTTCTTGCCCTCTTTCTGCTTCTCGAGGAGCTTGCGCTTGCGCGAGATGTCGCCGCCGTAGCACTTGGCCAGCACGTTCTTGCGCACGGCCGAGACCGTCTCGCGGCTGATCACCTTGCTGCCGATGGCCGCCTGGATCGCCACCTCGAACATCTGCCGGTGGATGACGCCCTTGAGCTTCTCGCAGACCTCGCGGCCGCGCTGGTACGCCCGCTCGCGGTGCACGATGATCGACAGCGCGTCGACGATCTCCCCGTTGATGAGGATGTCGAGCTTCACCAGCTCCGACTCCTTGTACCCGCCCAGCTCGTAGTCGAGGGAGGCGTAGCCCCGGCTGATGGACTTCATCTTGTCGAAGAAGTCGAACACCACCTCGGCCAGCGGCATTTCATACGTCACGCGGCAGCGCGTGCCGGTGGAGCCGATGTACTCGATGCCCTTCTGGAGGCCGCGGCGGTCCTGGCACAGCTGCAGAATGGCGCCCAGGTAGTCGTTGGGCACGTGGATGTGGCAGATGAGGTACGGCTCCTCGAGGTGCTCGATGTTCTGCGTCGGCGGCAGCTTCGAGGGGTTGTCGATGAAGATGGGCTCCTTGCCGTGCGGGAAGACCTTGTAGACCACGCTCGGCGCCGTGGAGATGAGGTTCAGGTTGTACTCGCGCTCCAGGCGCTCCTGGACGATCTCCATGTGCAGCAGCCCGAGGAAGCCGCAGCGGAAGCCGAAGCCCAGCGCGGTCGACGTCTCGGGCTCCCAGGTGAAGGCCGAGTCGTTGAGCCGCAGCTTGGTGAGCGCGTCGCGCAGGTTGTCATAGTCCGCCGCGTCCACCGGGAAGACGCCGGAGAACACCATCGGCTTGACTTCCTTGAACCCGGGGAACGGGGCAGCGGTGGGCCGCTCGGCGTCGGTGATGGTGTCGCCCACCTTGGCGTCGGCGAGCTCCTTCACGTTCGCCACGAAGATGCCCACCTCGCCGGCCATGAGCGCCTTCACGGCCTTGGGGAACGGGGCGATGACGCCGAGCTCCTGCACCTCGAAGATCTTGTTGTTCGACCACAGCCTGATCTTCTGGCCGACCGTCACCTCGCCCTCGACCACGCGCACCAGCATCACCACGCCGCGGTAGTTGTCGTACCAGCTGTCGAACACGAGCGCCTTGAGCGGGTCGGCCTTCGCGCCCTGCGGCGGGGGGATGTGCTTCACCACCGCCTCGAGGAGCTTGTCGATGTTGACGCCCTCCTTGGCCGAGACGGGCACCGCGGTCGCGGGGTCGAGGCCGATGACGTCTTCGATCTCGTTCAGGGTGCGGTCCACGTCGGCCGACGGCAGGTCGATCTTGTTGATGACGGGGATGATCTCGAGATCGTGCTCCATCGCCATGTAGACGTTGGCGAGGGTCTGGGCCTCGACGCCCTGGGTGGCGTCCACCACCAGCAGCGCGCCCTCACAGGCGGCGAGCGAGCGGCTGACCTCGTAGGCGAAGTCGACGTGGCCGGGCGTGTCGATGAGGTTGAGGACGTAGTCCTTCCCGTCCTCCGCGCGGTAGTCCATGCGCACCGTCTGCGCCTTGATGGTGATGCCGCGCTCCCGCTCGATGTCCATGTTGTCGAGGAACTGGGCCTGCTTCTGGCGGTCGTTCACCGTGCCCGTCTTCTCGAGGAGGCGGTCGGCGAGCGTCGACTTCCCGTGATCGATGTGGGCGATGATGGAGAAGTTGCGGATGTGGGCGTTCTCGGACGGCATGAGCGGCATGGCCAGTAGCATCGGGGGTCGGCGAAATCCATTCCTCCCCGGAGCCGCGGCGGGCACACTGGCGGCCTCGTTCCACGCCGCAGGGGGCCCGTACATGAGCCGCATCACCATCGTCGCCGTCGCGCTGTCCTTCTCGCTCTCTGCCTTCGCCCAGGACGCCGGCGTCGCCGCGGCGCCGGCCGGCCCGCCCGAGCCCCCGCCCTCGGCTGCCGAGATCAAGCGCGTGCAGGACTACCTCGAGAACGGGAAGGACCGCGGGCCCGCGCTGCTCGACCTCATCCCCTGCCTCAAGGTGGACCAGACCGCCGGGAGCCCCACCCGCTACCAGTGCGTGGAGCCGGTGACGGGCCCGGTGCCCAAGGGCACCACCGTCTTCGCGTGGATGCAGTGGTACACCCCGAAGGACGGCAAGTACGAAGACGTGAAGCTGCAGTTCTTCCACGAGAACGAGGTGCGGCAGACCATCGACCTGAACGTCAGCGGCTACGGCCGCACGCGCTCCTTCCGCGGGCAGAACCTGCTCAAGGTCGGCCGCTGGACGATCAAGCTCTCGCGCGGCGAGACGGAGTTCGGCGCCGCCACCGTCGACGTGAAGTCGAACTGACGCCGCCCCGCCCCTCAGGGCCCGCGCGCGGCCTGCCTTCGCCGCCACAGCCCGACGGACACCAGGAGCAGCGACGCCACGAGCGCCGCGAAGGCCCAGCGCAGCCGCGGCGAGGGCCCGGCGGCGACGGGATCCTGCCGGAGCGTGTCGAGGCTGGCGGCGAGCGTCGGGGCCAGGTCTGCCCAGCGACCCGACGGCGCGCTGGCCACCACGACGACGTGCCGGGGCTCCGCGGGCCAGGCGGCGACCAGCACCCGCCGCAGCTGGCTGCCCTGGCGGATCGACCCCAGCACCTCCACCCGCCCGTTGCGCACGTCGGCCCGCTCGAGCTCGAAGGGCTGGCCCAGCTCGTCACGGAAGTGGCGCACCGTCGCCGTCGACAGCGCGTCGCGGGCCGACGGGCCGGCGGCGTAGCGGGCCTCCACCACCGAGAGCAGCAGCGAGGCCGCGTCTTCGCCCTCGCCGTCGATGAGCGCAGCGCTCAGGTAACGCTGGGCCCCGGGCGCCACCGACACGGCTCCGGCGCGGGTGCCCAGGAAGAGATCCATGCGGGCCATGCGGAAGCCCCGCGGCGGGCGCAGCGTGTAGCCGTCCTGGCGCAGCGCGGGGCCCAGCGCGTCGCTGGCCAGCACCACCAAGCCGAGGACGACGAGCCGCATCGCCGCGGCAGCGTAGCCCCAAAGCGGCGACCCGCGCGGCAGGCAGATTCCGCCCCCTCGCCCCGGGCCCGGCCGGCGTATGCTCCGACGTTACCCTCCGCCCATGCGCCCCGACGAACGCCGCGCCCTCGAGCAGCAGGTTGAAAGACTCGTGCGCTGGGGCGAGCTCCCCGCGGCCGCGGCGGTGCTCCGCCGGCTCGTCGAGGCGTTCCCTGACGAGCTGCTCCTCGTCGAGCGCCTGGCCGACGTCGAGGCCACCCTCGAGCCTGGAGAGCGCGCGCTCCACGCCAGCCCCCCGCGGCCGACGGGCGAGCATCAGGGCCCGCTCCACCGGGCCGAAGCCCTCGCGAGCGAAGGCCGCTACGCCGAGGCCGTCGCCCTCTACCGCACCTTGCTCGACGCCACGCCTGACGCGCCGCTCCTCAAGGAGCGCCTCGCCGAGCTCTTCGCCCTCGCCCAGGTCGCCGAGCCCCACCGCGCGCCTGTCAACCGTGCCAACCTGCTGGAGCACCTGCTCGACCGCATCGGCGCCCGCCGCCGGTCCTGACTCACCGCGCCACCTGCGTCAGGCGCCCCTGACGCCGCTGTCAGGAAGCGCTGGCCCTCCGGGGCGCCTGCGCCATAGGCTCCATGGTCTTCCTGACAGGCTTGCCGTGGAGTGCTGATGCGACTTGGAGTGCTGACTGGCGGCGGTGACTGCCCCGGCTTGAACGCCGTGCTGCGCGGGCTCGTGCGCCGCGGCGAGATGGAGCTGGGGTACGAATTCGTCGGTATTCAGAATGGATACGAGGGGCTCATCCTCCCTGAGTTGACGATGTCGCTGACGCTCAAGGAGGTGCGCGGCATTCTCCCCAAGGGCGGCACCATTCTGGGCACCTCGAACAAGGCCGACCCCTTCGCCTACCCGGTGAAGGAGGGCGGGCAGCTCGTCACGCGCGACATGTCGGACGTGGTGCTCAAGCGGATCAAGGCGCTCAAGCTCGACGGCCTCGTGGTGATCGGCGGCGACGGCACGCTGACCATGGCGCACAAGCTCTCGGAGCTCGGCGTCAAGGTGGTGGGCTGCCCGAAGACCATCGACAACGATCTGTCGGGCACCGAGCAGACCTTCGGCTTCGACACGGCCTGCACGGTGGTGTCGGAGGCCATCGACCGGCTGCACAGCACGGCCGAGGCGCACCAGCGGGTGATGGTGGTGGAGATCATGGGCCGCGACGCCGGCTTCCTCACGCTCGAGGGCGGCCTGGCGGGCGGCGCCGACTTCATCTTGATCCCCGAGATCCCCTACGACGTGGAGGTCATCGTCGGGCGGCTGAGGGAGATCTACGAGACGCGGAAGAAGTTCGCCATCGTGGCCATCTCGGAGGGCGCCTTCCCCCGGGGCGGCTCGCAGGCAGTGGTAGCGAAGGCCGACGAGGTGCCCGGGCGCGGCGTGGTGCGGCTGGGCGGCTCGGGCAAGGTGCTGGCCGATCTCCTCGCGCCCCACGTCGACGCGGAGATCCGCGTGACGGTGCTCGGTCACCTGCAGCGCGGCGGCTCACCCAGCCCCCATGATCGGGTGCTGGCCACCATGTACGGCGCGATGGTGCTCGACCTGGTGCGCGACGGGCGGTGGGACCACATGGTCTGCCTGCGCGACGGCAGGCTGGGCTTCAGCCCCATCGGCGAGTCGCGCAAGGAGCGCCGCGTGGACCCCGCGGGCGACAAGGTGCGCCTGTCGCGCGCCATCGGCGTCTCATTCGGAGACTGATGACGCTCGTCGGCCGCCACATCGGTCGCTACCGGATCCTGGAGCAGCTCGGCCAGGGCGGGATGAGCGTCGTCTACAAGGGCCTCGACACCACCCTCGACCGGGAGGTGGCGGTGAAGGTGCTGCACCCGCACCTGGCCGGCCGGCCCGAGTCGCGCAAGCGGCTGGAGCGCGAGGCCAAGGCCGTGGCCCGGCTGCACCACCCCAACATCCTCGAGGTGTTCGACTTCTCGGGCGAGTCGGCCACCGACGCCTTCCTGGTGACGGAGTACATCCGCGGGCAGACGCTGCGGCAGTTCATCACCGACGAGGCCCTGCAGCCGCCGGAGCTGGCCGCCATGGTGGTGCACGAGCTCGCCTCGGCGCTCGCCCACGCGCACGAGTCCGGCATCCTCCACCGCGATCTCAAGCCCGAGAACGTGATGGTGCGCGAAGACGGCGTGCTCAAGCTGATGGACTTCGGCATCGCGAAGATCCTCGACCGCGACGAGAAGATGACGATGACCGGCGCGCTGGTGGGCAGCCCCGCGCACATGGCCCCGGAGATCATCGAGGGCGAGGAGGCCGGCGCCGAGGCTGACGTCTTCTCGCTCGGAACGATGCTCTACCTCTTCGCCACGGGGAAGCTGCCCTTCACCGCGCCCAACACCACGGCGACGCTCAAGCGCATCCTCGACTCGGTCTACGACGACCCGCGGCAGGTGATGCCCACGGTGTCCGACGAGCTGGCCGAGATCATCGGCACCTGCCTGCAGCGCCAGCCCGGGCTGCGCTACCCCGCGGCCGGCAAGCTGCGCGACGCGCTCGCCGAGTACCTCGCGGGCCTGGGCCTGCCCCGGCCCCACGAAGAGCTCGCGCGCTTCTTCCTCGACCCCCGCGGCTACCGCAAGGCGCTGACCCCGCGGCTGACCGCGGCGCTCCTGCAGCGCGCCGAGCAGCACATCGCCGAGAAGCGCTCCGCGAAGGCCATGTCGGCCCTCAACCAGGTGCTCGCGCACGAGCCCTCGAACGCCCGCGCCAGCGAGCTCATGGGCCAGATGCGCGCCCGCAAGCAGCGGGAGGCGCGGGTCAAGCGGCTCCAGCGCGCCGCCTTCCTCGCCGGCGGCCTCTTCATCGTCACCATGAGCGTGCTCCAGGGCGTGCGGGTGGCCCTGCGACCGCAGCCCTGGGAGCCCGCCGTGCCGCTCTCGCCCACCGACGTGACGCTCGCTGGCGTGGCGTGGCCCCGGCCGCCGGTGGTGGCGCCGCTGCCGGTCGAGCCCACGTCGACGCCCCCCGAGCCGCTCGGCGCGCAACCGCTGCCCCGCGTGCCGCCGGCCCCGCAGCCCCGGCTGCCCCCGGGCCCCGAGGCCGTGGAGGTCTCGGCCATCGTGCGCCCCTTCGGCTACGTGCAGGTGGACGACGGCCCGCGCAGCGCCGAGGCCCTCGCGCGGCACGTGCTCAAGCTGACGCCCGGCCCGCACCGCTTCACCGTCACCTGCGACCAGTGCGAGAGCCAGGGGCGCACCGTCACCGTCGACGTGAAGCGCGGCGACGTGCTCCCGCTCATCGCCCCGCTCAAGCCGTCGCTGGTGACCTTCCAGGGGTGGCCGGACGAGGCCCGGGTGCGCGTGGGCGCGCAGGAGAAGTCGGTGAAGGAGTCGCAGGCGCAGCCCTTCCGCGTAGACACGCCGCCGCAGGGCAGCCCCGAGATGCGGCACCGCGTGGAGTTCACCGTGTCGCTCGGGGGCGAGGTGCTGAGCCGCGGCGTGCGGCACGTCGAGCCGGGCAAGCCGCTCCTGGTGGACGGGAGCACGCCATGAGGGCGCTGAGCCTCGCCCTGCTCCTGTCGGGCGCCGCGCTCGCGCAGGTGGTGCCCGAGCGCGAGGTGGAGATCACCCGCGCGCTCTACGACGCCGGCAAGTACGCCGAGGCGCTGCAGCGAGCCACCGACGCGCTGGGCCTGGCCAACTTCTCAGACAGCGAGCGCGTGAAGCTGCACGAGCTGGCGGGCCTGTCGGCCTTCAACCTGGGCGACACGAAGGCGGCGCAGGCGGCCTTCCTGAACCTGCTCAAGCTCAACCCCGACTTCATCCTCGACCCGTTCGCGGTGCCGCCGCCGACGATCAAGCTCTTCGAGCAGGTGCGCCGGGAGCACGCCGACACGCTGAACATGGTGCGCCAGCAGCAGGCGCTGCGCCTCGAGCAGGCCAAGCGCGAGCAGGTCGAGCGCGACCGCCTCGCGAAGGAGCAGGAGGAGCGGCGGCGAAGGGCCCAGGAGGCGGCGACGACCATCACCGTGCGCACGCTCGAGCGGCGCTCGATGCTGGTGAACTTCATCCCCTTCGGGGCGGGCCAGTTCCAGCAGGGGCGCGTGGGCTGGGGCGCGGCCTTCGCGGTGTCGGAGGGCGTGATGGCCGTCTTGAGCATCGTGTCGTACTTCGCCATCGAGTCGCTCTTCGAGATGGTCCGGCTCACGTGGACCGACCGCCTCACGGGCGACGGCACCGACGTGTACTCGCGGGACGTCCGCATGATCCCCCCGTCGCGGCGCACCGAGCGCGACGTGTGGACGGGGCTCAAGTACGGCACCGGCATCGCCTTCTACGCGCTGTGGGCCCTGGGCTCGGCCGAGGCCATCTGGCACCACCAGGACGAGGTCGTCACCGAGCGCCAGGTGCCCATCGCGCCCGCCCCGCCCCGCGGCCCCACCGCCCGGCTGCAGCTCTACCCCACGAACGGCGGCCTCGGGGCCGGCGTCACCGTCACCTTCTGAAGCACCAGGAGCCCTCCACCATGCCCAGCCTGACCATCAAGACGCCTGACGGGAAGACGCGGTCGGTCACCCTGCTCAAGCGCATCACCAGCCTCGGCAAGGGCGCGGACAACGACATCGTGCTCGACGACCGCGGCGTGCCCGACACGGCCTTCGCGATCATGTTCGACGGGCTCTCGTACAAGGTCGGCGGCGAGACGAAGTTCCAGGTCAACGGCAAGCCCACCGACGAGGCGGAGCTCAAGGTCAACGACGTGGTGAAGGTAGGTGACACCGAGCTGACCTTCTCGATGGCCGAGGGGCCCCTGGCGCAGCCGGCGCTCGCCACCCGCTTCTCGCGCAACGACTCGAAGGACCCCGACGCCTCCACCCAGGAGCAGCCCGGCATCCCCGGGCGGGAGCTGGCGGCGCTGCGGCGGCTGACGGCCTTCTCGGAGCGCCTGCTGTCGAACACCGATCTCGACCGGCTGCTCGAGAACCTGATGGACGAGTGCATCGAGGTGACGCGCGCCGACAAGGGCTTCCTCATCTTGATGGAGTCGAACCAGCTGCGGGTGAAGGTGGCGCGCAACCTCGCGCGGGAGACCATCGAGGACGCGCTGGAGCGGGTGTCGGACTCCATCGTGAACAAGGTGGTGAAGCTGCAGAAGCCGCTGATCATCGCCGACGCCCTCGACGACCCCGAGTTCAACTCGAGCGAGTCGGTGGTGAACTTGAAGCTCCTGTCGGTGATGTGCGCGCCGCTCATGCACAAGGGCGAGCTGTTCGGCCTCATCTACCTGGGCAACGACCGGCTGGTGAACCGCTTCGACCAGAAGGCCCTCGACACCCTGAGCATCTTCGCGGGCCAGGCCTCGCTGCTGGTGCAGAACGCGCTGCTGGTGAACGAGCTCAAGCTCGAGAACACCACGCTCAAGACGCGCCTCGAGGAGCAGACCTACGGCGACATCGTGGGCGCCTGCCAGGGCATGCGCGACGTCTACAAGCGGGTCGACAAGATCGCCCCCACCGACATCTCGGTGCTGATCCTCGGCGAGACGGGCACCGGCAAGGAGCTCATCGCCCGCGAGGTGCACCGGCACAGCCCCCGGGCCGGCGGAAAGTTCGTCACCATCAACTGCGGCGCCATCCCCGAGAACCTGCTCGAGAGTGAGCTCTTCGGGCACGTGAAGGGCGCCTTCACCGGCGCCGTGGCCACGAAGATCGGCAAGTTCCAGGACGCCATCAAGGGCACCCTCTTCCTCGACGAGATCGGCGAGATGCCCCTGCAGCTCCAGGTCAAGCTCCTGCGCGCGCTGCAGGAGAAGGTCGTCTACAAGGTCGGCAACAACACGCCCGAGCCGGTGGACATTCGCATCGTGGCGGCCACCAACAAGAACCTCGACGAGGAGGTGCGCAAGGGCGCCTTCCGCGAAGATCTCTTCTTCCGCATCAACGTGGTGACGCTCAAGCTGCCGCCCCTGCGCGAGCGCGGCGACGACATCACGGTGATCGCCAAGTTCTTCATGAACCGCTACTCGCGGGAGTTCAACTCCAAGGCCCGCGGCTTCACCCCCGCCGCGGTGGTGGCGATGAAGAAGTACAACTGGCCGGGCAACATTCGCGAGCTCGAGAACCGCATCAAGAAGGCCGCGGTGCTCGCCGACAAGCCCCTCATGGGCCCCGAAGACCTCGACCTCCGGCCCGAGAACCTGCCGCCCATCCTCCCGCTGGCCCAGGCGAAGGAGGAGTACCAGAAGCGCTACAT
The DNA here is from genome assembly GCA_964449625.1 of uncultured Archangium sp. Taxonomy (GTDB): domain Bacteria; phylum Myxococcota; class Myxococcia; order Myxococcales; family Myxococcaceae; genus Archangium_A. Next base: position 43,055 of record CAYUZK010000008.1, read on the forward strand.
CAACGAGGTCCTCGAGCGGAACAACGGCAACCGCACCAAGACGGCCAAGGACCTCGGCGTCGACCCCCGCACCATCTTCCGCCACCTCGAGAAGTTGGAGGGCGAGCGCGCAGAGCCAACCCTGTCATCCGAGACAGAGTACGAAGACGCCTGATGTCAGCCAAGCGCCTGAAATCGCAGAAGCAGCAGGGCGCCAGGGCCATGGCAGGGTTGTTGCTGTGCCTGGGCGTCAGCCCGCTGGTGAGCGGGTGCCTCTTGCCCCAGGACGACCAGGTGTTTTCGGAGCTCCCCCCCAAGCGCAACAGCCCCCCGCGGGTGGTCCGGTGGACGCCGGCGGAGCGCGGCGCCTTCTTCGCGTCGACGGGGTGCACCAACGAGGCCTTCAGCATCTCGGTGGTGGACGACGACGTGGCCGACACCCTGCGCGCGCTCTGGTTCATCGACCGCACCAAGGACTCGCAGCCCTACCCGGTGTCGCCGCTGTTCCCCACCACGAGCGCGACGCGCATCATCGCGGCGCCGACGGGGCGCTTCATCACCGATCTGTCGAATCTGGGCGTGGGCGCCCACCAGGTGTCGGTGTTCATCACCGACGGTGAGTTCCAGGAGATCGTCGAGGGCGACATCATCGCCGAGCGCGCGCCGCGTGCCCTGCCCGACGGCGGCCTGGTCGAGGACGTGGCGTACATCGCCTTCTTCTCGTGGTTCCTCGAGGTGCAGCAGTGTCCCTGAGGGCGCCCCTCACCGCGCTGGCGCTGGCGCTCGTGGCCGCCGGCTGCGCGTCGAGCCGCATCAGCGCGGCCTCGCTGCCGACCTGCGAGAACGACGCGCAGTGCGCCGCGGGCCAGCTCTGCTACGCGGAGGGCTGCGGGGACCCGGGCAAGAACGTGGTGGTCGAGGTCTCGGGGGGCTCGCTCACGGGCCAGCACGCGCGCGACTTCCCCATCGCCGACGGCACCCTGGCCCGCTCGACGGACTTCAACCTGGGCACGGCGCTGACGGTGTCGGGCGAGTTCCAGCGCGAGCGCACCGAGATCCCCAACCCCACCAACCGCGCGGTGTACGCCGAGACGGTGCTGGTGCGCGCGGTCGGCGAGAGCCTCCTCATCCCCGGCATCCAGCGCACCTACGAGGCGCGCTTCGACTCGCCGGAGCGCGGCCGCTTTCAGATGAACGTGGGGGCGGGGCGCTTCGAGCTCACGGCGCTGCCGGCCGACCGCTCGGTGCCGCCGCTCCAGGTGCCCGACGTCGAGGTGCACGCGCAGGCGTCGAGCGCGAGCATCACCTTCGCCTTCCCCGCGGCCGACGGCGCGCCGATCATCGCCGGGCAGCTCGCGAAGGCGCTCTCGTCGACGCTCATCCCCGGGCAGCCGGTGCCGCTGACCATGAGCAACGTCGAGGTGCAGCTCTTCGACGCGACCACGCGCCAGCCGCTCTCGCAGCGCTTCCCGGTGGCCTCCACCACGGGCGAGTTCCAGATCGCCGCGAGCCCCGAGGCGGTGCACCGGTCGGCGCTGCTGCTGGTGGCGGGCCCGCGCGAGGTGGGCACCCCGGCCCCGACCAAGAGCTTCCTCCTGGCGACGCCGCTGCCGTCGGCGGTGCTGCTGGAGTACGGCGACTTCGGCCCGGCGAAGGCGGTGACGGGGCGCGTGGTCGACGCGAAGGGCGCGCCGGTCGCCGGAGCCCAGGTCTTCCTCGAGGGGCTCGTCGCCGGTGACGGCACCTTCCGCTCGTTGATCGTCGAGACCAATGGCGAGGGCGCCTTCACCCTCGAGGCGCTGGCCTCGCGGCAGACGGGCAGCTTCACGCTGAGCATCGCGCCGCCGATGAACAGCCCCTCGGCCTACACGCGCAAGCAGGTGACGGTGACCATCGCCGACGGCGAGGCCACGCTCTCGCCCGACGTCGTGACGCTCGACGAGCGCCTGCTGGTGCGCGGGCGGGTGCTGGGCCCCGACGGGACGCCGGCGCAGAGCGTGGGCGTGCGCGCCACCATCCAGGAGGCGGCGAGCAGCGCGGGCGAGCGCACCCTGCCTCGCGAGCCGGCCCAGGCCGTCAGCGACGCCGAGGGCGCCTTCGAGCTCCGCCTGGACCCGGGCGTGTGGCGCTTCGAGTACTACCCGGGCCAGAGCCTGCCCCTGGCCAGCCGCCTCGTGACGGTGAACCCGACGGTCGACGCGCTGGGCCTGCCCCTGCCCACCTTCGACCTGCCCACCGTGTCGCTGGCCAACGGCCGACGGGTGACGGGCGAGGTGACGGGCGTGATGGGCACGCGCGTCGGCGCGCCGTTGCCCTACGCGCAGCTGCGCTTCTTCCGGGCCACCTGGGTGGAGGGGCGCCCCTCGGCGATCCTCCTGGGCACCGCCGTGGCCGACGAGCGCGGGCGGTACGAGATCGTCCTGCCGAACACCTCCCGCTGAGCGGCTCCTGGCCGGCGAGTTCGCGTCAGTCGCGCGGCGGGTCGAGCTCGCGCCGCAAGGACTCCAGCGTCGGCGCGGTCGTGCCGGTGAACTGCACCGAGCTGGTCGTGTAGAGGTCCATCAGCCGATCGAGCGAGGCCAGCACGGCGCGCACGCGCGGGCGCTCCTTCGGCTCGCAGCGCACGTCGAGGTCGGCCTTCCGCTCGAGCCACTGCACGCGGAAGCGCAAGAAGCGCTGGTCGGCCTTGCGGGGCTCTGCTCCGTCGGCGAGCCCGCGCCGCTGCGCCTCGAGCTCCGAGAAGAGCGCCCGGCTCCGCTCCAGGCACTCGGCCTCGCCGTAGCGCTCCGTGATGCCCTCGGGGTGGTCGGGCGTCATCGCGAGGACCGAGCGGTAGACGCTGACGATGATCAGGCTCGAGAAGCCCACGGCGACGACGAGGTAGAGCGCCCAGGACGCCGCGCGGAAGGGGCGAAACCGGGGGTCTTTGGGGTCGCTGCTCATCACCGGGGCGTGGTCGGCGCGGGCGTGGCGCTGCCGCTCGTGGTGCGCTGGAGCCGGCTGGCGAACTGGAGGCGGAAGTCGGAGCCGGGGTGGCTGGAGAGCGCCTCCTTCGCGGTGGCCACGGCGAGGTCGCGGCCGCCGGTCATGTCGTAGGACTGCATGAGCATGAGGAGCGCGAAGTCGCGGGTCTTCGCGCGCTTGTCGGCCTCGGTGTAGCGCTGGAGGTGCTTGATGGCGTCCTCGAACTTGCGCGACTGGAAGTAGGCGTTGCCGAGGAAGAAGGAGGCCTCGAGGGCGTCCTCCGGCAGCGGGTCCATCGAGAGGAAGCGCTGGAGCTGGGTGATGGTCTCACCCCAGTCTTGCCGGCGGAAGGCGGTCTTGCCCTTCTCGAGCACCCCGCCGCCGACCTCCTTGCGCAGGAGCGTGGCCCGGTCCTGCAGCACCAGGCGGGCGAAGGCTGACAGCTTCGACTGGTCGAGCTTGCCCAGCGCGTCGATGCCCTTGAGGCGCTCCTCGCCCGGCAGCGTCGTCATCTGCTTGTAGACCTGGGCCGCGCTCTGCTCCGCCGCCAGCGTCGCGGCGCTCTCGCCCTTGAGCCGGGTGATGGTCTCGTTGAGGTCGGTCACCTGCTTCTCGAGGCGATCGCGCTCCGCGTTGGCCGACGCGGCGCGGGTGTTGCTGATCACCACCACCCCCGCGACGCACAGGCCCGCGAACGCCACGTACGCGGCGCCGGTCGAGAACCAGGTGCGCCGCTGGAAGGCGTCCTGCTGGCCCGAGACGACCTTGAGTTCGGCGTGCAACGTCTTGAGGGCGTTGTCCGTCTTGATGGTCATGTTGCGCGACTCGATGACCTCGCGGCGGAGCTCGTCGAGATGCTTGGTCAGGTCTGCGGTCGGGTCGGCCATGGAGCCTGCCGCTCTATCAGAAGCCGGGCACGTCGAGGTCGCGCTTCGGTGACGGCGGAAAGTGAATGGTGAAGCTCGCCGTGAACCAGACGCCGCCGACGTTGATGCCCGAGATGTCGGTGATGTAGCTGCGGCCGTAGATCCACCGGGCCTCCAGGCCCACGCCGTAGCGCTCGCTGAAGCGCCAGGTGGCGCCCGCGCCGGCAGCCAGGGCGCCGATCAGCCGCTCGGGCACCGGCGTGGCCTGCGAGGCGACGAGGGCCAGCATCGGCCCGGCCTGCACGGTGAGGTAGGGCATGAAGCCCTTGAAGAAGAGGTCGGCGGCCACCAGGCGGCCGCCGACGAGGGCGCCATAGGACACGGAGCTGAACTGCTCCCCCGGCGTGAGCGTGAAGGCCTCGTAGCCGGCGAAGAGATCGATGGAGACCTCGAGGAAGGCGTTGACGCCCAGGCCGAAGCTGACGGTGCCCTGGGGGCCACCGGGCGAGACGGCCTCCAGCGCGCGACCGACCTCGGCGGCGCGATCGGCGAAGTACCAGTTCGGCACCCAGCGGTACCCGCCGCCCAGCGAGATGCGCCCCCACCCATCGACCCCGGCGGCCCCGGCTGGCCCCGCGCAGAGGAACACCAGGCCCACCACCACCGCGCGCCACGACACCGGCGTCACCACGTCTTCCAGCCGTCGAGCCGCGGCCTCGCCGCCATGCGCGGGGGCACCGGAGGCACGCGCGGGACGGAGCGCGGCGTCTCGAGCCCGCCGGAGGGAGGCGGCGCCTTCGCCTCGGCGACGACAGCCGGCCGAGGCGCGGGCGGCGGAGCCACGGCGGTGGGCGCCGCGGCCACTGGCGCCAGCTTCTCCTCCAGCATCTTCACGTACATCTTGAGCTCGGCGAGCGACTGCTCGCGCTCCATCAGCTTGCGGAAGAGGTCGACCCGCCGCTCCTTCTCGTCCATCAGCTCCGAGTGGAGTTGCATGAGCGACGCCATCGCCTTCTCGGCGTAGCTGGCGGGAACGAGCTGGGCGGCGGGGTGCGTGGCGAGGCTGTCGGTCATCTCTACTTCTCCCAGACGATGTCGAGGAAGGTGGTGCGGGGGCCGAAGAGGCAGGCCCGGAAGCACCGGAGCAGACAGCGCACGCCGTACTCGCGCGCGATGATGCGGGCGTTGGCGAGCACTTCACGACCGCGGATGACGCCGTCCATCTGCACCTCCCCTGCTACAGGTGTGCAGCGGACCGTAGCGACGGGTCGAGGTGCGGCAAGTTTTCAGCCGACGCGGCCGACGAGCTCGAGCAGCGGCACGTCGCTGAGCACGAGCCGCCGGCGCGTCGTCGGCGTCGAGAAGTCGGCCTCGTCGAGGGCCGCGAGCAGCGCGCGGAGCTCGTCGTGGGTCACGGCCCGGTGCGACGCGTCGGCGGCGGCGTGCGCGAGGCGCCGCAGGGCCTCGTCTTCGTCAGTGGCGCCGGCGACCGCGGGCAGCCACCCCGCCGGGTCGACGTCGGCCAGCTCCGGCGGCGCGCGGGTGAGTGACACCGTGTCGCCGCCGAAGTCCTCCACCTCCACGCCCACGCTGGCGAGAAAAGACGCGCGCGCGAGCACCTGGGCCCGCTCGGCGCTCTCCAGCGAGACGGCGCGCGTGAAGAGCCCGGGCGGCGCGGCGTTCCCCGCGCGTTGCCGCCTCCGGAGCCCCTCGAGCGCCAGCCGCTCGCGGACCGCGGCGGGGTCGAGCACCACCAGCGAGCCCCCGGGGCCCTCGCACACCCAGAGGCGGCGGCCGAGTTCCCCGAGGAAGCGCAGCGACGCGAAGTAGCCGGGGGGTGGGGCCTCGTTGAGGCCCGGGCGAGCGGTGCCGAAGCCCGCGCGCTGGCCCGGCTCCATCACGCTGGGCGACGGGGTGACGCCCGGTACGAGCAGCGCGCCCGCCTGGGCCTGAGACAAGAAGCGGTCGACGGCGAGGGCGTAGTGCGCGCTGAGCGCCGCGCCATCGAGCGGCTGCGAGGGCGCGCTGCGCCAGGGGGCGGCCTTGAGGGCGCGGCCCACCGCGGCCGACAGCGCCTCCTGGATCGCGCGGGGGTCCGAGAAGCGCACCTCGAGCTTCTGCGGGTGCACGTTGACGTCGACGCTCGCGGGCTCCACGTCGAGGAAGATGACGCACACCGGCTGCCGCCCGGGGGGCAGCGAGTCCTGGAAGGCGCGCTGCACCGCCGAGTTGACGCCGCGGTCGCGCACGTAGCGCCGGTTGACGAAGGTGTAGAGCCCGCGCGCCGTGGGGAGCGTGTACTCGGGCGAGGCGATGAAGCCGTGCACGTGCACGCCCAGGCGCCGCTCGTCGAGCTCCAGCAGGTGCGGCTCCACCTCGCCGCCCAGCAGCGCCGCGATGCGCTCGCGTGGGCGCTGGGGCGTGGCGGGGCTCGACAGCAGCCGCTTCTCGCCGTGCTCCAGGGTGAAGCCCACCTCGGGGTGCGCCAGGGCCAGGCGCGTCACCGCCTCCTCGCAGTGCGACAGCTCGGTGGACTCGCGCTTGAGGAACTTGCGGCGCGCGGGCACGTTGAAGAAGAGATCGAGCACGTCGATGCGGGTGCCCCCCGCCGCCGGAGCGTCCTCCACCACCGGCGCGGCGCCGCCCTCCACGGACACCCGCGTGGCCACCAGCGCGTCGGGCTCGCTGGTGGTCATCGCGAAGCGCGACACCGAGGCGATGGAGGGCAGCGCCTCGCCCCGGAAGCCCTTGGTGAGGATCTGGAAGAGCCCGCCGGCGTCGCGCAGCTTGCTCGTGGCGTGGCGCTCGAGCGAGAGCAGCGCGTCGTCACGCGACATGCCGTGGCCGTCGTCGATCACCGCGATGGCCGACAGGCCGCCCTCCGAGAGGAGCACGCGCACCGCCGTGGCCCCCGCGTCGATGGCGTTCTCGGCGAGCTCCTTGACCACGCTGGCCGGGCGCTCCACCACCTCGCCCGCGGCGATCTGGTTGACGAGCTCATCGGGCAGGCGGCGGATTCGACCCATGTCGATTCTTTGCGGGCGGGCGCACCATACCCTCCGTTAGACTCCGCCGCCTCCGCGATGCGCACGTCCTCCCTCGAACTGCTCCAGCGGCTCCAGCACCACGTCGGTCAGCTCGTGCTCGGCAAGGCCGAGCAGGTGAAGCTCGCCCTCACCTGCCTCGTGGCGCGCGGGCACCTGCTCCTCGAAGACGTGCCCGGCGTGGGCAAGACGACGCTCGCCGAGGGCCTCGCGCGCAGCTTCTCGATGACCTTCGCCCGGGTGCAGTTCACCGCCGACCTGCTCCCCTCCGACATCCTCGGCGCGCAGGTCTTCCTCCAGGCCCAGGGCACCTTCGAGTTCCGGCCCGGGCCCGTCTTCCACCAGGTGGTGCTGGCCGACGAGCTGAACCGCGCTCCCCCGCGCACCCAGTCGGCGCTGCTCGAGGCCATGGGCCAGGGGCAGGTGAGCCTCGACGGCGTCACCCACCAGCTCCCCCAGCCCTTCGTGGTGATCGCCACGCAGAACCCGGTGGACTTGAGCGGCACCTACCCCCTGCCCGACTCGCAGCTCGATCGCTTCCTCCTGCGCCTCTCCCTCGGCCACCTCGATCCGGCGGTGGAGACGCAGCTCCTCATGACGCGGCGCACGGATCCGCTCGCCGGCTTCAAGCCCGTGGCCGACGCGGCCGACCTGGCCGGGCTGCAGCAGGCCGCCGACGCCGTGCAGGTCTCTCGTGACGTAGCCGACTACGGCGTGCGCCTGGCGAGCGCCACCCGCGCGCACCCGGAGATCGAGCGCGGCGTGTCCACCCGGGCGGTGCTGGCGCTCATGGCCGCCGCGCGCGCCGCGGCGCTGTGGGACGGCCGCGACTTCGTGACGCCCGGCGACGTGCGCGACATCGTCGTGCCCGCCCTCTCGCACCGGCTGTTGCTCAAGAGCTCCACCACCGGCGGCTTCGCCCGCGAAGAGGCGGGCCTGCTGCTGGCCGAGCTGGTGCGCAAGGTGCCGAGCCCCCGGTGACCCCCGGGGCCCCATGGCGCGCGCGCCTCGCGCGGTGGCTCAAGCCGCCGCGCACCTTGAAGACGACGCGCGTCGGCCGCACCTACCTCGTGCTGACCCTGGGGCTGGGGCTGGGCGCCCTCAACACCGTCAACAACCTGCTCTACCTGGTGCTGGGGTTCCTGCTGTCGAACATCGTGCTCTCGGGCGTGCTGTCGGAGCGCGTCCTCCGCGACGTGCGGGTGCGGCGGGTGCTGCCCGAGGGCGCCTTCGCGCAGGAGCCCTTCGCGCTGCGCTACGAGCTCACCCGCATGAAGGGCCGCGCCTTCGCCCTCAAGATCGCGGAGGTCGCCTCACCGCTCGAGGGGTGGGCGTGGGTGGCAACGGTCGCGGCGGGTGCGCCGGTGATGGCGCGGGCCGACATGGTGGCCCCGCGCCGCGGCCCCCTGTCCTTGCGCGAGGTCGAGATCAGCACCCTGTTCCCCTTCGGGCTCTTCGAGAAGACGCGCACCGTCAGCCTGGAGGACCAGCTCCTGGTCTGGCCGCGGCGCGGCTTCACGTGCACGCCGCCCGACGAGAGCCGCGGGCCCCAGTTCGGCGACGCCGGCAACCAGCGCCACCGCGACGGCCTGGGCGATCTCCAGGGCCTGCGGGAGCTGGGCGAGCGGGAGGACGCCCGCCGCGTGCACTGGAAGAAGAGCGCCGCCGCGGGGAAGCTGCTCAAGGTGGAGCGGGAGCGGGAGGACCGGCGCCAGTACACGCTGCGCGTCGAGGGCACCGAGCTCTCGGCCCAGCTCGAGCGGGAGTGCGAAGAGACGGCGGCCCTCGCCCACCAACTGCTCGCCGACGGCAACGAGGTGGGCCTCGAGGCCGCCGGCCACCGCATCAGGCCGGGCGCGGGCCCCGGCCACGAGAAGCGGGTGCTGGCGGCGCTGGCGCTGCTGGGCTTCGAGCCGACCTCCCCCGGGGGCGACCGGTGAACCTCGCCTCCCGCCGCTCGCTCCGCCTGCGCCTGCGAGACCTCGCGGCCGCCTCGGCCTTCGCGGCGGTGGCGCTGTCGGGCTCGCTGCCGGTGCCGGTGCTGCTGCTCTTCCTGGCGGCCCTGGGGCTGAGCCTGGTGGGCGTGCGCCCCTTCGCCGCGCAGCGCGCCTGGTCGGTGCTGGTGCTGCTGGCCGCCGCCGTCGTGCTCTTCGGCCTCGCCTTCCGCGGTGTCATCGACCTGGTCATCGCCGCCGTGTCCTTCGCCACGCTCGTCGCCGGGCACCGCCTCGTCTCGGAGCCCTCGCCCACGACCGATCAGCAGGTGCTGCTCGCCTCCCTCCTGCTGATCGCCGGCGCGGCCGCGCTCTCCGGCGACGTCTGGTACGCGTTCTGCCTGCTGGCCTTCGGCGTCTTCGCCTGCCTCACCCTGGGCCTCACCATCGTGGAGGGCCCGGTGGAGCGCGACGAGGAGCTCCCCCTCGCCCCGGTGCTCCGGCAGATCAGCCTCGGCGTGGCCATCGCCCTCGCCGGCGGCGTGGCCTTCTTCGTCCTCTTCCCCCGCCTCTCGTGGAACGTCGCCGCGCGCCGCGCGGGGCCGGGGCTCCTGGGCGGCACCACCGGCATGACGGACCGCGTGCGCCTGGGCGGCGGGGGCGACATCAAGACGAGCGCCCGCGTCGTCTTCCGCGCGCGCCTGGAGCCCAACCCCCGCGTCGAGCGGCTGGATCGCTACTGGGTCGGCCGCCGCTTCGCCGCCTTCGACGGCCGCGAGTGGCGCGGCACGGGCGTGGAGCGGCCGGCCCGGCCGCGGGTGATGTGGGGCGAGGCCCAGGGCGCCCTGGTGCAGCGCATCGAGCTGCTCCCGGCCTACGGCGCGAAGACCCTCGTCGGCCTCGAGCAGCCCGTGATGTTCGGGCCGGCGATGGCCATCAGCGCCTCGGGCCAGAGCCCGGCCCTGCTGATCGACGTGCGGGGCGAGGAGGTGCGCTTCGACGGGGAGGCGTCGAGCTACACGTACACCGTGCTGAGCCGGGCCGACGAGCCGCTCCTCGACGAGGCCGAGACAGAGGGAGCCCTCGAGGCGCTGCGCGCGCTGCCCGAAGGGCTCGACCCGCGCGTGCGCGAGCTCGCCTCGTCCATCGCCGGCGCCGACACGGACCCCGAGCGCGTGGCGAGGAAGCTGGAGCGCTGGCTGCAGACCAACCTCGCCTACACCCTCGAGCTGCCCGGCGAGGTGGCTGACCCGCTGGCCGACTTCCTCTTCGATCGCAAGGAGGGCCACTGCGAACACTTCGCCACCGCCCTCGCGGTGATGCTGCGCACGCGGGGCATCCCCGCGCGGGTGGTGGGGGGCTTCTTCGGCGGCGAGCGCATGGAGAGCCGCTATGTGGTGCGCGCCGGTGACGCGCACGCCTGGGTCGAGGCCTGGTCGCCGGGACGTGGGTGGAGCTCCTTCGACGCGACGCCGGAGTCGGGGCGGGGGGGCCAGCCCACCGCGCTCCTGTCTCGGCTCGTCGACGGGTGGGAGCGCCTCGAGGAGCTCTGGCGCGCGCGGGTCGTCGACTACTCCATCATCGACCAGTGGGACTTCGTGCGCGGCCTGGTGCGGCCCCCGCGGGGAGCGAGCCGCGACGAGCCGAGCGAGCGCGCGGCCACCTCGGCGCCGCCGCCGAGGGCGGTGCTCGCGGGGCTGGGCGCCGCCCTCCTCTTCTTCGTCGCCTGGCGCCGGCTGACGCGCCCGCGCCTGGCGGTTCACCCCGCGGCGAGCTTCCGGGCGCAGCTCGAGCGAAGGCTGCAGGACGCGAGGGTGGTGCCCGAGGACGGAGAGGAGCTGGAGGACCTGGCGCGGCGGCTCACGCGCGAGGGCCACCGGCTGGCGCAGCCCCTGGAGCACGCCACGCGCCGCTACCTCGAGGCCCGCTTCGGCCAGCGCCCGCTGGCGGCCGGCGAGGCGGCCCGGCTGCTCGCCCCCCTCGCCCCAGAAATCAGCGGCACCGGCGCGCGGCCACACTAGAGTCCGCCCCGTGCTGCTGCGCGTCGCGGAAATGCTGCTGCCCGTGCGCCGGGGGGAGCGGAAGCTCACCTTCACGCTCTTCCTGCACAGCCTCTTCGCGGTCGGCGCCTTCCTCACCGGCCGCACGGTGCGCGACGCGCTGTTCCTCGCGCACGGCGAGCGCAGCCAGCTGGCGTGGATGTACGTGCTCTCGGCGGTCTTCGTCACCGCCAGCGGGCTGGCCTACGGCCGCGTGGCGGTGAAGCTGCGGCGCGACCTCATGGCCGTCGTCTCGGCGATCCTCTTCGCGAGCCTCTTCGTGCTCGCCTGGGTCCTCGAGCGGCTCCAGGTGCCGGGCATCTACAGCATCATCTACGTGGCCGTGGAGGTGATGGGCGCGCTGGTGCTGGTGCAGTTCTGGACCCTGGCCAACGAGCTCTTCAACGCCCGCGAGGCCAAGCGCCTCTACGGCCTCATCGGCGCCGGCGGCACCTTCGCCAACATCTTCATCGGCCTGCTCAGCGCGAAGGTCGCCACGACGCTCGGCACGACGAGCCTCTTGCTCATGTGCGCTGCGCTGCTGCTCTTCGCGGGCGCCGCGAGCTTCGCGGGCGGTCGCCTGGGCCGGCAGCGGCTCTTCGCGCGCGCGGCCTCAGGCAAGCCCAGCGTGGCCAAGCGCACCGGCGGCGGCAGCCGGGTGCTGCACGACTCGCACCTGCGCACGGTGGCGGTGCTCTCGGCGGTCACCTTCTTCACCACCACGCTCATCGACTTCCAGTTCAAGGTGGTGGCCGCCGAGAAGATGCAGGGCGACGCGCTCGCCGCGTACTTCGGCTACTTCAGCGCCGTGATCGGCGTGCTGGCCCTGGGCCTGCAGCTCTTCGGCACCGGCCGGCTGCTGAACCGCGCGGGCGTCATCGGCTCGCTGGCGGTGCTGCCGGTGTCGCTGGCCATGGGCGACCTGGCCCTGGTGCTCTTCCCGGCGCTGTGGGCGGCCTCGATGGCCAAGGGCGCCGACACCCTCTTCCGCTACTCGGTCAACGACGCCACGACGCAGATCCTCTACCTCCCGGTGCCGGCGCAGGTGCGGGTGGCGGCCAAGGCCTTCATCGACGGCGTGGTGAAGCCCATGAGCATCGGGCTGGCCGGCGTGGCGCTCGTCGGCTACCGGCTGTTCCTGGGGGGTGACCCCTACAAGCTCGCGTGGCTCTCGCTGGTGCTGTGCGCGACGTGGCTGGCCGTGGTGCTGGGCATGCGGTCGAAGTACATCCGCTCGCTCCAGGAGAACCTCAAGCACCGGCGCCTCGATCTCGAGTCGGCGCGCCACCAGGTCATCGACGGCAACACCAACCGGGTGCTCGAGCGGGCCCTGGCCAGCGACGACGAGCAGGAGGTGCTCAACGCGCTGGCGCTGCTGCCCCACCTCGAGAAGCTGGAGCTCGACCAGCGGGTGGAGCTCTTGCTCGACCACCGCTCCGCCGCGGTGCGGGTGAAGGCGCTCGAGTACTACGCGCACCGGCAGACGATGCGCTTCGCCAACTCGGTGTTCCGCCGCTTCGAAGACCCCGAGCCCGGCGTGCGGGCCGCGGCCATCGACGCCTTCTGCGCCATGGGCCGCGACAAGGCCGTGCGCAGCGTGCGGCCCTACCTCGCCGACCCCGACCCCCGCATCCGCAGCGCGGCGGTGACGGGCATGATCCGCTTCGGGGGGCTCGACGGCGTGCTGGTGGCGGCCGAGGCGCTCAAGGCCCTCATCGAGAACGCCGACCCCGTCATGCGGCAGCACGCGGCGCGGGTGCTGGGCGCCATCGGGGTGCGCAACTTCTACCAGCCCGTGCTGCAGCTCATGAACGACGCCGACGTGCGGGTGCGCCGCGACGCGGTGACGGCCGCCGGGCACCTGAGGAGCCCGGAGTTCGTGATCCCCCTCATCTACCGCACGCAGTCGCACGAGACGCTGCGCGAGGCGACGGCTGCGCTGACGAACTACGGCGCCAGCATCCTCCCCACGCTGTCCAAGGTGCTCTCGAACCACCTCGAAGACGCGAACATCCGCCGGGCCATCGCGCGGGTGCTGGGCAAGCTGGGCACCAGCGACGCCCTCGAGGTCATCGCCCGGCACCTCGAGGAGCCGGACGAGGAGCTGCGCGGGGTGATGTACCGCTCGCTGGCCCGCGCGGTGAAGGGCAAGCGGCTCCTGCTCAAGGACGTGACGCCGGTGCGCGCGGCCCTCGACCGCGAGCTCGAGCGGGCCTGGCGCGCGCTCCACCAGCTCGAGCTGTTGCAGCTCGAGCCCCCGGGGCCGAGCACGCCGCGCGACGGCGAGGCGGCGGCGCGGGCGCTGCTCTCGACGGCCCTGAGCGAGAAGGTCAAGCAGGTGGAGCAGCGCGTGTTCCTCCTGCTGGCGGTGCTCTACCCCGACGCCGACATGGAGCAGATCAGCGCCGGCCTGCAGGACGCGACGGCGGCGGACGCGAGCCGGCGGCGCGGCAACGCGGCGGAGCTGCTCGACAACCTCCTCGAGCGCCCGCTCAAGCGCCGGTTCCTCCCGCTCGTCGAGGAGCTCCCCCGCGCCGAGCGGCTCAAGGCGGTGACCGAGGACTACCCGCCTCCGAAGGTGGGGCCCGACGCCACGCTGCTCGAGCTGCTCAAGGACGAGGCCGGCTGGGTGCGCGCGTGCGCCACGTGGTGCGTGGCCGAGTCGAGCGCCCACGGCGAGCAGCGCGACGGGGTGCTCACCGCCGCCGTGGCCGACGCCAGCCCCTACGTTCGGGAGATCGCGCTGGTCAGCCTCGCCCGCAAGGCCCCAGGCCTCGCCGGGCCCCTGGCCGACACGCGGCTGCGCGACGACGCGCCCTTCGTGCGGCGGCAGGCGGCGGTGATCGTCGCGAGGCCGGGCCCGGCCGCCGCGGGGTGACCCGGGCGGAGGCGACGCGCCGCGCTGGACAGGCCGGGGCTTTCACAGAACGATGCGCCGGCCTCCATGCTCTCCACGGTCGAGAAGGTGCTGTTCCTCAAGTCCATCGACCTGTTCTCCCAGATCCCCGGGGAGGACCTGGCCGCCATCGCCCTCATCTCGACCGAGGAGCGGCGCGACCAGGGCGACGAGATCTTCGCCGAGGGCGAGGCGGGCGACGCGCTCTTCCTGGTGATCGAGGGCAAGGTCCGCGTGCACAAGGCCGACCGGGTCATCGCCGAGCTGGGCGAGCGGGAGTGCTTCGGCGAGATGGCCATCCTCGACGCGGCCCCGCGCTCGGCCACGGTGACGGCGCTCAACGGCACCGACGTGCTCAAGATCACCCGGGAGGACTTCCAGGAGATCATGGCCGAGAAGCCCGAGATCGCCCAGGGCATCATCAAGGTGCTGACGCGCCGCCTGAGGGACGCGATCCGCTGAGTTGCGGGTAGACTGCCGGGCCATGCCAGCTCGGAACCCCGCGGCCGCGAAGGCCGCCCCCGCCAAGGTCGCCCCCGGCGCCCCCGCCCAGGCCCCGGCGGCCGAGGCCGACCCGATGGACGACCCGAACCTGCGCAAGCAGGTCGAGGCCGCGCGCGCCGTGACCTTCCACCTCCTCAAGGGGGTGAAGATGATCGGCATGTACCGCCACAACGAGTCGAAGTACGGCGAGTACCTGCAGAAGGCCTGGGAGGCGGTGGACCAGTACACCGAGCAGCACGGGCCGCTGAGCCTGCGCGTGGACCTCACCAACTTCCTGCTCCACCGGCAGGAGCTGTTCAGCGAGGACAACCCGCTCCCCTACAAGTTCTTCAAGGACGGCATCCGCCAGATCGTCTTCCGCCCGGGCTTCTCGCTCGAGGAGATGACCACCTTCACGCTCATCGCCCTCTCGGACCCCGACCGCGGCGCCGAGGACCTCAACGTTCAGCTCTGGCGCACCCAGATGCCGAACTTCGAATACATCATGAGCGACGGCTTCAAGATGGACGAAGCCAGCGAGGAGGAGGTGCAGGTCGAGGTGGACAAGGTGGTGGACTACCTCCAGCGCCGCCTGCGCACCAACAGTGACGACTACCTGCGCTTCGCCCGCGTGTCCGAGCAGGACCTGGACATGCAGATGAACGACGTGGACCAGATGCGCGGCGTGGTGATCACCGGCGTCACCGCCACGCCAGATCTCAAGGCCAGGCTCCAGCGCGAGGTGGACGAAGAAGAGAACCAGCGCCTCTTCCCCAAGCTCATCAGCGCCATCTTCCAGGTGGTCGAGACCGGCGTCACCGACGCCAACCTGCTCGGCGAGATGTTCACCCAGCTGCTCGACGCCATGCTCCTGCAGGAGGACTTCACCATCATCAACCAGGTGGTGCTCAAGCTCCGGGCCATGGAGCAGCGCGCCGGCGCCGACAGCTCCATCGGTGAGCTGCTGCGCGCCTTCACCTCGAAGATGGGCGAGGAGCAGCGGCTCAACCGCATCGGCGAGATCCTCAAGTACGCGAAGCTGAAGAACCCGCCCGAGGTCATCAAGTACCTCTCGAGCCTCAAGCGGGAGGCGGTGTACCCGCTCCTCGACACCCTCGAGGTGATCGAGCTGCCCGAGAACCGCACGCTGCTCAACGACGTGATGGTCACCTTCGCCAAGGACAACCCCGACCCCTTCGTGGAGCGCCTGCGCACCTCCGAGAAGCCGCAGGTGCAGCGCGACATGGTGTACGTGCTCGACCGCGCGAACCACCCCGACAAGCTCAAGTTCTTCTCGACGGCCCTCAAGTCAAAGAACCTCGCGCTCAAGCTCGAGGTGATGGCCATCATCGCCAAGGGCCGCACCGGCGAGGCGCGCAAGCTCGTCGCCAGCCTGCTCGAAGACGACACGCTCCAGGTGCGCCTGCAGGCGGCGCGGGTGCTGCCCGAGTTCGACCGCGAGAAGGCCTACGTCGACCTGATGAAGATCGTGAAGGACAAGGCCTTCGAGACCAAGGACCCCCGCGAGAAGGAGGGGCTCTACGCGGCCATCGGCTCGACGGGCCTGCCGGGCGCGATCGGCTTCTTCACCTCCGTGCTGCAGCAAAAGGCGGGGCTCTTCAACAAGCAGAAGATGCTCGAAGAGAAGACCCTGGCCATCACCGGCCTCGCCGGGGCGTGCACCATCCAGGCGGCGAAGCTGTTGCAGGACTTCGTCAACGACAAGACGCAGCCGACCGAGGTGACCCAGGTGGCGCGGCAGCACCTCGCGCGCGTGAAGAAGCAGCTCTTCGGCAACCCGGACAAGGAGCTCTGACGTGGCCGACAACCTCCAGATCACGAAGAGCTCGGTCGCCGACGACGCCTCGCCCGACGTCTACGCGCGCGAGCACAACGAGAAGCTGCAGACCGCCGGGCGGCAGCTCGTCTCGGCGCTCTACATGCTGCTGCGCTCGGTGAAGATGTACGACCCCGACAACAACATCTTCGAGAAGCCCATCGCCCAGCTCCAGGAGACCATGAACCAGGTCATCCAGCGCGACGGCAAGCTGGAGTTCATGGGCGTCAAGCAGTCGTTCTACCTGAACGGCATGCTGGTGAAGGTGGACATGAGCGCGCTCGAGAACGTGCGCACGCTGCTCGAGGAGATGCGCTCCAAGGACGTGGGCGGCATCACCCTGCTCAAGTCGATCACCGTCCCCGAGCTCAAGAACTTCATCTGGATCTTCTCGAAGGAGCAGTCAGACCAGGCCGACGAAGACGGCGTGGCGGGCAAGAAGCTCGTCTCGATGAAGCTGGCCAAGTGGTCGAAGCTCAAGGACAAGCTCCAGAACGAGAAGGACGACAGCGAGTCGAAGATCGACCGCAAGAAGTACGCGCTCACCTGCTACGGGCGCGCGGTCTTCTTCGTGCGCAAGTACTTCGAGACGCTCCGCGCCGGGAAGCCGGGCAACACCTCGAAGGTGCTGCGGGTCATCCAGGACCTGGTGGACATCTCGGTGGACCACCGGAGCCACTTCCTCGGGCTCACCTCCACGAAGAACGATGGAGACTACCTCTCCTACCACTCCGTCAACACCGCGCTGATGACCATCGTCTTCGGCACGGAGCTCGGGCTCACCAAGCCGCAACTGCGCGACCTGGGCTACATCGCCCTGTTCCACGACGCGGGCATGGGCACGGTGCCCGACGCGCTGGTGTCGAAGCGGGGCGCGCTCACGCCCGAAGAGCGGGAGATCATCAACCGGGCGCCGCTGGTCTCGATCAGCAACATCCTCCGGGAGCGGCAGATCAACCGCTCCACGCTCCTGCGGCTCGTCACCACCTTCGAGCACAAGGTCGAGTACGGCACCGCCGTGCGCGACGGCCAGGGCAACATCCAGATGATCATCCCCAAGGCGAACCTGGGGCTGTACGCGAAGATCATCTCCATCGCGACCACCTACGACGCGCTCACCTCCAAGCGGCCCTACCGCGACGCCTACGGCCCCGAGGTGGCGCTGATGCTGATGTGGACGGAGATGCGCAACAAGTTCGACCCGGACCTGCTCAAGGTCTTCATGCGGGTCATGGCCATCCAGCCGATCAAGGTGCTGACGAAGCGCCAGCAGAACGTGGCCATCGGCATCTTGTAGGCGTCAGCCGGCGCGCAGGCGGCGCTCCGCGTCGCGGAGGTCGCGCGGCACGGGCGCCGTGAAGCGCATCAGCTTTCCCGTCTTCGGGTGCACGAAGGCCAGCTTCCAGGCGTGCAGCGCCTGGCGGCCGATGAGGTCGGGCCGCTGGGCCGCGCGGGGGCCGTAGAGCGCGTCGGACAGGAGCGGCGCGCGGGCCTCGGCGAAGTGCATGCGGATCTGGTGCGTGCGCCCGGTCTCGAGCTGCACCTGCACCTTCGCCGCGCCCGGGAAGCGCGCCAGCACCGTGTAGTGCGTCACCGCGGCCTTCCCCGTGGCCAGCCGCCCGGTGAAGCGCAGCCGCTGGGTCGGGTGCCGCGCGTGGGTGGTGCGGAAGGTGCCCTCGTCGGGCGGCGCTCCCCACACCAGCGCGAGGTAGGTCTTCTCGACCTCCCGCGACTTGAAGGCGGCCTGGAGCGCGCGCAGCGTGACGTCGTTCTTGGCGATGACGAGCAGCCCCGAGGTGTCCTTGTCGAGGCGGTGGACGAGGCCGGGGCGCAGGGTGCCGCCGACGCCGCCCAGGTCCTTCACGTGGTGCAGCAGCGCGTTCACCAGCGTGCCGCCGTGGTGACCGGCGCCGGGGTGCACCACCATGCCCGCCGGCTTGTCCACCACGAGCAGCTCGCGGTCTTCGTAGAGCACGGACAGGGGGATCGCCTCGGCCGCGGGCTCGGCGGCCACCGGTGCGGGCACCCGCAGCTCGACGAGCTCTGCGCCCTTGAGCCGCTGGGAGGCCCGCGGCGCGACGCCGTCGACCGTCACCGCGCCCTCCTCGATGAGCGCCTGCACCCGGCTCCGGCTCAGCCCTTCCGCGCGCGCGGTGAGGAACTGGTCGAGGCGCGCGCCCCGATCGGCGGCCGAGGCGCAGAAGCGCAGGGCCTCCGGGGTCACCAGATCTTCGACTTCACGTGCCCCTTGGGCTTGATGATCACGTCGACGACGGCGCGGTCGAAGAAGTTGGTCTTGGTGAAGATCTCGACGCTGACGCGGCTCTTGAAGAGCTCGCGGCCCTCCTCGATCTCGTCCTTGAGCGTCTCGAACAGGCTGTCCTGCTCGATGCCCTTGATGATCTTCTTCTCGTTGTAGAGCGAGATGTCCGAAGCAATGGCCCGCGCCAACCGCATCGCCTTCGTCTTTTCTTCTTCAGTCATCAGGGGATCTCGTAGTGCCGCGGGAGGAGTGGGTCAACCTTTCGACCGGTGCGCTTCGACGAACGTCAGGTAACTCTTCGAGACGCGGAGGCCATCGAGGCCCAGCTCTCGAGACAGGTTCATGAGGATACCCCGCAAGTACACCCCCGCGGGGAGCACATCGTACCGGTCGCCCTCGACGTTCTCGAGGTGCTTGACGCCGATGCGGGTGCGCTCGGCGAGCTGCGCGAGCGACAGGCCCCTCGCCATGCGCACCTGGCGGAGGAGATCGCCGTTGAACTCGACGCCCGGCGGGACCTCGTAGGGCTTGGGCCGGGTCTCGAGGCGGAACTCGCGGCTGTTGGTGCGGAGGGGGGTGATGGAGACCTCGACGTCCTCCCCGAGCCGCGGCACGTCGTCCTCGGGTGGTGCTTCTGGCGTGGCCGGCTCCGGAGCGGGGCCGGGCGTGGGCACCTCCACGGGCTGGAGCGCCACGGGGGCCGGGGCGTCGGGCGCCGCGGGCGCAGGTGCCTCGGCCACGGGCGCCTCGGTGATGGGGGCAAGGGCTCTCGGCGCCGAAGGCGGCGGCACGGAGGCCTCCGCCTCGCCGGCCGGGCTCGGGCCGAACACCCGCGC
>CAYUZK010000009.1:0-38146 GCA_964449625.1 uncultured Archangium sp.
GACTACGAGGCCGCCGCCACGAAGTGGACCGAGGCCCTCGCCGCCTTCACCCAGCGCCCGGAGTCGGCGACCGCAAAGGGCCTGGGCGAGGTGCACTTCTTCATCGCCGTGCTCGCCATGCAGAACGGCGGCAAGAGCCAGGCGAAGAAGGCCACGGAGGAGTTCCACCGCGCGCTGCTCCACGACCCCGACCTCAAGTGCGACGCGCAGACCTACGGCGCCGACCTGAAGAAGGCCTTCGACAAGGCGCTCCAGGAGGTCTCCGCGAAGGGCACCGGCGCCCTCGCCGCGGAGTCGCTCCCCGCCGGGGCCGACGTCACCTTCCGCGGCCAGGTCATCGGCACCACGCCGCTCGCCGAAGGGCCCAGCGTGCCCGCGGGGCGCCACCTGCTGCTCTTCTCGCGCCCGGGCTACGCGACGGCGGGCGTCCTCACCGACGTCACGAAGGACGGCGCCCGCGCCGAGGCCCAGCTCACCGCAGCCCCCGGCTACGGCGAGCTCCGGAGCGCCGCCGCCGCGGTCATCGGCTCGGGCCTGGGTGGCAAAGGCAAGCCGCCCGCGGGGGGCAAGAAGGTGGCCGAGCTGGTCAAGGCCCGCTTCCTCGTCCTGAGCGACGGCGCGGCCGCGGAGGTGTGGGACGTGGAGACCGGCAACCGCTTGACGGGCCTGGGCCTCGCCGAGGACCAGCTCGAGAAGACGGCCCAGAAGGTCAAAGACTTCGTGGCCCGCCCGGAGCCCGTGGGCGGCGACGCCGTGGCCGCCGCGGAACCCGGGGAGGGCGCCCCCGTGTTGAAGCAGTGGTGGTTCTGGACCGCGGTGGGAGTGGTCGCCGTGGGCACGGCGACGACGGTCGGCGTGGTGGCCGCGAACAATTCTGGCGGCCGGCCGTTCAACGTCGTCCTGGGTCTTCCCTGAGGTGCCGATGAGGTCCATCCTGCTTTCTCTGGTCGCGGCGTCGGTGGCCTTCGCCGCCCCGCCGCCAGTCAACAAGCGCGTCTCCGCCCTCATCCTCCCCATGGACAAGGGCGCCGAGGCGCTGACGCTCAAGGTCGAGCTCTACGCGTCCGACGCCCTCAACGAGTACGACGGCTTCACCGTGCGCACGAGCGATGATCTCTTCGGCGTGGCCCCCAACGAAGACGCCGCCGCGAGCCTCAAGCGCGCCGAGCAGGGCTACAAGGAGAGCCGCGCCGCCTTCGACGATCGCAACTACGAAGACGCCGAGCGCAAGCTGCGCGCCACCATCAAGGAATACGACAAGGCCGTCGCCGCCATGAAGGCCTGCGGCAACCTGTGCGACGCGGTGGCCATGTACGCCGCGTCGCTGCAGGCGCGCGGTGACGTCGAGGAGGCGAAGATCGCCCTGCTCGACCTCCTCGCGCTCAACCCCACCTACGAGCTCGACCGCAAGCGCTACGCCCAGAACTTCCTCTCGCTCAAGGCGCTGGTGTCGACCAGCCGCAACGCCCAGCTCCGCGGCAACGTCACCTTGAAGACGAAGCCCGCGGGCGCGCGCGTCTACTTGAACGGCGAGCTGCAGGGCTACTCGCCGCTGACCCTGCAGACGCTGCCCATCGGCAAGCAGCTCGTGCGCATCGAGCGGCCCGGCTTCAAGGCCCTCGGCCTCGCCGTGGAGATCACCCCTGAGGACCAGGAGTTCACCCAGGAGCTCACCGCCACGGCCGGCTACAAGGCCTTCGACTCCCTCATGGACCGCCTCGCCGGCGAGGCCCTCAAGGACAAGGGCGGCTCGACGATGAGCAGCGTCGGCAGCTCGCTCAAGCTCGACCGGGCCGTCATCGGCGTGCTCCGCGAGAGCGAAGGCGGCGGCGGCACCGAGCTGACGATGACCCTCTTCGACCTGAAGAGCGGTAAGCGCATGGCCCTCAAGCGCGCCTCCTTTCAGGGCGACGAGTTCGGCCAGCTCAAGGGCGAGATCGGCCGCATGGTCAACCACCTCGTCAACACCTCCGAGGTGGGCAACGAGAAGGTGACCCGCTCGGCCGACCCCCTCGATAACCGCCACGGCACCGAAGACTGGCAGGCCGAAGACCGGGGCGGGCGCAACACCTCGCGTGACAAGAAGAAGAAGGGCGGCGACCCGCTCGACTCCGCCAGCGGCACCGAAGACTGGTAGGCGCGCGCGCGCATTGAAGGCGGGGGGCGCGGCCACTACACCGTCGCCCCATGACCTCCCGCACCAGCCTCGTGGTCGCGCTGCTCGCCAGCGCCGCCGCCGCGCAGACCGCCGCCGTCGACGGCACCGACTTCTCGCGCGGCACCACCCTGCTCCCCGGCTCCGCGGCGTGGAGCGACGAGGCGACCTCGCTCGTCTACAACCCCGCCGGCCTGGGCCGCGCCGGCCGCCTCAACGCCTGGTACCTCCACGAGCGCAGCAACGCCCGGAACCTCGACAACGACGGGCTGTGGCTCGCCAGCGGCATCGGCGACGTCGTCGGGCTCGGCCTGGGCTTCGAGTGGCTGCGGCCGGGCCTGGGCCCCGCGCGCGCGAAGACGGCGCTGGGCCTCTCGGTGGGCCCCGAGTTGCTCTCGGCCGGCGTGGCGGTGAACTGGTTCTTCGGCTCGCCGGTGCAGTCGCTGGTGAGCGCCGACGTGGGCCTGCAGTCGCGCCCGACCCGGTGGCTCGCGCTGGGCGCCTTCGTGCGCAACTTGAACACCCCCGGCGGCCTGCCCCGCGAGTGGACGCTGGGCGTGGGCCTGCGCCCCTTTGGTGAGCGCCTCACCGTGGGCGTCGACTGGGTCGCGCCGGAGCTCGCGCCGCTGGGCCAGAGCCGGCTGCAGTACACGCTGCAGGCCTCGCCGGTGCGCGGCCTGCGGCTGCTCGCCGGCGCGAGCCACGCCTTCGCTGCCGGGCAGCCCCTGTTCCTCCACGCCGGCGTAGGCGTGGACCTCGAGCACTTCGGCTACACGCAGGGCGTCGCCTGGGCCGACGGCCAGCTCAACTGGCAGTTCGCGGCGCGCGCGTCGCTCGACAAGCACGGCTCCGTCGTGCCGCAGCGCAAGCTGGCGGTGGTGTCGCTCGCCGACCTGGGCGACGCGCCCGGCGCCTCGCTGGGCTCGCTCCTGGGCCTGCAGGCCGAGGACAAGTACCTGCGGCTGCTGCGCTTCCTCGACCGCGCCGCGCACGATCCGGAGCTCGCCGGGCTGGTGCTCAAGGTCGAGGGCTCTGGCCTGGGGCTCTCGCGCTCCGACGAGGTGCGCGAGGCCATCGTGAAGCTGCGGGCGGCGGGCAAGAAGGTCTACGCCTACGTGCTGTCGGCCGGCGACGCCGAGTACCTCATGGTGTCGGCCTGCGACGGCATCTTCGCCCCGCCCTCGGCCATGCTGCTCGTCGACGGCCTGCGCTCGAGCGTCACCTTCTTCGGCGGCGCCGCGAAGCAGCTGGGCATCGACGTCGAGGTGGCGCGGGTGGGCGCCTACAAGACCTTCCCCGAGCAGTTCACCCGCGAGGACATGAGCGCCGCGCAGCGCGAGACGCTCGACGCCTGGCTCGACGCCTCGGTGCGCCACGTGGCGAGCCGGGTGAAGGCCGGCCGGGGCCTCGAGCCAGCCGCCTGGCAGGCCGCCCTCGACGAGGGCCTCAAGCCGCCGCGCCGCGCCGTGGAGCTGCGGCAGATCGACGCCCTCTTCACCCCGCAGCAGCTCGACGAGTTCTTGAAGGAGCAGCTCCCCGGCGTGCGCGTGGCCCGCGGCTACCAGCCCCTCGACGAGCGCGACGAGCGCTGGGGCTCGCGCAAGGCCATCGCCGTGGTGCCGGTGCTGGGCACCATCACCGGCGGGAAGAACGAGACCTCGCCGCTCACCGGCCCCAGCGCCGGCGCCGAGAGCTTCATCCGCTCCCTGGCCGAGGCCACCGACGATCCGCGCGTGGCGGCCATCGTGGTGCGCGTGGACTCCGGCGGCGGCGACGCGCTGGCCAGCGACCTCATGTACCGGGCGGTGCTCGAGGCGCGGAAGAAGAAGCCGGTGGTGGCGTCGATGGGCGACGTGGCCGCGTCGGGCGGCTACTTCGCCGCCATGGGCGCCGAGGAGATCTTCGCCTCGCCCACCACGCTCACCGGCAGCATCGGCGTCTTCTACGCGCGGCCCGCGCTCCGCCGCTTCGCGGAGGGCTTCGGCGTCGACCAGGTCAGCCTCACGCGCGGGGCGCTCGCGGGCCTCACCGACCCCTTCGAGCCGTGGACCGAGCCGCAGCGCGAGGCCGCCCAGCGGTGGATCGATGACTTCTACGACGGCTTCATCACCGAGGTCGCCAGCAGCCGGAAGCTCGACAAGGCGCAGGTCGACGCCGTGGCCCGCGGGCGCGTGTGGAGCGGCGAGGCGGCGAAGGCCCACGGGCTCGTCGACCACCTCGGCGGCCTCATGGACGCGGTCGCCGCGGCGAAGGCGAAGGCGGGCGTGGGCGACGACGTGGAGCTGGAACTCTACCAGGCCTCGACGGGCCTGCTCTCGTCGGTGCTGGGGGCCGCCGCGCCGGCCGCGCTCCTCGAGCTCCCCGCGCCGGGCGCCAGCCTGCCGCCCGCCCTGCAGGGCCTCGCCCGGCAGCTCGGCCCCTTGAGCTGGCTGCTGGAGTCGCCCCGGGCGCAGGCCCGCCTCGAGTACGCCGTGGAAATGAGGTGAATCCCGCCCGGGGCGTTGCTACGACGCCTCTGCCGGGTCGTTCGGGCTCTCATCACAGAGGGCCCCGGTCCGGTTCAGGGCGCGCGTGGTCGGCCAGCGGCGTCAGCACCGAGCCAAAAGCCCCGCGGTCAGCGCCCTGCCCCACAGCCGATTGAGGACACCGGTCGCGCGGGCTCCCCCGCGCCCGACGGTGAGCGACACATGAGCGAGACGCAGTGGCCAGACCCGACGGATCCGACGAACGGTGCCCCCGGTGACGAGGGCGACGACGGCGACGACGACGGCCCCGAGGACGGTGCCCCCGACGACGCGGGCGCGCCCAACGGTGGGGCCCAGGCCGGGCAGCCCGGCCAGCCGGGCCAGGGCGCCGGCCGCCGCAAGCGCCGCCGCCGCCGCCGCAAGGGCAACCCCGTCTTCTTCGCCGAAGACGGCCAGGCCTTCCGCAAGGTCATCCAGCCCGACGGGCAGGTGGTGAACGTCTTCCTCACGCCCGCGGAGCTCGACCAGTACAAGCAGCGCCTCGCCCAGCAGCAGGCGCAGCAGCAGCAGCAGACCCAGGTGCGCCAGCAGCAGGCCCAGGGCGTGCCCGTCACCGCCAACGTGGCGCAGGTCGAGGGCGTGCTGGACATGGACGTGAAGGGTCAGAACGCGGGCCTGCGCAGCCTCAAGCACAACCTGCTCCCGCGCCCCGACGACGCGGAGATCCCCAAGAACCTGGTGCAGAAGCTCCGCCTGCGCGCCGGGCAGTACCTCGTCGCCCGCGCCCAGATGAAGGGCCTCAAGGGCACGGTGGTGAGCGTCGAGACGGTGGACGGCGCCCCGGTGGACCAGGCCACGCGCCTGCCCCACTTCGGCGATCTCACCTCGGTGGACCCCGTGGAGCGCGTCAAGCTCGAGCACGGCCACAAGGAGTTCGTCAGCCGCGTGCTCGACCTCATCGCGCCCCTGGGCAAAGGGCAGCGCGCGCTCATCGTCGCGCCTCCGAAGACGGGCAAGACGATCATGCTTCAGCGCATGGCCCAGGCCATCCTCGCCAACCACCCCGAGATGCACCTCATGGTGGTGCTCATCGACGAGCGGCCCGAGGAGGTGACGGACATGCGGCGCAACATCAAGGCCGAGGTGTTCGCCTCGTCGAGCGATCACAAGACGGCCGACCACCTCCGCGTCGCCGAGCTGGCCATGGAGCGCGCCCGTCGCCTCGTGGAGTCAGGCAAGGACGTGGTGGTGCTCCTCGACTCCATCACCCGCCTGGCGCGCAGCTACAACAAGGAGGTCGAGAGCTCGGGCCGCACCATGTCGGGCGGCGTCGACACCCGCGCCCTCGAGAAGCCCAAGCGCCTCTTCGGGGCCGCCCGCGCCACCGAAGAAGCCGGCACGCTCACCATCATCGGCACCGCCCTCATCGACACGGGCAGCCGCATGGATGAGGTCATCTTCGAGGAGTTCAAGGGCACCGGGAACTCCGAGGTGACGCTCGACCGCCTGCTGGCCGAGAAGCGCATCTGGCCGGCCATCAACATCGCCCAGTCGGGCACGCGCAAGGAAGAGAAGCTCTTCTCCTTCAAGGAGTACGAGAAGGTGAAGAAGCTGCGCGGCATGCTCTTCTCGGTGAAGCCCGTCGAGGCCATGGAGGCGCTCCTCAAGCGCCTGGGCCGCTACACCTACAACGACGAGTTCCTCGAAGAGCTCTGAAGCCGCGAAGTCTCTGCCGTGGGCGCGGGGGCCTCTTGCTAGGCTCCCGGCCCGATGGGACTGGGTTCAGGCCGCTGCCATTACCACCCGGAGCGGGCCGGCCTCGGCGTCTGCGTCGAGTGCCGCAACGTCATCTGCACCGAGTGCACCACGCAGTTCGAGGGCATCAACCGCTGCGCGAAGTGCCTCGCCGCGAAGCTGGCGGCGGCCCAGCGCCTCATCGAGCGGAAGGACTGGTCGGCGGGCAGCGTGCTCCTCGCCCTCCTCTCGCTCGCCGTGCTCTTCGGCGGCTTCTACGGACTCGCGGCCCTCGCCGCGCTCTAGACGATGGCCGTCGACGCCCTCGAGCTCCGCCCGCGCAACGCCGTCGCCCTCTTCGACGCGGCCCTGCGGGTGTGCGCGACCAGCACCGGGCCCTGGGCGCTCACGCTCCCGGGCGGCGCGCTGGTGGTGGTGGCCCTCTTCAACCTCGTCGAGGCGGCGCGCTACCAGGAGCCCCTCGCCGGCCCCGTCGCGCTGTGGACGCTGGCCTGGGTGGCCCGCGCCATCGGCCAGGGCGCCGCCTGTCACCACCTCGAGCAGCAGGTGCTGGGCACCGCCGCGCCCTCGCCGTGGGTGAGCCTCAAGGCCGCCCTCGCCAGGGCCCCGGCCCTCGTCACCGCCGCGGCGTGGCTGGCGGTGCTCAACACCGCCCTGTGGAGCTTCACCTTCGGCCTGGGCTTCCTCTTCTTCGGCGCGCACGCGGTCGGCTACGCGGCCACCATGCGCGGCCAGGGCAGCGTGCTGGGGCTCTATGGCACCTGCGCCCGGCTCCTCGGGCCGACCCGCCACGCCGCCCCGTGGGTCCGCGCGCTGGGCCTGAGTCAGCTGCTGCTCGCCCTCAACCTCCACCTCGCCACCGCCTTCGGCTTCAAGCTGGCCAACAGCCTCTTTGGCTTCGACGTCACCTTCGTCGAGCGCTTCGCCTCCCTCGACAACCCCGCCTGGCTGGCCGTGGTGGCGGCCGTCACCTTCGCCCTCTTCGAGCCGCTCCGCGCGGCGACGGCGACGCTCCTGCTCATCGACGGCCGCGTGCGCCAGGAGGGCCTCGACCTGCTCGCCCAGGTGGAGCAGCTGCCCACGCGGCGCAAGGCCCGGGGCGCCGGCGCCGTGGTGGCCCTGCTCCTCGCCCTCGTCGCCTGGCCCGCCGCCGCGCAGCCGTCGGCGGCCCTGGAGCGCGCCCAGACCCTCGTCGACGAGTGCGAGATGTCTGGGAACGTCGACTTAGGGCCCCTCGAGCGCCAGGTGCCGAGCGAGGCGCAGTCGGCCCTCTCGCGCTTCCTCTCGCGCGTCGAGCGCCGCGTCTTCGAGGAGGACGACTGCGACGCCGCCGAGGCGGATCTGAGGGAGGGGCTCCGGCTGTACGGCGAGGCGCAGCAGGCCGAGGACGCCGAAGGCGACGCGCGGGCCGCGGCCAACGACATCCTCTCGCGGCCCGAGTTCCGCGCCACGCCGCCCCCGAAGGCCGAGGAGGCGACGCCCGACGGAGAGGAGCCGCCGGGCTGGCTGGCGCGCCTCATCAAGCGCTTCCTCGAGTGGCTCTTCGACCGCGACGACGAGCCGAGCGGCCCGCTGCCGCTGCCCGACGCGGGCCCCAGCGGCATGGCCGGCGCGAACGCGGTGATGGTGGTGGCCTTCGTGCTGGTGGCCGGGGTGCTCCTCTACATCCTCGTGCGCTCGGTGCAGCGCACGCGCCGCCACGAGGTGGCCCCCGACGAGGCCGGCGGGCTGGTGGAGCAGCCGCTCGCGCACGACGGGCTGAGCGCGCTGTCGCGGCCGCCGGAGACGTGGGCGGGCCTGGCCGATCAGCTCGCGGCGCGCGGCGAGTACCGGGAGGCCATCCGCCACCTGTACCTCGCGCTCCTCTCGCGGCTGCACCGCGATGGCGTCATCGACTACGACCCGACGCGCTCCAACTGGGAGTACCTGCTCGCCTTCAAGGGCTCCTCGAGCGCGCGCGCCGCCTTCCGCGAGCTGACCCGGCGCTTCGACTTCGCCTGGTACGGCAACCTCGGCGTCGACGCGCTGGCCTACGCCATGTTCCGGCAGGTCGTCGGCCCGCTGCTCCAGCCCAGCGAAGGAGCGCCCGCCCGTGCGTGACCGCTTCCCGCTGCTGATGGTGGGGGGCCTGGCGCTGCTCGCCGCGCTCTCGTGGTTCCTCCTGCAGGGGGCCCGCCGCGGCAGCTTCGCCGATCGCCTCTCGACCTTCCGCAGCGAGCCCGACGGCGCGCGGGCCCTCTTCCTGCTCCTCTCGGAGTCGGGGCTGCCCGTGTCGCGCCAGCAGCAGGACCTCACGGTGCTGCCGGCCGAGCGCAACCTCGTGCTGCTCGGCACGCGCTTTCGCGACGAGCTGGGTGACGACAAGGCCGCCTTCGACGGCTCCGACGCCGGCGTGCCCGCGAGCGAGGAGGCCGACGAGGAGGAGTTCAAGGCCCGCGGGCTCAACGCGCTCCGCGCGCCCGCCGTGTCCCGCGAGGAGCAGGACAAGCTGCTGGAGCACGTGCGCAACGGCGCGACCCTCGTCTTCGCCCCCGCGAGCCACCGCGACCCCAAGCTGCTGCGGGAGCTGGGCGTGGAGCTGGTGCGCACGGCGGCGAGCCTCGACACGCGCACCCTCGTGCCTGCGCAGCCGAGCCGCTACGTGCACGGCGTGCAGCGGGTGGTGACGAGGGTGCGCGCCTTCCTCGTGCTGCCGCCGGGCGCGGTGCCGCTGCTGGTCGACAACGAGCTCGACCAGCCCGTGGCCGCGGTGGTGCCCTACGGGCAGGGGCGCGTCATTCTCCTCGGGGCGCCGGAGCTGGCGATGAACCGCGCCCTGGGCGTGGCCGACAACGCGCGCTTCTGGCGCTCGCTGCTGGGCACGGTGGCCGCCAGCGGCCCGGTGGCCTTCGACGAGTTCCACCACGGCTTCACCGGCCAGCGCTCCATGGGCGAGTTCGCCGCGCGCTACGGGCTGCAGTACGCCGTCGCGCAGCTGCTGCTGGGCGTGGCCCTGTGGGCGCTGGCGCTGCGGCGCTTCGGCCGGCCCCGGCCGCCCGAGGAGGAGCTCCGCGTGGGCAGCACCGACGCCCTCTTCGCCACCAGCCGCCTCTACCGCGCGGGCAAGCACCACGCCCACGCCGCGGCCAGCATCGCCCGGGCCCTGGCCCACGAGCTCGCCGAGAAGGCGGGCGTCAGCGGCCGCCTCGAGCCCGCGGAGATCGGCGCGGCCCTCGAGGTGCGCGGCCGCAAGGACCTGGCGCGGGCGCTGCTCGACGTGTCCGCCGCCGCCCGCACCGCTGATGATGAGCGCGACGTGCAGCACGTCGCCACGCTCGCGGCCGTCGTCCGCAAGACCCTGCAGCACCAACCGAGGACCAAGCGATGACCCCCACCGGTGGCCCACTCTCCCCGCTCCCCGCCGATCCCGCGCCCGGCCCCGCCGCCGTCGCCCTCGCCAACCGCGTACGCGAGGCCAGCCTCACCGAGGTGCGCAAGGCCGTCGTCGGCCAGGACGAGGCGCTCGAGCTCATGCTCTGCGGCCTCATCGCCGGCGGGCACGTGCTGCTCGAGGGCGTGCCGGGCGTGGCGAAGACGCTCATGGCCCGCGCGCTGGCCCGCAGCGTGAGCGCCGAGTTCAAGCGCATTCAGTTCACGCCCGACCTCATGCCCGCAGACATCCTCGGCACGAGCGTCTTCGACCTGAAGAGCCAGGCCTTCGTGCTGGTGCGCGGGCCGATCTTCACCGACCTGCTGCTGGCCGACGAGATCAACCGCGCGCCCGCCAAGACGCAGTCGGCGCTGCTCGAGGCCATGCAGGAGCGCAGCGTCTCGCTCGAGGGCCGCCACACCTCGCTCTCGCCGCTCTTCACGGTGTTCGCCACCCAGAACCCCGTCGAGTCCGAGGGCACCTACCCCTTGCCCGAGGCGCAGCTCGACCGCTTCCTCTTCAAGATCGACGTGGGCTACCCCAGCGACGACGAGGAGGAGGCCATCCTGGCGTCGGTGAACCGCGGCTTCGACGCGGGCGACCTGCAGCGCGCGGGCGTGGTGGCGGCGGTGACGCAGGCGCAGGTGCTCGAGGCCCGCGCCGCCATGGCCGAGGTGCGCATCGAGCCGCCGGTGCTCTCGTACGTGCGCAAGCTCGTGGCGGCCACGCGCCGCTCGCCGCGCATCCGCCTCGGCGCCGGGCCGCGCGCGGCGGTGCACCTGCTGCTCGCCAGCAAGGCGCTCGCGGCGCTGCGAGGCCGGGGCTTCGTGACGCCCGACGACGTGCGCTACCTCGCGGGGCCGGTGCTCAAGCACCGCCTGCTGCTCTCGCCCGACGCGGAGCTCGACGGGGCGACGCCGGCCGAGGTGCTGCGCGAGGTGGTGAACTCCGTCGAGGTGCCGAGGTAAGGCCGGTGATCCCCTCGGCGCGACTGTGGCTCCTGCTGTGCCTGCTGGCGATCCCCACCATCGCCGCGGGCTTCATTGCGGGCCTGGGCGCGCTGGTGCTCCTGGCCGACGTCGTCTTGCTGTCCGTGGCGGCGCTCGACGCGGTGCTCGCGCGGCGCGTGGAGCTCAAGGCCTGGCGCGAGCTGCCGACGCGCCTGCAGGTCGGCGTGGCCTCGCCGGTGGCCGTGCACGTGGTGAACCCCTCGCGGGCCACCGTGCACGTGGACGTGCGCGACGACGCGCCAGACGGCTTCGAGACGCGCCCGGCGATCCTCTCGCTCTCGGTGTCGCCGCAGAGCCGGGCGCGGGTGCACTACACGACGACCCCGCCCAAGCGGGGCCGCTTCGACTTCGGCGAGCTCCACCTGCGCGTGCGCGGGCCCTTCGGCTTCGTGTGGCACGAGCGGCGGGTGCAGGCCCAGGTGAGCGTCAGCGTCTTCCCCGACATGCGCGGGGCGAGCCGGCTGCTCCTGTCCGACGCGGCCCTCGACTTCGTGAACCTGGGGCTGCGGCAGCTGCGCCGCGACGGCCGCGGCTCGGAGTTCGCCCGCCTGCGCGACTACGCCCAGGGCGACTCGGCGCGCGACGTCGACTGGAAGGCCACCGCCCGCCGCGGGCGCCCCGTGACCCGGGTGATGGAGTCGGAGCGCAGCCAGGCGGTGCTCATCGGCGTCGACGCCGGCCGCTCCATGGCCGCCCGGGTCGACGGCCTCACCAAGCTGGACCACGCGGTGAACGCCGCCCTCTTCCTCGCCTTCGTCGCCGTGCGCAACGGCGACCGGGTGGGCCTGGTGGTCTTCGCCGACGGCATCAAGACGTACCTCGCGCCGGCGGCGGGGCGGCTGCAGTACCGGAAGATCGTCGACGCGCTCTACACCGCGAAGCCGCACCTCACCTATGTGGACTACCTGGCCCTCTTCAAGGAGCTCAACGTGCGGCTCGTGAAGCGCAGCCTCCTGTGCGTCTTCACCGACTTCATCGACGAGGACCAGGCGCAGACGATGGTGGAGCCCATGCGGCGACTGGCGAAGCGGCACGTGCCCCTGTGCCTCTCGGTGAAGGACACGGCGCTCGCCGAGCTGCTGCGCACGCCGCCCGCCGACCCGGAGCTCGCCTACCAGCACGCGGTGGCGAGCGAGCTGTTGCTCGATCGTGAGGCCATGAAGCGCAAGGTGGGCCAGGACGGCGTCAAGGTGGTGGACGTCTCGGCCGACCAGCTCTCGCTCGCGGCGGTGAACCAATACCTCGAGATCAAGGCGCGCGGCGCGCTGTGAAGGTGCAGCGCCGGGCGCTACGGCCCCGGCGCCTCGAGGCCGGCAGCGATGCCCTCCAGCGCGGCCGCGAAGGCCTCGAGCTGGGGCTCGACGCTGGCGGAGGTCGCGTGGACCAGCGCCAGCAACTCGCCGACCCGCCGCGGCTCGAGGTTCAAGACGTAGAGGTGACGAAACAGGTGGCGGAAGGCCCTCAGCTCCCGCAGCGCGCCCGTCAGCGCGCCGGCCACCATCGCCGGCCGAACGCCGGGGACATCGAGGGCGACCTGCGCCGCGAGCGCGGCGTGCCAGTCGTCTCCACGAGGCTCGAAGCCGTCGAGCCTGCGCGCGACCGTCTCGAAGGTCTTCTCGAGCTCGTTGTACCAGCTGTGCACGAGCGCACCGCAGCCGGCGACGTGCAGCGGGTCGCCACTGCGCGAGGAGAGGCCCGCCTCCGCTGCGACGGCCGACGCGCCGAGCGCCCGCAGGTCGATGACGGCCGAGCGCACGCGGGCCGCCAGAGTCCTCAAGAGCGCGGCGCGCTGGGCGGTGCTCACCCCAGCACCTCGCCGCACGTGATGGCCTGCCTGACGGCCTGGCCGACGTCCTCGACCCGGACCAGGTCGAACGCGGAGCGCCCCTGGAGGACCTGCGCCACCCGCGCGCGCGCCTCTTCGAGCTTCTCTGCCGGGAGCCCTTCGACCGCGAGATCGATGTCGGAGGCTTCCGTCGTCGTGCCCTCCGCGACGGAGCCGAAGAGCACGACGCGACGGGCCCCGCTGGCGAGGAGCGGCGCGACGGCGGCCTGCGCGAGCGCACGCAGCCGCGACTCCCGCACGCTTCGCGCCGCGTCCTCCTCCGCGATGCGCTGGCGCCAGCCCTCGACGTAGCTCGTCAGGTCCACGCCTCCAGCATACCCGGCCTCGCCGGCATGAGGTCGAGCCCGGCATTCTGGTAGGAGGACGGGCATGAACCCGGGCGCGCTGTGAAGGAGCACCGATGAGGGTCTATTGCCCCAACTGCGGCAGCGACAACGAGGGCACGCCAGGCGCGCGCCTCACCTGCCACGCCTGCACCGCCAGCTTCGAGGTGCCGCGCGAAGGCGGCACGCTGCCTCCCGCGCCGGCGCCGGTGATCTCCCAGGCGTCACGGCCCTCCGCGCCACCGCCGACCGTGCGGCCGACAGGCTACGCGGGCCCGCCGCCCAGCGGCTTCGGCGTGGGCACCATGCAGAGCAGCGCGCCGACGAACACCCTGGCCATCGTGTCGGTGGTGCTGGGCGTGCTGTGCTGCGTGCCCTTCTCGGGCCTCGGCGCGGTGATCACCGGGGTGATGGCGCGCAACCAGATCGCCGCCTCGGCCGGCAGCCAGAAGGGCAACGAGCTCGCGCTGGTGGGCATCGTCCTCGGGGGGCTGACGATGGCCCTGGCCTTCAGCGGCTTCCTGCTGCAGCTGCTGACGCGGGGGCTGAGCTGAGCACCCGGCGGAGCGCCCCGGACCAGAGGTAGGCGTAGACGCCCCCGCCGACGGTGAGGGCGAAGGCCAGCTTGAAGGCCACCGAGAGCCGCGGCGGGTGGATCTGCGAGATGGTGCCCTCGATGAAGCCGGCGAGCACGAAGAGGGCCAGCGTGCCCAGCAGCAGTTGCAGTGCCGTGCGCCCTTCCCGCTTGAGGGCCGCGCGCCGCGAGAGGCCCTTCGGCGCCACGATGGCGCGGGCCAGCACGAAGCCCGCCGCGCCGGCGATGACGATGGCGGTGATCTCCGGGATGCCGTGCGGGAGGATCCACGCCCAGAACCACCCGGCCATGCCCTTCGAGGCGTAGACCCAGGCCAGCGACCCCAGCATCACCCCGTTCAAGAACATGAGGATGGCCGTGCCCAGCCCCGCCGTGAGGCCGAGCGCGAAGGCGAAGAAGGCCACCTGGATGTTGTGGGTGAAGAGGAAGCTGGTGAACATCGCCTGCTCACCCGCCGTGGCGCCTTTGCTCTCCGCCTCCTGCTGCTGCCGCTTCTCGGGGTCGAGCGTGAGGTGCTGCTCCGGCACCAGGTACGGCGCGGCCTCCGGGTCGAACATCATGCCGATCCACCCGAAGCCGAAGCCGGCCCAGAAGAGGAGGAAGGCGGCGACGAACATGCGCCACTCGCGGGCGAACACCTCCGGGAAGCCCAGGGTGAGGAAGCGCCCCAGGTCGCCCGGGCGCACGCGCTTGCCCGGGTACGTGAGGGCGTAGGCCCGG
This sequence comes from uncultured Archangium sp., assembly GCA_964449625.1. Taxonomy (GTDB): domain Bacteria; phylum Myxococcota; class Myxococcia; order Myxococcales; family Myxococcaceae; genus Archangium_A. Next base: position 14,279 of record CAYUZK010000009.1, read on the forward strand.
CCGACGAGATCGTTCAGGTACCCGCTCAGGTCCGCGGCTCCGGCGCGCGCACGCACCCAGAGCAGATCAGACGAGGCCGCGCGGTACAGCCGCGAGAGCGCCCGGGCGTCGTCGAGGGACAGCTTCGAGAGCCCCTCGCGCTCGGCCGTGTCGAGCAGCCGCTCCAGCGCGCTCCACTTCGGCCGGCGGTGTTCGACGAACTCGGCGAGCTCCATTGCGAGCGCCACTCTACTCCCGGCGCGGCCGTGTACACTCGCGCTCTCGATGAGCGCTCCCCTCGACCCGCCGCTCCGGCTGGACGGCGCCTACACCGTGCTGACGCCGGAGTACGTCGAGTTCAACTTCGTGCTCGCCGGGCTCATGAGCCGCTTCCTCGCGCTGCTCATCGACACCGTGCTCAGCCTCGTCATCACGGTGCTGCTGTTCCTGCTGGTGCTGCTCTTCCAGCTCGCCCTGAGCGCCGCCGGCGCGGTGGTGGCCGGGGCGGGGGCCGCGCAGGAGCTGCTGGGCGTGGGCTTCGCCGCCCAGTTCGTCGTCTGGTTCCTGGTCGACTGGGGCTACATGGTGCTGCTCGAGGTGGCCTGGAGCGGGCAGACCGTGGGCAAGCGCATCCTCGGGCTGCGCGTCATCCAGGACTCCGGCGTGCGCGTGGGCGCCTCCCAGTCGCTCCTGCGAAACCTCGTGCGCCCGGTGGACAAGCTGCCGCTGCTCTACCTCGTGGGCGGCGTGGCGGCCCTCTTCTCGGGCTCCCAGCAGCGTCTGGGCGATCTCCTCGCTGGCACCATCGTGGTGCGCGAGCGGCGCCTCAAGATCCCCACGCAGCTCGAGCGCCCCGAGGGCGACACCTCGCTGCTGTCCGACCCCGACTTCCGCGCGCGCGTGGCCCGGCTCTCGGCCGAAGAGGAGGCGGTGCTCTTCTCGGCGGCGCTCCGGCGCGAGGAGCTGGGCATGGAGGCGCGCCTCACGCTGTTCGCCACCCTCGCCCGCCGCCTCGAAGACGACCTGGGCTTCGGCAAGCCCGCGCACCTGTCCGACGAGAAGCTCGTGCTGCTGGTGACGGCGGCGCTCGCCGCGCGCACCGCCCAGAAGCGCCAGGCCGCCCCGCCCCGCCGCTTCCTCTCGCGCGCGGGCTGACCTGCGCCGTCAGAAGTAGGTGTTGATGCTGATGACCGCGCCGGGCAGCGGCAGCACGATGAAGTCGCCCGTGTCGCCCCGCACGCTCATGAGCAGGTCGAAGTAGCCCCGCAGGCCCAGCGAGATGCTGTCCGACAGGAAGAAGTCGACGCCGCCGTTGATGCCCAGCCCGCCGTACCCCGGCGGCCCCACCCGCAGCTCCGACGGCAGGCCCATGCCGGCCAGGTGGACCCCCACGTACGGGCGAATGCTCTCCTCCAGGAAGAGGTAGCGGATGCCCAGCTGGCCGCCGATGCCGAAGAGAAAGCCCGGGTTGTTCCTGTCGGCGCCGAAGCCGACGCCCTGCCGCACGAGGCTGATCTGCACCCGCAGGTACAGGTCGAAGCCGCTCTCGATGTAGTACCCGGCCTCCAGGGCGATGGGCACCACCGTCGTCAGGGCCACGTTGTTGTTGGTGAAGGTCGAGTAGCCGCCGCTCAGGCCCAGCATGCGGTTGGCGAAGCTGGCGCTGGCGTTGGCCTCCACCGCGCCCAGGAGGAGCAGCACCACCACCCACGTCGAGAGCGTCTTGCGCATGGGGCGGCATCGTACCTGCGCAACTGCACGAAATCAGCGGTGTTTCACTGATCGACGCCGTTGCGACCCCCGGGGCCCTTCTCTACACTCGCGCCGATGACTCGACTTCGTCTGGCGATGGCGGCCGCCGTGGTGGTTGGCGCGTGCGTCTCGAACCCGCCGCCACACCCCCGCGCGCTCGAGAGCAACGAGCTGTGCGCCGCGTACATCTCGCAGGGCAACCTGCAGGCCGCCGAAGATCAGTGCGACCTGGGCATTCAGTTCTCGCCGGCCTACGCCGACCTCTGGGTGAACAAGGGCATCATCGCCTTCAACCGCGGCCAGGTGCCCCGCTCGAAGGAGTACCTCATCAAGGCGCTCCGCCTGAACCAGGACCAGGCGCAGGCCTACAACAACCTGGGCCTCATCTACATGCAGGAGCAGGGCTACGGGAAAGCGCACGACAACTTCCAGCGCGCCCTGCGGGTCAACCCCGACTACCTCGAGGCCCGCTACAACCTCGCGCTCGCCTTCAAGGCCCTGAGCCAGCCCGACAAGGCGAAGAAGGAGCTGCGCACCCTCGTGGCGGTCAAGCCCGACCTCGCCGACGGCTGGGCCCAGCTCGGGCAGATCGCCATCGAGGAGGGCGAGAACGAGACGGCCATCGAGTACCTCACGCGCACCACCCAGCTCGACCCGCGCTTCACGGCCGCCTGGAACGCCCTGGGCAACGCCTTCATGGAGGCCGGCAAGCCCTGCGAGGCGAAGGACAGCTACTCGAGCTGCATCGAGAGCGACGAGAACTTCGCCCAGTGCCGCAACAACATCATCGTGGCCGAGAAGAAGTGCAAGCTGCAGGACAAGGCGCTCGACGACGTAAAGGGCCGCGCCGCGGGCACCAAGACGCCCGAGGGCGAGTACTCCCTGGCCCTGCAGGCCCGTGACAAGGGCCTCGTGAACGACGAGGAGCGCGCGTACAAGCGCTGCCTCAAGTACGACCCGAAGTTCGCGCTGTGCCACTTCGGCCTCTTCGAGCTCTTCAAGAACCGCAGCGACGAGAAGAACGCGACCGTGGCCTGCAAGAACTTCCTCAAGTTCGCCAACGAGTCCGACTTCGCCAACCAGGTGGCCACCTGCCGCCAGTACGTGAGCGACTGAAGCACGACCGATGGGCGTCAGACTCAGCGTCAGGATGAAAGGCGGCAAGGCCGGCGACGAGCCGAAGACCGTGCTGCTCGAAGACGAGGAGGTCATCACCTTCGGGCGCGACCAGACGTGCCAGGTGGTGCTCGCCCAGCAGGCCGTCTCGCGCAACCACGCGCGCATCTCCCGCGACGGCACCCTCTTCTTCCTCGAAGACCTCGGCTCCTCCTTCGGCACCCAGGTCAACGGCCAGAAGCTGCCCAAGGGCGAGAAGCGGCTGCTGCGCAACGGAGACGTCATCGCCATCGCCCAGTTCGACGTCACCTTCGACCGCGTGGCCGACGTCAGCGAAGACGTCTCGGGCAAGACGATGTTCGTCTCGCGCAAGGTCGTCAAAGACGTGATGAAGGGCCTCGCCGCCGGCGGCGAGAACGCCTACTTCCGGGTGATGAACGGCCCCACCGAGGGCCAGCGCATCGAGATCGCCGACGCGCAGGAGTACGTCTTCGGCCGCGACGCCGCCGAGGCCGACGTGGTGCTCCACGACGACCTCGTCAGCCGCAAGCACGTGAAGGTCCGCCGCGACTGGTCCGGCACCCACGTCGAAGACCTCGGCAGCCGCAACGGCATCAAGCTCAACAAGAAGCGCACCCGCAAGGCGACCCTCAAGGACCGCGACGAGGTCGAGATCGGCGGCGTGCGCCTGCTCTTCATCGACCCCTCCGAGGTGCGCGAGGCGCCCGTGGTGCTGCCCGCGAGCACCAACGAAGAAGACGAGAGCACCCTGGCCGTGCCGCCCGAGCCGGAGCCGGAGCCCCCCGCCCCGGAGCCCGAGCCGGAACCCGAGCCCGAGCCGCAGGAGTCGCCGTCGGCCGAGGTGCACACCGACGCCGAGAACGAGGCCACCGACGAGCCCCCAGGCGACGAGGAGCCGCCGCCAGAGGACCTGCCGAGTGACGAGCAGGACCCCGACGCAGACCTCGAGGCCGCCGGCCCGCGCAAGCTCATCGACCTGTCGAACAAGCAGACGCTCATCGGGCTCGCCATCGGCGGCGTGATGGTGCTCATGGGCGTGGTGCTGATCATCCTGCTCGTGGCCGGCGCCTGAGGCGGGCCCCGGTCCACGCCGGGCCCGGCCTCAGCGGGTGCTGATGCGCGCCACCGGCTGAATGTTGAGCTCCGGCGACAGCTCCTGGTAGCTCACCACCGAGAAGGGCGGGTTGAACTCGTACTCGAGCAGCTTCCGCACGTAGCGGCGAATGTCCATCGAGGTGAGGATCACCGGGCGCTGCGCGGTCGGCGGCAGGTGCCCGCACTCGTTCTTCACCGCCTGGACGATCTCCTGCGCGATGTCGGGCTCGAGCGCGAGGTGCGTGCCCGCCGAGGTCCGCTTGATGGAGCTGCGGATGGCGTCTTCGATCTGCGGGTCGAGCAGGTACACCACCAGGGTGTTCGTGCCGCGCGCGTACTTGTGCGACACGTAGCGCTTGAGCGAGCTGCGCACGTGCTCGGTCAACATCACCGAGTCGGCCTCCATCTGGCCCTGCTCCGCCAGCGCCTGGAGGATGCCGCGCAGGTCGCGCACCGAGATCTCCTCCTCCACCAGCCGCCCGAGGATGTCGGTGAGCTTGAGCACCGTCACCACCTTCGGCACGACCTCCTTCACGATGGCCGGGAAGGCCTTCTCGAGCTGGTCGAGCATCGTCTGCACTTCCTGCACGCCGACGAACTCGCGGGCGTGGCGCCGCAGCACCGCCGCCTGGTGGAGGATGATGTAGCCCGGCACGTCCCACGTGGTGAGGCCGGCCGACTCGAGCATGTCCTTGCTCTGCTCGGGCACCCAGGCCGCTGGCTGCCGCGTCGCGGGGTTCACCGCGTCGAAGCCCTCGATGTTCATCAGCCGCAGCCGATCGACCGTGTCGTTGACGAGGATGTGCCCCAGGGTCGCCTGCCCCGTCACCACCGGCACCTCGTTGATCTGAATCTGGTACGCCCCCGGCGGGAGCCCCGGGTTCCCGCGCGCGCGCACGCCGGGGAAGCGCACCCCCAGCTCGACGAAGAGGCCGTCGCGCATGAAGGGCACCAGCTCGAAGAGGAACTTGCCGCCGTCCTGCCGCGAGTCGACGTAGGGCACCAGCGCGTCGCTCACCTCGAGCACGATGGGCGTCACCACGGGGATGAAGAGCTCGGAGTCGGGGTTGATCGGCTCCTTGGGTGCCGGCTCCGTGGCCTGCAGGCCCTCCTCGCCCTCGGGCACCTCGCCGTCCGCCTGGAGCTCGCCCGAGGCGATCTGCCGCTCCCGCTTGAGCATCACGTAGGCGCCGAAGCCCGCGCCCGCCCCCAGCAGCAGGAAGGGCACCTTGGGCAGGCCCGGCACCAGGCCCAGGACGATGAGCATGCCGCCGGCGATGGCGATGGCGCGCGGGTAGGCGACGAGCTGGGTGCTGATGTCCTTGCCGAGGTGGGCCCCCTCTTCGGCCCCGCTCACGCGCGTCACGATGATGCCGGCCGAGGTCGAGATGAGGATGGCGGGGATCATGCCCACCAGGCCGTCACCGATGGTCAGCAGCGCGTACTTCTTCGCCGCCTCGGCCGCCGGCATGCCCTTCTGCAGCACGCCGATGGTCAGGCCGCCGACGATGTTCACCACCGTGATGATGATGCCGGCGATGGCGTCGCCCTTGACGAACTTCATGGCGCCGTCCATCGCGCCGAAGAGCTGGCTCTCGCGCTCGAGGTCGCGCCGCTTGCGCTTGCCCTCTTCCATCTCGATGGCGCCGGCCCGCAGGTCGGCGTCGATCGACATCTGCTTGCCGGGCATGGCGTCGAGGGTGAAGCGCGCGGCCACCTCGGCGACGCGCTCCGAGCCCTTGGCGATCACGATGAAGTTCACGATCGTCAAGATGACGAAGATGATGCCGCCGACCACGAAGTTGCCGCGCGCCACGAAGTTGCCGAAGGCGTAGACGACCTCGCCGGCATCCCCCGCCGAGAGGATGAGGCGCGTCGTCGAGACGGTCAGCGCCAGCCGGTACATCGTGGTGATCAGCAGCAGCGTAGGGAACACGCTGATCTGCAGCGCGCCCGGAATGTAGAGCGAGATCAGCAGGATGATGACCGACAGGCTGATGTTGACCGTCAGCAGGATGTCGAGCAGGAACGTCGGCAGCGGAACGATCAGCATGCCGATGATGCAGATCACCACCACCGCCAGCACGATGTCGGAGTACTTGTTGATGAAGGAGTTGCCGGACGCCATCGCGCGCGGACGTTACCGCAAACCCGACGGCGGCGAGCGTTTCCCTCGCGCCAGCGCGAGCAGCCGCTCGGCCCGGACCACGAAGGGGTCGCCCTTCACGCCGCAGGCCACCGCCCGCTCCAGGTCCTCCACGGCCCGCGAGACCTTCTTGCGCGCGAGCCGCACCTCGCCCCGGTACACCAGCGAGGTCACGTCGAGGGGGTCGATCACCAGCGCCGCGTCGAAGTGCTCCAGCGCCTGATCGTGGTGGTGCTGCGCCAGGGCGATGGTGCCCAGCATGGTGTGGGGAAAGGGGTCGGGCGGCCCGAGCCGCACCAGCGACTCGAAGATCACCCGCGCCTCGTCGAGCCGGCCGGCCTCGAAGAGGCCGTGACCCAGCCGCGAGAGCTCGAGCAGCGCGCCCAGGGCCGGGTCAGGCGTCTCGTCGGTCAGCGTGCGCCGGCGCTGCTTCCCCGCCTTGCGGGGCGCCTCGCCGGAGTCGGTGATGAGCGTCTCGACCGTCGCCGTGCGGCGCCCCCGCTTGGGGTAGTAGATGATCTCGACGGGCCGGGTGGCCCCGCTGCGCGGCATCGGCGAGACGACTCCTTACTTTTTCTCGTCGTCCGCCGTCGCGTTCTCGATCATCTCGAGGGCGGCAGCGGCCAGCACGCGCGCGCGCTGGGTGAGCGGGTCCTCGAACTTCGGGTCGAGCTCGACCGCCTTGGCGAAGTCCTGCGCCGCCTCGAGGATCTTGCCCTCGCGGAGGTTCACCTCGCCGCGGTTCACGTAGGGGGCGACCTCCTTCGCGTTGAGCGCGATGGCGCGATCGAAGCTCGCGCGGGCGTCCTCGAGCTCCTCCTCGGCGAGGAACACCGCGCCGAGCGCCGTGTAGTAGTAGGCCTCCATCGGGTCGAGCGTGATGAGCCCCGAGAAGATGGTCTTCGCCTCGGCGTACTTGCCCTGCTCGTACATGCGGAAGCCGATGAGCGCCATCTGCAGCATCTCGGGCCCGCTGATGGCGTGGTAGTCGCGCAGGTTGATCTGCCCGGCGAGCAGCTTCTCCTTGCGCTCGGGCGTGTAGAGCACCTGCTCCCAGTCCGGCGAGACCTTGTGCCCGCCCGACAGTGCAGTCTGGATCTCGTCAACCGTCTTCTTCTCGTCGCTCATGATGTTTCGCGTCTCCTTGGCTGCGCCAGTCGGGAATGCGGAAAGCAGCGAGACTCGACCACAGGGCCCCGCGTGCCGCACGCAAAAAAACAACTGGCCGGAGGGGGTGCCCTCCGGCCAGTCGGTACCAGGAACCCGCGAGGACTTAGCGGATGTTCTGGATGAGGTTCTTCGTGGTGTCCGCGTTCGACTTAAAGACCGCCGACATCATCTGGTAGAAGTTCTGCATGTTCGTCATCGCCTGCTGATACTTCATCATCTCTTCCTGGAACTTGGCGGCGACGTTCGGGTCCGACATGTCACGGCCCACGGGGCTGGGAGCGCCGCCCGACCAGCCGAAGCCGCTCTGGGTCGCCTGGCCCTGCGAGGCAGGGGCCGAGGAGGCGCTGGCCGCGTTCGAGGCGGAGGCCGTGCCACCCGCGCCGGCCGTGGCGGCCGACGACGAGGAGCCCGTGGCCGGGGTGTTGGCGCCCAGCGAGTCCGCGCGATCCTGGATGCGTGGCGGGGTCGTGGTCACGCCGTCGGCCGTGGTGCGCGGGGCGGGCGAGCCGACGATCTTCTGCAGGAGCTTGTCGATGCCACCCTGCGCGAGCTTGCTGAGCGCGTCGAAGCCCTTGCCGAGCAGCTTCTGCGCGAGGCTCTTGAGCGGGCTGGGCAGGGACGAGGCGCCGAGGGCCTTGGTCAGGAAGTCCTTACCCTTGGTGAAGAGGTCGCCGGTGATGTTCTTGAGGAGACCGGCCGCCTGCGGAGCGATCGCCTTGATGGCCGTCTGAGCGAGGGGCTTGATGAACTTGACCGCGCCGCCGATGACCTTGCCGATGAAACCCATGGTGAGCCTCTTTCTTGTTTTGTGTTTCCGGAGAACCATTTCCCCGGCGCTACTGCGAACATTATCGAAGTCCGCACTCCCCAGTTGCCTGGGAATTTCTCATTTTTTGGAAAGCGTCTGCAGCAACGCAGAAACCTTCTGATTCTCAGCGGATGCAGGCCTGGAGAGCTGCTGGGCCTTCCGCAGGTCGTCGATGGCCTGGGCCTTCTGCCCCTGGAGCAGCTTCACCTCGGCCCGCCCGAGGTAGGCCCCGGCGTCCTGGGGGGCGATCTTGAGGGCCACGTCGTAGGCCGCCACGGCCCCCGCCGGGTTGCCCGCCGCCATCTCCACCACCCCCAGCGCCTTGGCGAAGTACGGATCGAGCGGGTTGATGGCGTAGAGCCCCTGAAACACGGTGCGCGCCTCCGCCACCTTGCCCTGGTAGTAGAGGAAGTACCCCGTCTTGGCGATGGAGTAGAGTTCCTCATCGGAGTAGCCGCGCACGTCCTTCAGGGTGGCCTTGCCGTCGGCCCACTTCTGGAGCCGGGACGCGAGGGCGGCGTCGGAGTCGGCCATCAGTAGCCCTCCTCCTGCGTCTCCTCGCGGCGGCGGCGCTCGATCTCCTGCATCTCGGCGCTCATGCCGCCGACCAGCTCCAGCATCTGGGCCTCGCGGGCCAGGAGCGCCTTGAGCCGCTCGACGCGATCGGGCGCGGCCCTGAGCGCCGCCAGCCCCCGCGACAGGGCGAGCTGGGCGACCTCTTCCATGCGCTCGGCGACGGTGCCGAGGCTCTGGCGGTCCTGGTAGCCCTCGAGGTCGGCGTCGTGGCCGCCGGGCATCGGGGGCATGGGCAGCCGCAGCTCCTCGGCGGAGTGGGCCGGGGCGATGGACTCGAGCAGCGCCGCCGAGGCGAGCGCGGGGTTCTTGGGGTCACCCTTCTTGCGGACGCTCTTGAGCTGCGCCTTGTCGACGAGCTTGTCGCGCACTGCCCGGGGGCCGCCCCAGGGCCAGGCAGGGGCGCGCGGTTGTTGGCCACCGATCTTCGCCATACGACTTCACCTCACGTCACTACTTCTTGCGGGCCGCCTGCTCCTGCTGCTGGAGCGCGGCCACGAAGTTGAGCACCTCGGCCACGGCGTCGTACAGCTCTTCGGGCACCTCTTGCCCCACGTCCACCCGGTACAGCGCGCCGGCGAGCGTGGTGTTCTTCATGAAGGGCACGCCGTACTGCTTGGCGATCTCGCGGATCTTCTCGGCCTTGAGCCGCATGCCCTTGGCGATGACGCGGGGCGCGTTGTCCTTCTCGCGGTCGTACTTCAGCGCGATGGCCATGTCGGGATCTTCGGGCACGGTGCTCAAGGACCCTAGCACGCCCCCCCGGGGGCCCCGCCAATCACGCCGCCGGCCGCGCGGTGGTGGCCTGCTTGAGCTGGTAGACGAAGTTGAGCACCTCGGCCACGGCGTCGTAGAGGTCCTCCGGCACCTCCTCGTTCACCTCCACCCGCAGGAGCGCGTGGGCCAGCGGCACGTTGCGCAGCAGCGGCACGTCGTACGTCTTCGCCAGCTCGCGGATGGCGCCGGCCTTGCCCTCGATGCCCTTGGCCAGCACCCGCGGCGCGCCGTCTCTGGCCTTGTCGTACTTGAGCGCGATGGCCACGTGCTCGGGGTTGGTGACGATGACGTCGGCGCCCTTCACCGAGTCCATCTGCGCGCTCTCGAGGAGCTCGTGGGCCATCTCCTTGCGCTTGGCCTTGTGGTGCGGGTCGCCCTCCGACTCCTTGTATTCCTTCTTCACGTCGTCCTTCGACATCATCATGTCCTTCATGTAGGACTTGTGCTGCCACCAGACGTCGAAGATCGAGAAGGCGACGAAGAGCATCACGACGCGGGTGACGACCCGGTACACCAGCTCCCCCATCACCATCATGGTGATCGCCGCGTCGCCGTTGATGGTGGCCACCACCAGGCCCATGGAGTCGCGCACCACCCCGTAGACGACCCAGCCCGACACGCTGAGCTTGAAGATCGACTTCACGGCCTCGACGAGCGACTTCTTGCTCACCATGTTCTTGAGGCCCTTGATGGGGTCGAGCTTCTCGAGCTTGGGCATCAGCACCTTGACCGAGAAGAGCGAGCCCACCTGGAGGAACTCCATCAGCCCGCCCGCCGCCGCCGCGGCCAGGGCCACCGGCGCCGTCACCTGGAGCATCGACACCAGGCCCATGAGCATGATCTGGCTGGTCGCCAGCGGCAGGTCGTCGGGGTGCGCGATGTTGTCGATGGCGAAATAGAAGAGCGTCTTGATCTTCACCTCGACGTCGCTCCACGTCGCCTTCACCACCGACATCGCCACCGCGAAGGCCACCACCCCCGAGAGGTCCTTGCTCTTCCAGACGTTCCCGTCCTTGCGGGCGTCGTCGATCTTCTTCGAGGTGGGTTCTTCGGTCTTGTCTCCACCCTCGGACACGGCGCGCTCCGGGTCAGGACAGGAAGTACAGCGTGCGCCGCAGCCAGGCGAACATGACGCTGTACTCGCCGACGATGCGGTCGAGGATAAGGTGGATCGACGTCACCATGATCAGCACGGTGACGGCGGGCTTGATCTGCATGGCCACGAAGAAGACCTGCACCTGCGGCGCGACGCGGTTGATCATGCCCAGCGCCAGGTCCACCAGGAAGGTGGCCAGGAGCACCGGCGACGCCAGCGCGAAGGCGATGCGAATGAGGTCGCCGAAGATGCGGATGATCGTCTCGAAGAACGGCCACACCCCGTGGCTGAACCGCGGGAACTGGTCCAGGGGGATCATCGCCAGGCTGTCGCCGAAGGTCTGGATGACGATGTGGTGCCCGCCCAGCGAGAGGAAGATGACCACCGCCATCTGCGTCTGCAGGTTCGAGAACAGCGACGCCTGCTGGCCCATCGACGGCACCATGAGCTGCGCCTGGTTGGTGCCCGAGAGCGTGTCGATGATGTTGCCCGCGGAGTTCGCCGCGTCGAAGATCATGCCCACCACGAAGGCGATCGACAGCCCGACGAAGAGCTCCTTGAGCATGAGCGCGATGAAGATCAGCGCCGAGATGGGGATCTCGCGGACCTGCGAGATGAGCGCCGGGTAGAGGATCAGCCCCAGCATCACCCCCAGGCCCAGCTTGACCTCCTGGGGCACCGACTCGCCGCCGAGGAACGGCGTCAAGATGATCGCCGGCAGCACGCGCGCCATGAGCAGCGCGAAGGCCAGGAGCACCTGCGTGAAGCTCGTCTCGAGGCCCAGCTCGAGGCGCACCTGGTTGATCATCTCCTGGACTTCCATGGTCAGTTGCCGATGAGCGCCGGGAAGCGGTCGAAGATGTTGTGCGTGAAGCGCATCAGGTTCGACCCCATCCACGGGCCGGCCAGGCCCAGCACCCCGAAGATGATCACCAGCTTCGGCGCGAAGGTGAGCGTCTGCTCCTGGATCTGCGTCGTCGCCTGGAACACCGAGATGACGAAGCCGATCATCAACGAGAGGATGATCGGCGGCCCCGAGATCACGAGCACGAGCATCAGGGCCTGCTGAATGACGTAGGTCAGTTGGTGCATGGCGCGCCCCTCAGAGGTACCCGACGACGAGACCCTTCGCGATCATGTACCAGCCGTCCACGAGCACGAAGAGCAGCAGCTTGAAGGGCATGGAGATGGTCGTGGGCGAGAGCATCTGCATGCCCAGGGCGAGCAAGATGTTCGCCACCACCATGTCGATGACCAGGAAGGGCACGAAGAGCAGGAAGCCTATCTGGAAGGCCTCCTTGAGCTCGGAGACGATGAAGGCCGGCGTGATGATGAGGAAGTCGCGCTCGGTGATGCCGCCCCGGTCCTCCGGCTTGCGCAGCTTGAGCGCCAGCGAGAAGAAGAGCGTGCGGTCCTTGGTGGTGACCTTCTTGAGCAGGAAGTCGCGCAGCGGCTCCTTGGCCCGGCTCGCCGCCTTGATCAGCACGTCGACGGTCTTGGCGTCCATCAGCCCGCCCTGCTGCGTGATGTCGCCCGCGTCGGCGGCCTTGTACATCTCCTGCCCCACCGGGGCCATGATGTAGACCGTCAAGATGATCGCCAGCCCGGTGATCACCTGCGTCGGGGGGATCTGCTGGGTGCCGAGCGCCGAGCGCACGATGGACAGCACCACCGAGATCTTCACGAAGCTCGTCACCATCAGCAGCACGAACGGCGCGAAGCCCAGCGCCGCCAGGGCGATCATCAGCACCAGCGGCCGGTTGGCGAAGGAGTCGCCGGTGATCACCGCGGGGCTCACCGCGTCGTCGACCGCCACGGCCCCGCCGCCGCCCCGCTTCTTCTGCGCGAAGGCCAGGGCGGGCTGCAGGAAGAGGGCCGCCGAGAAGAGCCACAGCTTCGCGCGCATCGAGGTGGAGAGCCGGTTGGTCACGAACGTTCCCATGTCGAAGAGGGTCAGGCCGCCGGGGGAGGCGGGGCGGCCTTGCGGCCGAGGAGCTTCAGCAGGAACGGGGACAGCTTCAGGGTGCCGCCGGGCGGCTGCTCCTGCCGCAGGCGATCGACCTCGGCCTTGTCCAGCTTCGCGAGCAACGACAGCCCCGCGTCGCCGCCGCCCACCAGGAGCACCTCGCCCGCCGCCTCGACCACGAAGAGCGAGCGCTTCTGGTCGAGCGGCACCCGCTCGAGCACCGACACCAGCTGCGTGCCCACCACCGGGCGAATGCCCAGGAGCTTGCGCAGCCCCACGTTGAGCGTGAGCCAGGCCAGCATCACCACCAGGCCCAGCACCACCACCGTGCGCACCAGCGCCCAGCCGACGTCGAGGTCGGCCGCCGCGAGGTCCGGCGGCTCCGAGCGGGGAATCTCCGGCTCCAGCGTCGGCCGCAGCTCGGCGGCGACGGCGGGGGCCGCGGCCTCCGGCGGCGCCGGGGCGAGCTCGTCAGCCCGCGCTCCAGCCGCGCACGACAACACCACCAGGAGGGCAAGGGTCCGCAGCACGGCGCGCACGCTAGCCGAGCGATCTGCGCCGGTCACCCGGCGAGCGAGATGATGCGCACGCCCAGGTTGCCGTCGATCTCCACCAGCTCGCCCCGGGCCACCACCTTGCCGTTGACCGAGAGGTCGAGCGGCTCGCCCGCCACCCGGTTCAGGTCGAAGACGTGGCCCACCTTGAGCGCCACCACCTCCTCGGCGGTGGTCGCCACCCGGCCCAGCTCGACCGAGATCTGCAGGGGAATGTCGTTCATCAGGTCAGCGCCGCTGGCGCCCTGGGCGTCGTCCACGTCGTGTCTCCCTCGCTGCGACCCGGGGGTCGTCGATTCGTCTTCGTCGTCGGGCGGGGGCCCGTCGCCCTCCCCCTCGTCGGCGCCCGCGCCGGGCGGCACCGGCCCGCCCAGCGTGATGCCCGTCACCTTCGCCAGGAAGCGGCCGTCTTCGACCAGCACCTCGGCGTCGAGGTGCCCGGCCTGCCCCAGGCCCACCCGCAGCTTCGCCGTGCCGCCCTCGCCCTGGTCCGGGCGGCACGAGAGCGCCTCCACCAGCACCACGTCGCGCTCCCGGAGCTGCGCGAGGTCCGCGGCGGCGATCTCCACGCTGCCGATCTCGGCCCGCAGCGCCGTCTTCACGTTCCGCAGCCGCGCCGGGTGCGCCTCGGCGTCGGCCTGCCGCCGCGCCCGCCGCAGGGCCGAGTCGGCCGGCGGCGAGACCCCGGCCAGCACGTCCTCGGGGATCACCAGGCGCACGTAGCCGGGCTGCCCGCCGAAGACGGCGCGCAGCTGCACCACCGCGAGGTTCTCGTGATCGGCGATGAGGCCCTGAATGTCGTTGAGGCCCCGCACCACCCCCTCGATGCGCAGCCGCGGCAGCGCCGGGTCGAGGGCGGGCGAGAGCGCCTTGAGCGTCTCGATGATGACGTAGGTCATCACGCCCTCCTCGATGTCCGTCAGCGGCCGCAGGGCCACCGCCTCGCCCGTGCCGCCCAGCAGCATGTCGATGGCGTGGTGCGCGAGCCCCAGCTCGACCTCGAGCAGGCCGCGCGTCTTGTTCGGCTGCGGCGTCAGCACCGCGAGGAAGGTCGTCTCGCCGATGTAGCGCTGCAGCTTCGACATCGGCACCACGTGCACGTACTCGACCTGCAGCGACACCTGCTCCTCGAGCATCTCCTGCAGCCGGCGCCGCACGGTGTCGGACACCTCGCCGGTGGAGCGCACGCTGGGCAGCATCCACTCCAGGTTGCGCACGAGCTGCTGGTGCCGCTTGCTCACCTTCTCGAGCCCGGTGAACTGGAACGGGCGCCAGGCCCGCCCCGACTTCGAGAAGGTCGGGGCCTTGATCAACATGGTGTGCTCGGGCGAGCGCCCCGGGGTCCTCGAGCTCACCCGCGGGCCTCGATCTTCAGGTCTTCGAGCGTCAGGCCGCGCGCCCCGAGGGCCGCGGTGAGCGACTCACGCTGCTCCTCGATGAGCTTGAGCACGTCCTTGTCGGAGCCCTGGAACACGGCCTTGATCTTCCCGTTGTGGGCCGAGATCTTCACCGAGAGGCCCGAGAGCACGTCGCTGCGCAGGTCGATCTGGAACTCGACCTTGCCCGCGGCGTTGGTGCCCACGCGCACCCGCTCGACGATCTTCTGGGCCACCTCGGCCGCGACCTTGCGCAGCCGCTCCGACCCGGAGGCCTCCTTCTGCTTGGCCACCGGCACCGGCGCCATGAGCGCGGGGTTGAAGCGGAAGCCCGGGTTCGCCGCCGCGGCGTTGCCGTCCTTTCCCCCGCCGCCGCCCTGCTGCTGGCCCCCGCCACCCTTGTCGGCGTCGGCCTTGAGCTCGCCCTTGTCGCCCTTGCCGGAGGTGGGCCCCGCGCGCGACGACGACGACGACTCGCTCGCCTCCTTGCGCTCCTCGAGCTTCTCGGTGGACACCTTCGAGTCGAGCTTGCGGCTCTCTGCGCCCTTGCTGCTCGAGGCCTGGTCGGTGGTGCGGCCCTGCGCCGTCTGCGCCTGGCCCTGGTCCTCGGCGGCCTTGAGCGTGTCGCCCTGGCGGCTCTCGGTGCGGGCGGAGCTCTTGAGCTGCGCGTCCTGGCCCTTGGCGCCCAGCTTCGACTTGAAGGTGCTCTCGGCGTGCTGGCCCTCCTGGGCCTTCTCGGCGCCGTGCGAGAGCTCCGCCTGCCCGGCCTCCGCGGCCTCCAGCATCTGGGCGATGGCGCTGCGCGCGAAGTTCGTCTCCTGGGCCTTCTCGCCTTCCTTCTTCTGGGTCTGCACCAGCTTCGAGAAGGCGTTGTTCTCGGTGGCCTTCTTGGTGCGCTGGCCCTCTTCGGTGCGCTTGGCCTCGGCCAGCCGGGCGGCGACACGGGCGGCGTCGCGATCGTCTTCGACGCGGCTCATGCCTTCCTCGCGGCGCGGGTGCGCTGGAGATGCAGCGTGTTGCCGATCTCCTCCTGGTTGAGCTCTTCCTTCGCCATGCGCTCGGCCTTCACCTGCTTCAAGAAGGTCTCCTTGTTCTTCTCGATGGCCTTCTTCTCCTTGGCCGCCTCGGCCATCTCGGCGCGGCGCTGCTCGACCAGCTTGTCGGCCTGCACCACGACCTCCTTCTGGCGCTCGACCTCCAGGGAGAACTGGGCCTCCTCGTCTTTGAGGCGCTGCTCGAAGCGCCCCATCTGCTGGAAGCCGTTGATGCCGCCGCCCTTCGCCGTCATCTCGTCGAGGAAGGCCTGCACCTTGGCCTTGCGCTCCACCTTGAGCCGCTCGAGCTGTTGCACCATCTGGGCGAGCTGCCGCTTCTGGGCCTCCGCGTCCTTCACGGCCGCCGAGAAGGCGTCCTTGGCCGCGTCTTCGGCCTTGGTGCGGATGTCGAGCAGCGCTTCGAGGCGGTACGGGGGCATGGCCCCCCAACACTACATCACTCGGCGTCGGCGAACATATCGACCAGCCGCTGCACCGTCTCTTCGAAGGGGCAGTTCTCGAAGGTGTCCTGCTTGAGGAAGCCGATGATGGTGTCGTACTTGTCGATGGCGTAGTCGGTGCGCGGGTCGGTGCCGTACTGGTACGCGCCCAGGAGGATGAGGTCGCGCTGCTTCTCGTAGTTCGAGAGCGTCTCGCGCAGCTTGCCCGCCGCCGCCCGGTGCTCCTTCGAGACGACCTGGCTCATCACGCGAGAGAGCGAGGCGAGCACGTCCATCGCCGGCCACTGGTTCCGCTCGCCCAGGGCGCGGTTCAAGATGAAGTGGCCGTCGAGAATGCCGCGCACCTCGTCGGCGATGGGCTCCTCCATGTCACCGCCGGCGACGAGGCAGGTGTAGATGGCGGTGCACTTGCCGTGCTCCGAGTTGCCGGTGCGCTCGAGCATGCGCGGCAGCATCGAGAACACCGACGGCGGGTAGCCCTGGCGGGCCGGGGGCTCGCCGATGGCCAGGCCGATCTCGCGCTGGGCGCGGGCCAGGCGCGTGACCGTGTCGAGCATGAAGAGCACGTTGCCCCCCCGCTCGCGGAAGAACTCGGCGATGGCCGTGGCCACGTAGCCGGCGCGCAGGCGCACCAGCGACGGCTGATCGGAGGTCGCGCACACCACCACCGAGCGCTTCATGCCCTCGTGCCCGAGCGCGTCCTCGATGAACTCCAGCACCTCGCGACCACGCTCGCCGATGAGCGCGATGACCGAGAGCTCGGCGGACGTCTGCCGGGCGATCTGCCCCATGAGGGTCGACTTGCCGACGCCCGAGCCGGCGAAGAGGCCGATGCGCTGCCCTTCGCCCACGGTGAGCAGCCCGTCGATGCAGCGCACGCCCAGCGAGAGCGGCCGGGTGATGCGCTGGCGCTTGAAGGGGTCGGGGCAGTCGCGGTCCACCGCCCAGGGCTGCATGTTCTCGGTGGGCAGCGGCCGGCCGTCGATGGGCTCGCCCAGCCCGTTCAGCACGCGCCCGAGCAGGCCCTCGCCGGCCGAGATGGTGAGCGGCCGCCCGGTGGGGATCACCTCGGAGTCGGGGCCGATGCCCGACAGCTCGCCCAACGGCATCAGCATCACGGTGTCGCCCTGGAACCCCACCACCTCGGAGCGCACCTCCTGCGTCCCGCGGCGAATGAGGCACACCTCGCCCATGCGCACGTTGGGCACCGCGGCCTTGATGACCAGGCCCGTCAGCTCCACGACGCGCCCGCGCACCCGCACGGTCTGCGCGGTCTTCACCAGCTCGGCGTAGCGCCGCAGGTCAATGGCCATGGCGCCTTCGCCTCACTTCACTTCTTTCTTCGCGTCGGCGGGCATCAGCACGTTGCGCAGCATCTCGAACTGGGTGCGGATCTGCCCGTCGATGGTGCCGAACTCGGTCTGGATGACGCACCCGCCCCGCTCGACCTCCGCGTCGTCGCGGATCGAGATGTCCACGGCCCGGCCGATGAGCTCGATGAGGCGCGGCCGCTTCTCGCGGAGCACCTTGCCGTCGTCCGGGTGCACGCGCAGGATCATGGCCTTCGCGCTGCGGGCAGCCTCGAGGCAGGTGGCGACGATCTCCAGGAGCACGTCGGGCTCCCGCTCGAGGTCGCGGCCGATGATCTTCGCGGCGATCTTGAGCGCCAGGTCGAGGGCGTTCTGCTCGTTCTCGGCGAGCAGCTGGCCGGCCTGCATCTTGGCGCGCGCGAGCTCCTCGGCGGCCCGGGCCTGCACGTCGGCGCGGGCCTCGTCGCGCGCCTTGGCGAAGACCTCTTCTTTGAAGCGCAGCGCCTCGGCCTTGATCTCCTCGGCCTTCTTCTGCGCGTCGAGCACGATCTGCTTCGCCGCGGTGTGCGCCTCGTACTCCTCGGCGTTCACCACGCCGGCGCGCCGCGGGGGCGGCAGCAACGGCTTCTCGGACAGCGGCGCGTCGCCACCGTCACTCTTGATGACCTTTCCGATCACCCGTGGCGCGCTGCTCGCACGCCGCTCATCGCGCGGCCCGTCATCCATCAGGCGTCCACTCTAGCGCGAACCGCCCGTCGGTCCACGACCTGGCCCCTTGAGCACCGGCGAACGGCCAGGGCTGGTGGTGCTCCCGCTGCGCCCGGCCGCCCCGTCGCGCCGCCGGGGAATGGGCTGCACGGGCGAGGTCTGGCGCCGCGGCGGCGTGGTGTCGAGCGCGTCGTTGCGCTCGAGGGGCTTGCCGTCGCGCATGATGCGCTGGGCGCGCATCTGCGAGTCGGTGCCAGCGGCCGGAGGGGGCTGGCGCGGCACCACCCCCGTCGAGACCCCCGCACGGCGGGCCTCCCGCTGGGCGATGAGGTCGCGCTGAGGGGGCTTCGCGGCCCGCTCCCCGCGCGGCTCCCCGGGGCGCGAGTCTCCCTGGCGCGCGTCTCTCTGGCGCGGCTCTCCCGGGCGTGACTCCCCCTGGCGCGGCTCGGCGGCGGCGGCGCGGGGCCCGTTGGGGCGGGCCTGGGGCACCCCGCCGGTGCTCCGTCGCTGCGGCGGCGCGGTCAGCACGCGGGAGCTCGCCGGGGAGGCCGCTGGCGCCGACGCGGCCCGGGGGCCCGAGGGGGGCGCGCCCGGGGGCGGCCGGAGGGACGGCGCGGGCATGGCCGGCGCCTTCATGGGCGGCGGCAGGCGCATGGGCCGGTCGATGATGCTCTTCTGCGCGAGGCGCTCGAGCTGCTCGACGATGTCGAGGCGCCCGCCGTCGCCCTTCACCGGCTTGTTCTTCTCTTCCTTGAGCCAGCGCTGGAGCAGCTTGCCCAGCTCGCCCTGGTGGCGCTCGGTGAAGCGCTGCGCGAACTCCGGCCCCTGCGCGTAGCAGGCGCGGATGATGCGCTGGGCCCCGGCGCTGCGCATGCCCACCGACGGGTCCTCGAGCGCGCCGTGCATCTCGAGCACGAGCTGGGCGTCTTTCTCGGTCAGGCGCCGCGAGGCGCCGGCCTCGGCCGCGCGCTGGGCGAGCTGCCGCTGATCGGGCGGCAGCCGCGCGAAGAAGGCCTGGCGGTCGTCGTCGCCGAGCCCCGCCACGGCCGTGGCGAGCACCCGCGCGCCCATGCGGTCGGCCACGGCGAGGATCTCGCGCTGCTGCAGCATCATCAGATCCGGAAAGCGGAAGCTGCCCACCTGGGGCCCGTTGGAGCGCAGCGCGTCTTCGAGCTTCCAGCGGATGATGGACAGCACCTCGGGCTTCACGTCGCGCAGGAGCTTTACCGGCGCGGGGTTGCCCAGCTCGGCGCGCACCGCCGTGGCCAGGTCCGAGGGCAGCGCGCCCAGCACCACCTCCACCACCGTGGAGCGCTCCAGCTTGAGCAGCGTGCCCAGGCGCCGGGCGTCGGCGCTGCCGAGCTGTCGCCGCCGCTGCGTGACGAGCCGCTTGATCTCCTGCACCAGGAGCGGGATGCGCTTGTCACGGGAGATCTGCAGCAGCCCGCTGGCGCGGTAGCGCAAGAGCTCCTCCTCGTCGGCGGACAAGTGCGCGTAGGCCTGCACCGCCTCCGACCCCCCGAAGGCGAGGGAGGTCAGCAGGAGCATGGTCTGTCGCTTGGAGAGCGAGGTGAAGAACTGCTCCACGACTCACCACCTCTGGCCGTACTCCCCGTGAGGAGCGGGCTCAGCCTTCCTGCGTTCGGGACCGGGGCGGCGGGCGGCCCCCCGAGGGCTTGCGCACCGCCATGAAGACCGTGAGGCCCGCCATGACGATGAAGAGCAGCGCGAAGACCCCGATGATGGTCTTGAAGGTGCCGACGCTCGCCGCGGCCACGTCGACGCCCATCACGCGCTGGGGAGGCCGCGGCCCGTCGGTGCCTTCGGACACGAACCTCGCCTCGGTCATGAGCACCTTCACGTTGTCCTTCTTGAGCTCCGGCACCGCGTTGGCCACGAAGGCCTGCACGTCTTCGATGGCGATGGGCGCCTTGCCCTCCTGCGGCATGTACTTGATGAGCACCGAAGCCGAGGGCATCGGCTTCTTCTCGGGCTGCGTGAGATCGTTGACCTCGGGGATCATCACGATGGTCCTGGCCTCGAGGACGCCCGGCACGCGGTTGAGCGCGTTGCTCACCTCGCCGCCGACCGCCTCGATGAACATCGCCCGCTCCTCGGTCTGCGTGGGGATCATGCCCTTCGTCATCTTGAAGATGGCGAGCCCGTCGGAGCGCGGGCGCGGGAGCGAGTGCTCGCGCAGCAGCTGCGCTGCGTTGGCCACGTCGGCCTTGGGCACGGAGATCACGAAGCGGGCGTCTTTGCCTTCGCCCTCCTTGATCTTCGTGGCGTCGATGCTCCGCTTCTGGAGGAGGACGTAGATGTCGTTCGCGTCGTCTTCAACGAGATCGTGCTGCAGGTTGACGGAGCAGGCCGAGGCCAGCAGGGCAAACGACGACACCAGGACCAACCGCGCGAGCCAGCTCATGTGGGCGGCGACCATACTACGGGCGTCGACCGGGCACGAAAGGTGAAGAAACGAAAAGGGCGACCCCCGGTGTGGGAGCCGCCCTTGACGGGACCGCGGAAGCGACCGTCAGACCTGCGTCTTGAGCGTGTCCTTGAGGCCGCTGGTGGCCTTCTCGACGACCTTTGAGCACAGGTCGAGCTCCTGCGTGTACTTGTACATGCCGGCCTGCAGCGAGAGCAGCTCGCCGTTGGAGAAGTTCTTCCCCGAGAGGCCGCCGTTGATGAGCTTGTCGATGGAGACCTGCCCCTTCTCCATGTTCGACATCATGTTCATCACCATCGAGCTCGACTTGTTGACCTCGCTCTTCTGAGCGACGGGGTCGGCCGCCTTGGCGGTGGCGTTCTTGTCGAGCTTCTGCAGGTTCGTCTTGTCGGTCTTCTGGACCTGGTCGACGTGACGCGTCGCGTCCATCTTCTGGATCTGCTGCGCCTGCTGGACGTGCGCGGGCGCCTTGACGCCGCTGGCCTTCTGGGCCGGGTCTGCGCCCTGGCCCTTCATGGCGCTGTCGAACTTGCTGGGGCCCTGCTTGTTAGCCTGTTGTGCGGCCTGATCCGGCAGCTTCTGCTGCGCGATCTGTGCCGCCGAGATTCCTGCCAGTGGTCCGGCCATGGTCGATCCTCCTCTGTTGAGTAGAGTTATCGTCCTCCTCTTCGAGGAGTTGCTTCAAGGTCTCTACCGCTCGGGCATGCAGGCGGCTGGCCCAACTCTTTGATTGTCCAATGGCCGCGCCGGCCTCTTCCAGCGTCTTGTTCTGGAAGTAGTAGCCCTGGAGCAGCTTGCGCTGATTTTCCGGCAGCTTTTCGATGGCCACGCGCACCCGGGTGCGCATCTGCTCGAGCTGCATGCGCTCGTCGGCCGGCAGCTGCTCCGAGTCGGAGAGTTGGAGCCCGTCGGAGCCCTCGAGGCTGGTGGCGAAGACCATCGCCAGGCCCGTGACGGCGTTGGAGATCTCGTTGACGTCGTCGCTCAGCGCGCTCCCGCCGCCACCTCGATCCGAGAGGTTGGTGAGGTAGGAGTTCGCCCGCTCCGCCCCCGCGTTGCCCTTGAGCACGCCCATCTTGCGCAGGCCGTCGTAGATGGCGCCCTTGATGCGGTAGTGGGCAAAGGTGAGGAAGTTGGCGCCGACGCGGGCGTCGAAGCGCTCCGAGGCCTCGAGCAGGCCCACCTGCCCCCAGGCGACGAGCTCCTCCATCTCGTACTGGGAATGGAACTGCTTGCGCACCTGGGCGGCGAGCGAGCGCACGTAGGGCCCGTACTTCTCGAGGACCTGCGCTTTGGATTCGCCGAGCGGCACCGCGGGCTACTCCTGTTCCTCGGCGCGGTC
The DNA here is from genome assembly GCA_964449625.1 of uncultured Archangium sp. GTDB lineage: Bacteria > Myxococcota > Myxococcia > Myxococcales > Myxococcaceae > Archangium_A. The sequence goes on from CAYUZK010000009.1 coordinate 36,012, forward strand.
CCACAGGCGCTCGAGGGTCTGGTTGAGGCGCGGGTCGTCCTTGAGCTGCTCGACGATCTTGTCGGTCAGCTTCTTGGACTGCGTGCGCACCTTCTCGCGGAGGATGTCGGTGACGAGCTTGCGGGTGGCCTCGTCGCGGCTCTTGAGCTGGCCCGAGCGGAGCTGGCGGATGAGGTCCATCGCCTGGGCCTGCACCGGGTCGGCCGGGCCGACCTGGCCGACGTTGCCCGAGCCGGCGGCGCCCGAGGGCCCGACGAGCGACTCGGCGCGATCGACCTTGGCTCCGAAGGCGCCGCTGGGCCCGCTGGCCTTCGCCGCGCCACCGGCCGCGCCGGCACCCCGCGCCCCGCCCGCCTTTCCGCCTCGGCCGACTCCTCGTACGGACATCGCGTCTCCTTGCGACCTTGCCGCGCCCCTGCCTACTTCGCGGCGGGCTTCTTCTTGTTGGGAGGCGGCAACGCGCCGGTCTCCTTCGCCTCGATGAGCGCCTGCGCGAACGCCGCGCCGTCGCTGCCGGGCTCGAGCTCGAGCGCGGCCTTGAGCTCCTTCATCGCCTCGTTCACCTTGCCCAGGAACAAGAGCGCCTCGCCGCAGTGGGCGCGGGGCAGCGAGGCCCGCGGCGCGAGCTGCTGCGCGCGGCGGAACACCTGCAGGGCCTTCTCGTGGTGGCCCTGGTTGAACTCCAGCGAGCCCAGGGCCAGCTGCGGCACCTCGCTCTTGGGCATCAGCAGCGCCGCGCCGGCGAGCAGCTCGCGGGCGTTGTCGAACTTGCCGAGGTCCATCCACAGGTAGCCGGACTCCAGCATCAGCTTCGCCTGCTGCTTCGACATCGGCACCAGGCTCCCGGCGATCTCCGACTTCGCTTCCGTCATGGGCGCTGCGTCCTTTCGAATGATGACGCAGGCCACACTAACACGAAGGGCGGCCACCAGGGCCGCCCTCGTGAACCGCCGCTTCACCTCATCGACTCAGCGGATGTTGCCGATCGAGTTCTTCGCGGTGTCGTGCTTGGTCTTGAGCACGTTCGAGATCGACGAGAACATCGTGTTCTCGCGCTGCATGGCCATCTGGACCTGCAGCATCTGCGAGTTCTGCGCCGACATCGAGGCGATGTCCGTGTTGTAGGCGCCCATCTGGTTGGCCGAGGCGCCCGAGGTCAGGTTGGGCGCGCCGACGTTGCTGCCCACGGCGATGGAGCCGCCGGGGGTGCCGACGGTGGTGCCGACGCCGCCGCCGCCAGCCAGGCCGACCACGCCGGTGGCCGCGTAGGACGCCGAGGCCGCGCCGCCACCCGCGCCGGGCGAGCCCGCCAGGTTGGTGACCGACGAGACCGCCGCCGACATGATCGCGCCGCCGGGCAGCGCGCCGCCGAGCAGCGAGGCGCCCTGGGCGACCGCGGAGCCCGCGGCCTGCAGGCCCGCGTTCACGCGCTCCCCGAAGGTGGCGCCCTGGGTCTGCTTGGGCACAGTGACGTTCATCGAAATCCGGTTCGGCATGCCGCCATCAATCTTCATGCTCATGGTGCTTCCTCCTTGAGAAACTGCGGAAAGTCGTCCCAGGTCCGTTCCCCCGACCCCTGTCGGTGGCGCCTGTGAATCAGTTATCGACGGGTGAGAAACCGAGTTGCGTGAAGCCTACGCGATCACCCCGCCTACTTCCGACCCCCACCCTTGCCCTTCCGGTCGGCCTCAAGCTTTTCGCGAACTTGAAGGAGGTAGGACAACAGCTCCTCGGTGCGGTCGATGGCCTTCTGCACCTTCTTGGCCTGCTCCGCCTTCGGCCCCTTGAGGCCGGCGAGCTGATCGGTCAATTCCTGGAAGGTGCTCGAAATGTCATCGGTGTTGGCCTTTTCGATGAAGGCCTCGAGGGTGGGGTACGAGGGCTCGGGGAGCGGCGGGCGAGCGGGGGCGGCGTCAGCGGCTTTCTTGGCGGTGGCCATGGTGCGTGCGTCCTTCTAGGGCGTCGAGAGGTACTGCTGGAGCTTCTGCTGACCCACCGGATCACCGAAGCCGGCCAGGCCGAGCGCGGCGCAGAACATGACGCGCTCGTCGCTGTCCTTCACCAGTCGGTGGAGCGAGCTGGTGGCGGTGTCCTTCAAGATGAAGTCGAAGTTGCCGGTGCGGGCCAGCTGCCCC
>CAYUZK010000009.1:38246-43531 GCA_964449625.1 uncultured Archangium sp.
GGGGCGAGGCCGGCCTTGAGCGCCGACACGAGCCAGGGCACGGCCTGGCGATCGCGCAGGCGGCCGAGGGCGATGGCGATGGCCGCGGCCACGCGCGGGTGATCGGTGCGGTAGGCCTTAAGGAGGTAGGGCACGGCGGGCTTGTAGCCGGCGACGCCGAGCGCCTCGGCCGCGCCGGCGATGACCTTCGCCGCGGGGTCGCGCAGGGCCTTGACGAACTCCTGGCACAGCCCCTCGTCACCCAGCGAGGCGAGGGCGAGCGCGGCCGAGCGGCGCACCGCCGGATCGGCGTCCTGGATCATCGCCTTGAGCTTCGCGGTGGCCGAGTGGTCCTTCAGCCGGCCCAGGCCCTCGGCGGCGTCGGCGCGCACGCCGGGCAGCGGGTCGGCGAGGCGGGCGAGGAGCGCACCGGCGTCCTTCGCGGCGATCTGCGCCTCGAACAGGTTCGGCCGGCCGGCCCAGGCGGGCTCCAGCTCGGCCAGCTTCTCGGCGATCTGCTCTTCGTTCATGGACCCCTCCGCGGGCGGGCCCGAACGGTAGAGGAATCACCCTCGTTCATCAACGAATGTGCGCGCTTCACCATTCTTCATGCAGCGGCGCGGGGGCTGAGCTACTGACACACGACATGAGCGCCATCGTCAGCATCCACGACGTCGTCAAGGAATACAGCCTCGGGGCGACGGTCGTGCAGGCCCTGCGCGGCGTCACGCTCTCGGTGGACAAGGGCGAGTTCCTCTCCATCGCCGGGCCCTCGGGGAGCGGCAAGACGACGCTGCTCAACCTCATCGGCTGCGTGGACACGGCGACGCGCGGCGTGGTCGAGGTGGCGGGCAAGAACACCGCGGAGCTCTCGGAGCGCGAGCTGACGGACCTGCGGCTCAACACCATCGGCTTCATCTTCCAGTCCTTCAACCTCGTCTCGGTGCTGACGGTGTTCCAGAACGTCGAGTTCCCACTGCTGCTGCAGAACAAGCTCTCGGCGAAGGAGCGCAAGGCGCGGGTCGAGGGGCTGCTCGAGCAGGTGGGCCTGCACACGCACCTCAAGCACCGGCCGAACGAGCTCTCGGGCGGGCAGCGGCAGCGCGTGGCCATCGCGCGGGCCCTCGTCACCGACCCGCTCATCGTGCTCGCCGACGAGCCGACGGCGAACCTCGACTCCGGCACGGGCCAGGCGATCCTCGACCTCATGCGGTCGCTCAACCAGCAGAAGGGCACGACCTTCATCTTCTCGACGCACGATCACCGGGTGATGCGGTACGCGAACGCGGTGGTGCGCCTGGCCGACGGGAAGGTGCTCGCCCGCGAGACGCCGACGGAGGCGGTGGCGCACGAGATGGGCGTCGACGTGGCGCAGGCCGAGGCGCGGGCGCCGTGATCGACCGGGTGCAGCTCCTGGTGCGCATCGCCCTGCGCAACCTGCTGGCGAGCCCCATCAACCTGCTCATCGGCGGCCTCATCTTCTTCGGCACGCTGGTCTTCGTGCTGCTGGGCGGGCTGCTCGACAGCCTGAACCAGTCGATGGCGCGCTCGGTGGTGGGGAGCCTGGCCGGCCACATCCAGGTCTACTCGTCGCTCTCGAAGGACGAGCTGGCGCTCTACGGGCAGATGGGGGTGGACCCCGAGCTCAAGGCGATGACCGACTTCCCCGCGGTGCAGGCGGCGCTCGCCTCGCTCGACAACGTGAAGATGGTGGTGCCGATGGGCGTGTCGGCCGCGCTCATCACCTCGGGCAACATCGTCGACTCGACGCTCGAGCAGCTGCGCAACCTCGCCAAGGCCCGCGCGGGCGAGGGCACCGACGCGGCGCTGGCCGCCCTGCCCCGCGACGAGCTCGACCGGCGCCTGACGAGCGCGACGGCGCACGTGCGGCAGATCATCCGCGTGCTCAGGGGCGACGCCGACCAGGCCATGACCGACCTCATGGCGAAGAACGCCATGGACCCTGAGCAACTCGAGGCGCTGCGCCGGGTGGAGCAGGACGACTTCTGGGCCGACTTCGAGCAGGACCCCTGGGGCCACCTGGAGTTCCTCGAGAACCGCATCGCGCCCATCGTCACCGACACCTCGATGGTCTTCCTGCGCTACGTGGGCACGGACCTCGACAAGTTCGAGCAGTCCTTCGACCGCATGCGCGTGGTGAAGGGCGGCCCGGTGCCGAAGGGCCAGCGCGGCTTCCTCATCGCCGACCTCATCCACGAGGAGCAGATGAAGCTCAAGACGGCCCGGCGCCTGGACAAGATCAAGCTCGCGCTCGAGAACGGCCGCCACCACGCCGACGACGACGAGCTCAAGCGCTTCGTGAAGGAGAACCGCAGCCAGACGCGGGAGATCGTGCTCCAGCTCGACGAGCTCCAGACGGCCGCGCTGGTGAAGGCGCTCCAGGGCGCGCTCGGCAGCGAGGCCACGGCGCTCGACGCGCTCCTCACCGAGCTGCTCACCACCGACGACGCCAACTTCTCGCAGCGCTACCAGCTCTTCTACGAGGTGGTGGTGCCGCGGGTGCGCCTGTACCGCGTCAACGTCGGCGACATGCTCACCATCAAGGCCTTCAGCCGCTCGGGCTACATCACCAACGTCAACGTGAAGGTCTACGGCACCTTCGCCTTCACGGGCCTCGAGCGCTCGCCGCTGGCGGGCAGCACCAGCCTGATGGACCTGATGAGCTTCCGCGACCTCTACGGCTACCTCACGACCGACAAGGCCGAGGAGCTCAAGGAGCTCCAGGCCGAGACGGGCGCGAAGGCGGTGAGCCGCGAGAACGCCGAGGCCGAGCTCTTCGGCGAGGGCGCGGTGGTGGTGGCCGAGGCGACGCCGGGCCTCATCGACCCCGACGCGACCCTCGTCGGCACCGGCCGGCGGCTGCGCGAGGAGGACCTCGTGCGGCGCGTCTACACCCAGCAGGAGCTCGACGACGGCGTGGTGCTCAACGCCGCCGTCATGCTCGAGGACCCGTCGCGGCTCGACGAGACGCTCGCGCGCATCGAGGCGCTCGCGACCGAGCAGGGCCTGACCATCAAGGCCGTGAGCTGGCAGAAGGCCTCGGGCATGCTCGGGCAGATCATCAACGTCTTCCGCGCGCTGCTCTTCGTGGCCGTGGCGATCATCTTCTTCATCGCCATGGTCATCATCAACAACGCGATGATGATGGCCACGCTCCAGCGCACGCAGATGATCGGCACCATGCGGGCCATCGGCGCGCAGCGGACGCTGATCCTCGCGATGGTGCTGCTCGAGTCGGTGGTGCTGGGCCTGCTCTTCGGGGGCCTGGGCATGGCCGGCGGCTCGGCGGTGCTGGCGGCCATCGCCACCAGGGGCATCGCGGCGCCCAACGACGTCATGTACTTCTTCTTCTCGGGCACGCACCTGGTGCCCCAGGTGACGGCGGGGCCGCTGGTCATCGCCATGGTGATCATCCTCTTCGTCACCATCGTCTCCACCCTCTTCCCCGCGGTGATGGCCACGCGCATCAGCCCCTTGCGCGCGATGCAGGCCGACGAGTGACGCCATGAACCTCCTCGACCCCATCCTCTGGGTGATCGCCTTCCGCAGCCTGGTGCAGCACCGGCTGCGCACCCTGCTGTTGGGCGGGGCCATCGCCGGCGTCACGGCCCTGCTGGTGACGGTGACCGGCATGTACGTGGGCATCCGCACCACGCTGCTGGTGTCGGCGACGACGCTCATGAGCGGGCACGTGAACGTGGCCGGCTTCTACAAGGCGAGCGCCACCGGCTCGGCGCCGGTGGTGACGAACTACCGGCAGGTGCGGGAGCTCATTGCGAAGGAGGTGCCGGAGCTCGACTACGTCGTCCAGCGGGGGCGGGGCTGGGCGAAGCTGGTGAGCGACGACGGCTCGCAGCAGGTGGGCATCGGCGGCATCGACATCACCAACGAGCCGGGCTTCCGCCAGGTCATCACCCTCAAGGAGGGCACCCTCGAGGACCTGACGCAGCCGAACGCGATGCTCATCTTCGAGGCGCAGGCCAGGCGCCTGGGCGTGAAGGTCGGCGACACGCTGACCATCGTGGCGCCCACCTTCCGCGGCACCAACAACACGCTCGACGTCACGGTGGTGGCCATCGCCGCCGACATCGGCATGCTCTCGAGCTGGAACACCTTCATGAATGGCCAGGGGCTGCGGCAGCTCTACCAGCTCAACGACGACACCACCGGGGCGCTGCAGCTCTACCTGAAGGACATCGACCAGGTGAAGGTGGTGCAGGAGCGGCTGCGCAAGGTGCTGGCCGCCGCGGGCTTCGAGCTGCTCGACCCCGACCCGCGCCCCTTCTTCGCGAAGATCGACGCGGTGAACCGCGAGAGCTGGACGGGGCAGCGCCTCGACGTCACCAACTGGGAGGACGAGACCAGCTTCGTGCAGTGGATCGTCACGGCCCTCACGGTGCTGGCCACCATGGTCCTCTTCTCGCTCGTGGCCATCATCGGCGTAGGCATCATGAACGTGATGTGGATCAGCATCCGCGAGCGCACGCGGGAGATCGGCACCCTGCGCGCGGTGGGCATGCAGCGCGGCTCGGTGCTGAGCATGTTCCTGGCCGAGGGCCTGCTGCTGGGCGTGGCGGGCACGGTGTCGGGCGGCGCGCTGGGCGTGCTGCTCTCGCTCGCGCTCACGGCCGCGCGCATCTCGCTCCCGGCGAGCTGGCAGTTCGTCTTCTTCTCGGAGCGCCTGGTGGTCTCGCCCACGCTCACCTGGGTGCTCTTCAGCGTGGGCTTCATCACGCTGGCCATCGGCGCCATCTCCCTCGTCCCCTCCCTCCTCGCCGCCCGGCTCAAGCCGATCACGGCCATGTCTCACGTCGGGTGAACACCATGCGCACCACCACCACGCTGCTCCTCGTCCTCGCGGTCTCTGCCCCGGCGCTGGCCGCCGATCTCTCGCGCGAGGAGCTCATCACGCTGCTCAAGGAGCAGGACGACCGGCAGCGCAACGGCGGCGACTACAAGGCGCTCGTGTATTTGGAGCAGAAGGAGAAGGACAAGGCCGACGTCGTGCGCGAGGTGCTCATCTTCCGCCGCGACGAGACCGACAAGCTGATGATGCTCTTCACCAAGCCCAAGAGCGAAGAGGGCAAGGGCTACCTGCGGCTCGAGAAGAACCTGTGGGCCTACGACCCCGGCACCGGCAAGTGGGAGCGCACCACCGAGCGCGAGCGCATCGGCGGCACCAACTCGCGGCGCAGCGACTTCGACGAGTCGCGCCTGGCCGAGGAGTTCGAGCCCCGCTTCGAGGGCGAAGAGAAGCTGGGCAAGTTCGAGACGGTGCGCCTCGA
>CAYUZK010000009.1:43556-60634 GCA_964449625.1 uncultured Archangium sp.
TGGCACGCGTCACTCTCCGCTTCGACGAGCTCTTCGAGTCGGTGCGCCTCGTGCTCTCGGTGAAGTTGGGGGTCGACGTGGCATACCCGGTCGAAAAGCTTTGTATCGACAAGGTCAACCACAACATCTTGAAGCGGCAGGAGTTCGCGCTGTCGGGCCGGCTCATGCGCACGGCCTACTACCCCAAGTGGCAGAAGCTCTTCTCGGAGGCGAAGAAGGCCGAGGTGTGGTTCCCCGGCGAGATCCGCATCTTCGACGAGGTCGAGAAGTCGAACTCCACGCTGGTGCTCTTCAAGTCGGTGGACCTCTCGAGCCTCGATCAGAACATGTTCACCAAGGCCTGGCTCGAGTCGAAGAGCCGGTGAGCGCGATGACCTTCCGCGCGCTGTGCCTGGGGTGGGTGCTGGTGCCGGTGCTGGCCGTCGCCCAGGCGCGCCCTGACGAGGCGGCGATGTTCGGCGGCGACGACGAGGTGGCCGACGCGGGCCCCGCCGCGGCGCGCCCCGACGAGGCCGCGATGTTCGGCGACGACCCGAGCGAGGCCGACGCCGGCGTGGCGAGCCAGGCGGGGAGCGATCGCGACAGCCAGCAGCTCGGCGCCGGGCCGCTGCGCTCGAAGTTCGACACCGACGAGGCCGTGAGCGACCCGCTGAAGATCGGCGGCACGCTGCTCATGTTCGGCCAGGGCTTCTTCCGCGAGCAGCCGCGCAACGCCTTCATCGAGGGCGCCTTCAGCTCGCCCTTCATCCTCGACCTGTACGTGGACGGGCGGCCGAGCGACCGGCTGCGCGCCTACGCGGTGGGCCGGCTCCAGTTCGACCCCACGCGCCCGACGGGCGACGCGGCGGCCGCTGCGCCCACGGTGGGCACCGGCGGCCTCGTGGGCCTCACGCCGGCGACGCGGGCGAACCCGTCGGTGTTCCTCGATCAACTCTGGCTGCGCTTCGACGTGGCGCGGAAGGTGTACGTGACGGTGGGGCGGCAGAAGGTGCGCTGGGGCGTCTCGCGCATCTGGTACCCGACCGACTTCCTCAACTCGCAGCCGCGCGACGCGCTCAACCCCTTCGACGCGCGCCTGGGCGTCAACATGGTGAAGGTGCACGTGCCGGTGGAGTCGCTCGGCTGGAACTTCTACGGCTACGGGCTGCTCGACGCGGTCAACGTCACGGCGGCGGGCGTGCAGCTCCAGCAGCTCGGCGGCGCGTTGCGCGGCGAGTTCGTGCTGGGCCCCGCGGAGCTCGGCGTGGGCGCCGTGTGGCAGCAGGGGCGACGGCCTCGCTATGGGCTCGACATCAGCTCGGCCATCGGCCCGGTCGACGTGTACGCCGAGGCCGCCTTCCGCGACGCGCGCGACTTCGTGCTCTTCCGCTACCCGGGCGATCTCACCGAAGACAACCTGCTCTCCCGCCTGGGCTCCATCGAGGCCTACCGGCCGCAGGGGCTGCTGGTGCAGGTGTCGGGCGGCCTGTCGTGGCAGTTCAACTACACCGACAAGCACTTCGCGATCCTCGGGGCGGAGTACTTCTACAACCCCGCCGGCTACACCGACGTCGCGGGCTTCCAGGTGAAGACCTTCATGCCGGGCCTGCTGGGCGTCACGCTCGACCCCATCCAGAACGTGCCGCTCTACCAGGGGCAGCACAACCTGGCGGTGACGCTGGCGGCCCCCGGCATCCCCGGGGCGGAGTGGATCACGATCGCGCTGACGAACATCGTCATCTTGAACGACCCGTCGGGCCTCACCCGCATCGACGCCATCTTCCGGGTGCTCAACTTCCTCTCGGTGCAGGCCTTCGTCGGCGTGCTCTACGGGCAGCCGGGCGGGCAGCTGCGCTTCAGGCTGGCGGCGCAGACCATCAACGACATCGCCAACGTCTCGGAGGCGGCGCAGCCGGGCAGCGGCGAGCAGGTGCGCGGCTCGCTCGGGACTCTGCGCTACCCGCCCATCGTCCAGGCGGGCGTGCTGCTGCGGCTGGCCATCTGACGGGCCGTGGGGGCGGGCCTCACCGCGCCTTCGGCTTCCACCGCCGGTGGAGCCACAGCCACTGCTCCGGGTGCGCGCGCACCGCCCGCTCGAGCACGTCGGTGAGGGCCTGCGCGTGGGCCGTGAGCGCCGCCCGGCGATCAGCCAGCGCGGGCACGGGCACCGGCCCCTCGACCGTCATCTCCAGGCGCTCCCCCACGCGCGCGGCGAGCACCACGTAGACCGGCGCGCCCGAGCGCAGCGCGGCGAGCGAGAGCGCGGGCGTCATGGTGGCGGGCCGCCCGAAGAAGCGCACCTCGAGGGCCGCCTTCGTCGGCAGCGCCTGGTCGATGAGCTGCACCACCGCGCGGCCGGCCCGCAGCGCGCGCAGCATGGCCCGCAGCGCCCCGCGCTCCGACAAGAGCTCCACGCCGGCGCGGCGCCGGTTCTCGATGAGCCAGGCGTTGAAGGCGCCCTCGAGCGGCCGCACCACGGCCGAGAAGCGGTAGCCGCGGCGGGCCATCACCTCGGCGAAGCGCTCCCAGCTCCCGAGGTGCGCCGACGCCAGCAGCACCGGCTGGCCTTCGGCGAGGAGCCGGTCGAGGCCCTTCCAGTCGTGCACCAGCACGGAGCGCTCGAGCACCGCGTCGGGCACGAGGTCGGAGCTGACGCCCTCAATCGCTGCCAGGGCCATGGCCCGGTAGGCGCCACGGGCGATGGCCTCGCGCTCGCGCGGCGGGCGCTCGGGGAAGGCGGCGGCGAGGTTGTCGAGCGTCACCGCGCGGCGCAGGCGCAGGTGCCAGGCCAGGGCCGCGAGGAGCCCGGCGAGGCGCGCCTGGCCCGGCGGCGAGAGCCAGCGCATGACGCGCACCGCCGCTGCGACGAGCACCCCCGAGAGGCCGCGCACCGGCCCGTCAGTCCATGGTGGTGTCGACGGTGCCCGCGCGGCAGGCGGCCACGCCGTCAGCGGCGTCGCGCACCTTCGGGTTGAGCGCCAGCACCGCCTGGAAGACGGTGAGCGCCTGGGGGCACTTGCCGCTCGCGCGCAGCGCCTTGCCGGCCTTGAGCTTCTCGCGGATGACGCCGATGGTCTCGAGGAGCTGCCTCGCCTCGGCGGCCGAGGCCGACTCGGGCTCCACGGCCTTGAGGTAGGTCTCCGCCTCGTCGAGCTTGGCCACCTCGAACTCCGTGCGCCCCTTGCCCAGGTTCATGCGCGCGTTCTCCTCGCGCAGCACCTTCATCGCCTCCGAGGCCCCCGAGGGGTCCGGCGGCGGCGGCTCGTTCTTCACCACGGGCGGCGGGTCGTTCTTCACCACCGGCGGTGGCGTCACGGCGGGGGCGTCGGGCCGGCTCACCGCGTAGCCGACGCCGGCCAGGGCGACGAGGCCCAGCAGCCCGGCGATGGCCAGGGGCGCCTTCGACCGGGGCGCCGACGGCGGCAGCGACGCGCTGCCCACCTGCGTGTGGGCGTCGTGGCGATCGCCCAGGGTGACCTGCCCGACGGGCGTGGTGAGGGGCAGCGGCGCCGGCACCGGGGCGTGCTCGCCGGTGCGCACCAGGGTGCGATCGGTGGAGCCGGTGGTGGCCGAGCCCGGCACCGCCATGCCCGTGAGGCTCGTGGGGCTCGGCGTGGCCTGGGCGACGGCGCTGATGTTCGGGTTGGTGCGCTGCAGGGGCGGCACCGAGAGGTGCGCCTGCGTGGGGATGGCCTGCGAGAGCGCCGAGGCGAAGGCCACCATGTCTGGCCAGCGGTCGTCGCGCTTCTTGGCGCAGGCGCGCTGCACCACGGCCTCGAGGGCCGGGTAGTCGAGGTCGGGCGCGGCGCTCACCAGGGTGGGCAGCGGGTCGACGGCCTGCCGGCGGAGGATCTCGGCGATGGTGGCGCCGTCGAAGGGCTGGCGGCCGGTGAGGGCCTCGTAGAGCACGATGCCCAGCGAGTAGATGTCGGCCCGGAGATCGACCTCCCTGCCCTCCACCTGCTCGGGGGACATGTACCGGGGCGTGCCGGCGATGGCGCCCGCCACCGTCAGCTTCGTGCCCGCGTCCATCAGGCGCGCGATGCCGAAGTCGAGCACCTTGGCGTGCACGCCGCGGATGCCCCGGCGGATCATGATGTTCTCGGGCTTGAGATCGCGGTGCACCACGCCCTTCTGGTGGGCGTTGGCGAGCACGTCGGCCACCTGGAGGACGATCTCCACGGCCTCGATCAGCGGCAAGCGCCCCTGCTCGGCGATGACCTTCTTGAGGTCGACGCCCTCGCAGTACTCCATGGCGATGAAGAGGTTGCCCTCGTCGTCCTGCCCGAAGTCGTGGAAGGCGACGGCGTTGGGGTGCGCCACCAGCGCGTAGGACTTGGCCTCGTTCAAGAAGCGCTTGGCGATCTCCGCGTCAGTGGAGAACTCGGCCTTGAGGAACTTGAGGGCTACGCGGTGGCCGATGCCGAGCTGCTCGGCGAGGTAGACGGCGCCCATGCCGCCCTGCCCCAGCTTGCGGATGATCTTGAACTTGCCCTTCACCACCCGGTCGACGAGGCGATCGGTGGCCGGCGCGAGGCGAATGGTCTCGGAGGTGCCGCAGTGCGGGCAGGTGCCGCCCCAGCTCGAGTGTTCGGCACCACAGCCCTGGCAGATGAAGACGGCCACGTGACCCCTTGGGCGAAGCGCCTACTTCTCCGGCGGGAAGCGCGTGGTGAAGAGGAGCTTCTCGAGTTCGCTCGCGCCGGCCACCGCAGAATCGCCCAGCGCCAGCGACGCGCGCAACACGGCCGTGCGCGGATCGTCCTTGAGCTCGACCTCGAGCACCTTGAGGGCCTGCGCCCGCTCGCCGCCCTGCACCAGCGCCAGCGCCTTGAAGAAGGCGTACTCCTTGTTGCCGGGGTCGCTCCTGGCGGCCTCCGAGAAGTGGCCCTCGGCCTTCTTCCAGGCCTTCTCGTGGAGCTCGGCCAGGCCGTCGAGGAACGCCATACGGCCCTTCGCGTCGGCGGGCGCGGTGCCCACCTCGCCGGCCACCTGGTAGAGCGGGCGTGCGCCCCGGAGCGCGGCGGCGTCGAGCGACTCGCCCGCAAGCGCCCGGCGGTGCGTGCGCTCGGCCTCGGCGGTGGCGGCGGCGCCCAGCTTCTGGGCCATCTCGCCCAGCTCCGGCCCGAGGAAGCCGTCTTTCACCAGCGCACCCAGCGTCTCGGCGGCCGAGCCGGGGCCCAGCAGCTGCCCCGCGTCGAGGGCGGCGTAGAAGGCGGCGCGCTGGTCGACGAAGCCCTTGGTGGGATCGTCGGCGTTCCGCTGGGCCTTGAGCTGCCGCTCGCACTGGTCGCTCTCGGCGGCGGCCTTCTTGCGATCGGGCCCGTCGGGCATCGCCTTGAGGTACACACGGTAGGCGTAGCAGGCGCGGGCGAGCTGCTTGGCCAGCATCTGGGCGCGGGCGAGCTGCGCGTAGGTGCCCACCGAGGCCGGGTTGGCGCGCGTGGCCTTCAAGAACTGCTCGACGGCCTTGGGGTACTGCTTCTTGTTGAAGAGCTTGCTGCCCTCCGACACGAAGGTGTCGGCGTTGCCTACGCCCGGGCCGACGAGGCCGTCGGCGGCGAGCGCGGGGCCCGCGACGAGGGCGAGCAGCGCGACGGCGAGGCGGAGCTCAGAAGCCATAGCCGACCCCCACGTTGAAGCCGAAGGACGACGCGCCGCCGAAGGTGCGGCCGGACTCGTCGGTGGCCTGCTCGCCCGTCAGGTACTGCGTGTAGTTGCCCTGCAGGTGCAGGAAGAAGCCGTCGACGATGAAGAAGCGCACGTTGAGGCGCCCCGCGAGGAGCAGGTCGAAGGGCACGAAGCCGTCCTTGTAGAAGACGTCCATCGTGCCGGGGTCGGTGCCGGTGATCTGCCCGCTGCGGAACTCGAGGCCCACCTGGAGCGAGAGCATGAAGCGCCAGAAGGCGAGGCGGAACTGCGGCTGCAGCGCGCGGATGACGCCCAGGTGCACGCGCACGTTCTCGATGCCGTTCGGGCCCGTCACCCCGCCGCCGACCTCGCGCATCTGGCCCGGCTCGTAGCCGACGCCCATGCGCCAGGTGCTGGAGTTGGTGAGGTAGCTCAGGCCGAAGACGGTGAGGCCGAAGTACTTGCCGAAGGTGCCGTACTCGGCGCTGGCGCCGACGAGCATCAGGTTCGGCGCCGCGCCCGTGGTGCTGGTGATGTCCGTCGTGCGGCCGAAGCCCGCGGCCCCGAAGCGGCGCCCCACGAGCGCCGGCGCCGTGAGGTTGGCCACCTCGAAGGAGACGTGGAAGTACGACTTGCGCTCGTAGATCTGCTCGGCCGGCGTCAGCACCCGCGGCGGCGGAGGCGGCGGAGGCGCCTGCACCACCACCGGGTCAGCGGGCTTCACCCGCGGATCGACGGGGGTGAGTGCGACGGCCGCGCCAGGCAGCGGCTCCAACGTCTTGTCGAGCGCGTACTGCTGGTCGGCCTTCACGGTGATGGTCTGCTCGAAGGCCTTGTGCTGCTCGGCGGTGAGCCGAATGGTGTGCTCGCCGGGCACGATGCCGCGGTCCACCTTGTCCCTGCCGAGGAGCTGGCCGTCGATGCTGATCTCCGTGCCGGGCGGCGCCGCGGTGATCACGATGCGCGCGGCCACCTTCTCGAGCGTCTTCTCGAGGCTCGCCGTGCCGCGAATGGGGATGATGATGGTCTCTTCGAGGGGCTGGTGGAGCTTCAGATCGAGGCGCACCACCCGCTCGCCGGGGAGCACCTGCGTGTTGAGCGGCGTCGCGCCCACCTTCACGTCGTCGACGTAGACGATGGCGCCGGGCGGCGTGCTCTTCACCTCGAGCGTGGAGGCCGCGGGCACCACCTTCGCCACCGCGCCGAGCAGCGCCTTCTCGAGGTTGGCGTTGGTGGCCGACGCGGGGCTCACCTTCTTCGAGGCCGGCTGGTAGGCGACCACGAGGTACTTGAAGCCCGCCTCGTCCTGCCCGCCCTGGATGAGGACGATGCGATCGAAGCCGAAGGACTCGACGAAGGGGTCGATGGGGTCGCTGCAGCGCGCCTCGACGCCGAAGCAGGGCACCTCGCTCACCACGCGGCCCTGGAGCGCGGTGGCCAGCTCGGCCTTGCCGATGACGGCGTCCGTCCGGGAGTCGCCGGGCATGAGCTTGTCGAGGGCCTTCTCGGTGCGCTCGACCAGCGTCTCCTGGCCCGGGTAGAGCGGCCGCACGAGCCACAACGTCTTCTCGGCGAAGGCGCCCGACGCGGAGAGCAGCACCGCCGCCAGCGCGACGACCTGGGCCCCCCGGGTTCGTTTCCGCAAGTCCGTCATTTCGCTGGACCTTCTACCGTGTGCCCCCTCGGGAGGCTACGTATTCATCGAGCTCCTCCAGCGTGGCGGGCCAGTCGTCCTTCAGCAGCCTCGAGAGGGAGCGATCGGCCAGCAGCTTGCCGCCCGTCTGGCAGCGCGCGCAGTAGTTCGTCTCGTTGGCGGCGTGCACGATGCGCTGCACCGGGGCGCCGCACACCGGGCAGGGCTGCAGGTGCTTGCCGTGCACGGCCATGTCGGGGCGGAAGGCCGTCACCTTCTCGGGCCAGCCGTCGCCCACCTCGGCGCCCAGGCGCTCGCGCCACTCGGTGAGCACCGCGCGGCAGGCCTCGTAGAGGCGGCCGATCTCCTCGCCGGTGAGGGACTTCGAGAGCTTCACCGGCGAGAGCTTCGCGCGGTGGAGGATCTCGTCGGAGTACGCGTTGCCGATGCCGGCGAAGAGGCGCGGGTCGGTGAGCGTGCGCTTGAGCGTGTGGTTCTCGAGGCGCACGCGGGCCGCGAAGTCGTCGAGGTGGGCGCGGTGCACCTCGAGGCCGCCGCGATCGAAGGGGCGCAGCGAGCCCTCGCCGATGGCCACGTGCAGCGACGCGCGCTTCTTCGTGGACACCTCGGTGAGGAGCAGCGTGCCGGTGGGGAAGTCGAAGGCCGCCAGCCCCGCCCGCGCCGGTATTTTCGCGCCGCGCTCCTTCCACTGCAGCCGCCCGGCGATCATGAGGTGGATGACGAGGAAGCGCTCACCCTCGAGCTCGAAGACGAGGCGCTTGCCCAGGCGGCGCAGGCCGGTGAGCTGCTTGCCGAAGGTGGCGCTCAGCGGCGGCTCGACGCTGCGCAGCACGAAGGGGCTGCCCAGGCGCACGGTCTCGAGCGGCTGCCCGACGACGCGCGGGGCCAGGGCCGAGAGGTAGAGCTCGAGGTCGGGGTACTCGGGCATCGCGTCTCCAGCCGCGGAGGATGCCACGAGTCGCGCGGGGCAGGCGAGTCAGGCCGCGGTGGCGATGCCGACGCGCTGCGCGAGCTCCGGCCGCCGCAGCTTCCAGATGACGCCGTCGACCCAGTAGTGCGACAGCGTGAGGCTCACCCAGACGACGCCGGCCCACGTGTAGAAGTCCCACGGCGTCACGAGCGAGAGCATGAAGATGACCCCGTACACGCCGCCGGCCAGCGCCATGAGCAGCGCCCAGTAGAGGAAGCCCCGGGCCCACCCCGGCTGCGAGAGCCAGGAGATGACGCGGGCCCGCGCGTGCACCCCGCCCCGCCAGGCGTTCAGGTTGTAGTGCCGCACCATGCCCAGGTACTGCAGGCCGTGCCACGCGGCCGCCGCGGCGAAGGCCGAGGTGTCGTCGCTGGTGATGAGCTGGAAGGGCACGAAGAAGCCGAGGAACGAGCAGGCGAGGAAGGCCACGCGCACCCACGCGGCCTTCGCCCACGGCGCGCGCGCCTCGCGCAGCCGCTGCACGAGCAGCGCACAGGCCAGCACCACGAGCGGCGCCAACAGCCCCAGCACCAGCGGCCGGGGCAGCGCCGGGGAGAACACCTCGACGCCGAAGAGCACGCGCGGCCCGGTGTGGAGCCGATGCGCGAGGCAGAAGAGCACCGTGAGGAGCAGCACCGGCCGCTCGAGCTTCATGGCCCACGACGTCTCGGGCTCGCCCGACTTGCGCTGGTAGATGCGCAAGATGCCCCAGTTCTGCGCCACGAAGTGCCACGTCGCCCAGTAGAGGATGGCGCTGTTGAGGAGCCTGGGCCCCAGGCCGCCCAGCTTCCAGGTCGCGAAGAAGACGAAGCTGAAGATGAGGAGCGGCACCACCACCGTGGGCACCGTGCGGCTGCGCCACTCGTGCGGGTCGAAGTAGACGCGCGTCCACGTCGAGACCAGGTGCGGCCCGTTCGACACCACGGCCACCGCCGCGAGAATGTGGAAGCCCTGCACCTGCAGGCCGGCGCTGGCGAACCACACCAGCAGCACCACGAAGGTGGAGGCGAAGAAGAACAGGAAGTCCTTCGTGGGGGAGATGATGGCCAGCGAGGTGGCTGGGCGCGCAAGGACCGCGTCAGACATGGCGCGCTCGTCTATACCAACTCCCGCCATGACGCCGCCCCGCCTCGTCCTGCTCCGCCCGCGCAACGCCGACAACCTCGGGGCCATCGCCCGGGCCATGAAGAACTTCGGCCTGTCGGACTGGGTGGTGGTCTCGCCCAACCCCGAGCTGCTCGACGGCCCGGGGCTCAACCGCCTCGCGGTGAAGTCGGGCGAGCTGCTCGAGAGCGTGCGCCGGGTGGACACCTTCGCCGAGGCCATCGCCGACTGCACCTGGGTGGTGGGCACCACCATGCGCCTCATCGAGGGGCGCCGGCGCCTCACGCCCCGGGAGCTCGCCGACGAGGCCCAGGGCCGCGCTGACGCCAGGTGGGCGCTCGTGTTCGGCGACGAGCGCCACGGCCTGCGCAACGAGGACCTCGAGCAGTGCCACGGGCTCTCCTTCATTCCTTCAGCCGACGCGCAGCCCTCGCTCAACCTCGCGCAGGCGGTGGTGGTCTACGGCTACGAGCTGGCCATGGCCCGCCGCGGCGCGGTGACGGCGCCCGGGCCGGCGCTGGCCGACGACGCGACGCTCCGGCAGGTGCGCCAGTCGCTCGAGCTGGGCCTGCGCGGCTGCGGCTTCCTCCGCCGCGAGGTCGACGACCGCCACGCCGTCGACGATCTCCTCGGCACCCTGCTCCGCGCGCGCCTGACGAAGAAGGAGGCCGCCATGTGGACCGCCGCCTGGCGCGTCGTGGCGAAGCAGGGGCAGCCTGAGTCGAGGGCGCCGTTCCGCTGACACCAGAAGGCGCGCGGCGCGGCAGCGGCTGGGGCGCGCAGTTTGGCGCGCACTGCGCTATGCGACCGGGCTGCGTGGCACCCGGGACGATCGACAAGATGGTGGAGGCAGCGATCTGGCTCCTCGTGCAGGGCGACCGCGCGGGCGCGGAGGATCTCCTCGCGCAGGTGCTCCGGCAGGACCCGACGAACGAGCGCGCGCGCCAGGCCATGCGCAGCGCCGGCGCGCCGACCAGCCCCGGCGCCCGGCCCCCTGCGCCTCCCCTGCCGAGCCAGACGGTGCCCGTCATGGCCTCGCCGCTGGGCTCGCCCGCGACGGCCAGCACCCCGCTCGAGCCCCGCCCCGCCCTGCCGCGCGACGACGCGCCGACGGCCCGCGTGAGCCGCGCCGAGCTCGAGGCCCAGCAGCCGCGGTCGTCGAAGGCCACGCAGCAGTTCGGCGTCGACGCGGCCGACGTGCAGGCGGTGCGCAGCGCCGTGCGCGCGCGGCGCGAGGCTGCATCGCTGCGCACCACCGACGTCGAGGATTTGCTCGGCGGGGCTGCGCGGCGCACGACCCTGCCCGGCGGCGCGGCCACCTTCGACGCCCGGCCCGAAGACTCGACGATGCCCGGGAGGACCTTCGCCCTGCCCGAGCGCCCCGAGGCGCCCGCGCGCACCTTCTCGAACGAGGCCACCGCCCTCGACCTGTCGCTCGAGCGAGCGCTCAACGACGAGCCGCCGCCGACCAGCGCCGACCACCCGCACGTCGAGAGCACCTCGAGGCACCACCCCGAGACGACGACCGACCGCCACCTCGCCCTCGCGCGGCCGGAGCCGACGGGCCGCTCGGCGACGCAGCCGCGGCTGGTGCCGACCGCCCCGCCGGCGCTCGCGCAGACCCCGGCCTTCGTGAGCGGCGCGACCGGCGCGCTCGGCCGCGAGTGGGTGCTGGAGGTGCTGACCGGCCCGTACCGCGGGCAGCAGCTCCCCGTCAGCCGCAAGCCGGTGGTCGTCGGCCGGGGCCTGGGGCTGCTGGGCGACGACGACGACGCCTTCGCCTCGCCCGGGCACGCCTCCTTCTTCCTCCGCGGCGCCGACCTCTTCGTGTCCGACGGCGGCAGCGCGTCGGGCACCTGGCACACCATCGACGGCGCCTTCCGCCTGGCGCCCGGCGACTCGTTCTCGGCGGGCCTGCAGCGCTTCCGCTTCCTCGGCGCCCTCGGCGCGGCGCCGCAGGTGGACCCGCCCGAGTACGGCGCCCCGGTGCCGGGGGCGAGCTGGCGGCTCGAGCACACGCTGGTGGGCCTGCGGCCGGGGCGCGCGTGGGTGCTGCGCGGCATCGTCACGCTGGGCCGGCAGCAGCAGCAGCTGGCCTTCCCCGACGACGAGGCCATGGCGCCGCACCACGCGGACCTCCGCCCTGCCGGCCACGAGCTCGAGGTGGTGGACCACTCGCAGGGCCTGGGCACCTGGGTCTGCCTGCCGTCGGGCGGCGAGCGGCGCATGCCGGCGGGCACCCGCGTACGGCTGGGCGCGCTGGTGCTGCAGATCAGCCTCCGCGCCGGCGCCTGAACTCGAGCGAGCGGCCGCGGAGCAGTGACAGCTGCCAGCGATCTCGCTACCGTCTGTCACTTCTTCTTTCCGGGCGGGGGGGCGGCGTGACGACCAGTGCAGCCGACAGGATCGTGGAGGCGGCGAGCCACATGCTCGCCAGGGGTGACCGGGCGGGCGCCGAGGGGCTCCTCTCGCAGGCGCTGCGGCTCGATCCGAACCACCAGAAGGCCCAGGAGACGATGCGGAGCCTGCGTGCCAGCACCGACTCGGCCCTGTTCGCGACGCCGGCGCCGACCGGAGCCCCGGTGCCGCTCAAGCGAACGACCTGGGCCTCGCGCGCGCAGGTCGATGGCCCGCAGGCCACCGCTGCGCCGAGGCCACCAGCCGCGGGCGGGCTCGACCTCGAGGCCGTGCGAGGCGCGGCGAGGCAGTGGCGCGAGCAGCTCTCGTCACCCGCCCCCGCCCGCCCGGCGCCGCAGGCGACCCCGCTCCCGGCGTTGGTCGAGGCCGAGGCCGAGGAAGGCGCCCAGTGGTCGCTGCTGGTGGTGACGGGGCCGCAGCGCGGAGAGCAGCTCCTGGTGGGCGCGACGCCGGTGGTGGTGGGCTGCCGCGACCCGGCGCTCGACCTCTCGTACGATCCCTTCGCGTCGCCGGCCCACGCCGCCCTCGTGGTGCGCAACGGCGCGCTGGTGCTCCTCGACGGCGGGAGCACCTCCGGCACCTGGCACACCATCGACGGCACGTGGCGCCTGGCGCCGGGTGAGTCGTTCTCCGCGGGCCTGCAGCGGCTGCGCTACCTGGGTCCCCTCCCCTCCCCCTCGCAGGCTGGCGTGCCCGAGCTGGGGGGCCCGCTCCCCGCGGCGAGCTGGCGCCTGGAGCAGACGCTGATGGGGCTGCGGCCCGGGCGGGCGTGGGTGCTGCGCGGCATCGTGACCGTCGGGCGCGACAACGCGCTGCTGGGCTTCGCCGACGACAGCGCGCTGGCCGGGGCGCACGTCGACCTGCGCCCGACCGGCGCCGACCTCGAGCTGGTGGACCGCTCCGAGGGCCTGGGCACGTGGGTGTGCCTGCCGCACGCCGGCGAGCGCGTGGTGCCGCCGGGCGCCCTGGTGCGCGTGGGGTCGACGGTGCTGCAACCTTCTCCGCGATGATTCCTTGCGCCCGGTGCGCAGGCTGTGCCATGCGCCCCTCTTCCGTCGCAAGACGGCAGACGTCTCGGAAGGAGGTGACACATGACCACCATCAAGCTGAAGGACGGTGAGCCGATCGAGGGCGCCATCAAGCGCTTCAAGAAGGCCACCGAGAAGGCCGGCATCCTCTCCGAGATCCGCAAGCGGGAGCACTACGAGAAGCCCTCCGTGAAGCGGAAGAAGAAGGCCATCGCCGCCAAGAAGCGCGCGGTGAAGAAGAACCGCCGCTCGTTCTGAGCGATCGTCAGGACGACGAGGAGGTTGGCGACTCGGTTTCGGGGGCCAACCTCCGTTTCATTTTCTGCCCGCAGCAACCCGCACCAGGGGGAAGAACATGGCGACCATTCGTGAGCGGCTCGACGCGGACCTCAAGGACGCGATGCGCGCGAAGGACGAGCTCAAGCTGACCACCATCAGGGCCATCAAGAGCGCCATCAAGTACAAGGAGGTCGAGGGCGAGGCGAAGGTGCTCGACGACGCCGGCATCTTGAACGTCGTCACCGCGCAGGTGAAGCAGCGCCGCGACGCCGCCGCCGAGTACCGCGCCGCGAACCGCGCCGACCTCGCCGAGAAGGAAGAGAAGGAGATCGCCCTGCTCCAGGTCTACCTGCCGGCGCAGCTTTCGGCCGAGCAGCTCGCCGCCGAGGTGGTCAAGGCCATCGCCGAGGCCGGCGCCGGCTCGCTCAAGGACCTGGGCGCCGTGATGAAGGTCCTCACCCCCCGCCTGAAGGGTCAGGCCGAAGGCCGCGCCATCTCCGAAGAGGTGAAGCTGCAGCTCGGCAAGCTGGGCTGAGCTGGCCGCGACCGCCTCGAGTCGAATGCTCATCCCCGACGAAAAGATCCAGGAGGTGCGCGAGCGCGTGGACATGGTCGCGCTGGTGCAGCGCCATGGCGTCGAGCTCAAGAAGTCGGGGCGCAGCTACAAGGGCCTGTGCCCCTTCCACGGGGAGAAGTCGCCGTCGTTCTACGTGTGGGCCGACGAGAAGCGCTTCAAGTGCTTCGGCTGCCAGGCCGGCGGCGATGCCATCAGCTTCGTGCAGCGGCTCATGGGCAAGACCTTCGTCGACACCGTGCGCGATCTGGCCGCGGAGCTGGGCATCAACATCGAGGCGGCCATCGACCCGGCCACCCGCGAGAAGCAGCAGGTCAAGGACGCCACCGACTTCGCCGCCCAGCACTTCATCGAGCGCCTGTGGGAGCCGACGGTGGGCCGGCACGCGCGCGACTACCTCCACGGCCGCGGGCTGACGGACGACCTGATCCGCGCCTTCGGGCTGGGCTGGGCGCCCCTGGCGTGGACGGAGCTGGCCGATCAGCTCCGCGAGCGCGGGCTGCTGGCCTTCGGAGAGAAGGCGGGCCTGGTGGCCCCGCGGCAGCGCGGCGACGGCTACTACGACATGTTCCGCGGGCGGGTGATGATCCCCATCCGCTCCCCCGAGGGGCGGGTGATCGCCTTCGGCGGCCGGCTCCTCGAGGGCGAAGACGGGCCCAAGTACCTCAACTCGAAGGAGAACCGGCTCTACAACAAGTCCGACACGCTCTACGCGACGGACCAGGCGCGCGACGAGATCCGCAAGAAGAAGTCGGCGGTGCTCTGCGAGGGCTACTTCGACGCCATCGGCATGCACCAGGCCGGCGTGAAGCACGCGGTGGCGCTGTGCTCGACGGCCCTGACGCCCGGGCACCTCGCGCTCCTCCAGCGCCTCGAGGCGAAGGAGCTCGTGCTGCTCCTCGACGGCGACGAGGCCGGCCGCAAGGCGGTGGAGCGGCTGGCCGGCCCGCTCCTTTCCGGCGGCGTCAACTGCCGGGTGGCCGTGCTGCCCGACGGCGAGGACCCCGACACCTACGCCAGAAAGGTGGGCGCCGAGGCCGTCCAGAAGCTGGTGCACGACGCGAAGGCCCTCACCGCCCACCTCTTCCAGGCCCTGCTCCCCGAGGGCACCGCGGCCTCCTTCGAGGACAAGATGGCCGCCCTCGACCAATTGCGGCCCATCGCCGCCCAGGTGCCGGTGGGGCTGACCCGCAGCGCCCTCTTCGGCTCCATGGCCCGGCACTTCGGGCTCCCGGCCCAGGAGCTCGAGGCCAGCCTCAAGTCGAAGGCCCCGCCCGCCATGAAGGCCGCCCCCAAGCCCGTGCCCAGCCGGCCGGCCGAGCCCCCGCCCGACCAGCTCGAGGCCTCCTGGGCGGCCGCGGCGCTCCGCCAGCCGGCCCTCGTGAAGAAGGACGCCCACCGGGTGCTCGACGAGCTGAAACACACGGGTCTTCGCACGCTTATGGGCGCGCTCCAGGCGGGCACGAGCCCCGAGGAGGCGCTCTACGAGGCCTCCGAGGGGCTCAAGGCGGCGCTGACGAAGGCCGGCGATCTGCTCCCCGCTGATCCAGCCTCGGTGGAACAGGCCTTCCACGTCATGTGTCGCAGGCTCAAGTTGAGGGCCATCGAAGACCGCCTCGCGCGCATCGGCCGGGAAACGGCCAACACCCCGGGGGGCACCACGGAGCTGACCGCCGACTCCCGGGACCTCCTGACCGAACGGGCCGAGCTGCTGGCCCTCAAGCGGCAGCTCATGTCACAGAAATGAAGTGGCAAGCGTTATTTGAAACGCGGCTCAGTTCTGTTGTAAGGGCCGCCGGTTCCTCTGTAACCCCGCAGTCTTTCGCCTCCTGAAGGAGACACCTCGCATGGCCACGAAGCCACAGCCTCCCAAGGCTTCCAAGAAGGACCTCGAGAAGAAGAAGAAGGCCGAGGACAAGGCGAAGGACAAGGAGCGCAAGAAGAAGGCCGAAGCCAAGGCCCACGCCGTGGCGAGCGCCGCGCAGGCCGCCGACGCCACCGCGCTGGCCAAGGAGAAGCTCAAGAAGCGCGGCAGCAAAGGCTCGACCGAGGTCGAAGACGACGAGGTCGAAGAGAAGGCCATCGAGATGATGGGCGACGCGGAGGTCGACGCCGACGCCCAGAAGGACGACGAGAACGAGGAGTCGCTCGTCGAGCGCAAGGAGATGCAGGACCTCCTCGCCCAGGGCAAGCAGAAGGGCTTCGTCACCATCGACGACGTCAACGAGGCGCTGCCCGGTGACGCGGTGTCGTCGGACCAGATCGACGACGTGATGTCGATGTTCGGCGACAACGACGTCGAGGTGGTCGACGCGCAGAAGCAGAGCGAGCAGGTCGAGGTGAAGCCGACCGTCGCCGTCGAGGAGGAGGCGGTCGAGGAGGAGGAGGAGGACGACGACGACGAGGAGGAGAAGAAGAAGCCCGTCGCCGCCACCCCCGGCGCCGCAGCCCCGAAGGCCAACGCGGCCGACGAGGCCACCAAGTCGAACGACCCGGTGCGCCTGTACCTGCGCAAGATGGGCTCGGTCTCGCTGCTGACGCGCGAGGGCGAGGTGGAGATCGCCAAGCGCATCGAAGACGGCGAGAAGGACGTGATGCGCGCGCTCCTCGACTGCAAGGTCGCGGTCAACGAGATGCTGGAGATCGGCCCCAAGCTGAAGACGGGCAAGCTCCGCGTGCGCGAGGTGTTCAAGGACGCCCCCGAGGAGCCGCAGCGCGAGGAGGAGGAGGAGAGCGAGTTCGAGCCCGAGGTCGCCGAGGAGACCGACGGGCCGAAGGAGATCCAGCTCAACGCGGCGGAGATGAACCGCATCGAGAACCTCTCCAAGCAGCTCGACAAGCTCAAGAAGCTCTACAAGGACCTCTGCGACGTCGTGGACGAGCTTGCGGGCCGCAAGAAGCTCTCGGAGGCGAAGAAGAAGGAGCTGCGGCAGGACGAGAAGGAGTGCCGCGAGAAGATGATGGAGCAGGTCGACGAGATGCGCCTGTCGAAGAAGGCCGTCGACCGCATCGTGCAGTACGTCAAGGGCATGATCGACACGGTGGACCGCGCGGAGGAGGAGATGCGCGACCTCCAGCGCCAGTACGGCCTGCCGATCAACGACCTCAAGGTGAGCCTCAAGGAGGCGGTGGGGAACCCGCAGGCGGCCAAGCGGCTCGCCCGGCGCCTCAACACCACCGAGGAGCAGATGGAGTCGCTCGACCGCGACCTGCGCGCCAGCCAGCGCCGCATCAAGAAGGTCGAGGAGGACGCGGGCATGGAGATCGACCTCCTCCGCGAGAAGTACGAGGCCATTCGCGTCGGCGAGCGCCGGGCGGAGCGCGCCAAGAGCGAGCTCGTCGAGGCGAACCTGCGCCTCGTGGTGTCCATCGCCAAGAAGTACACGAACCGCGGCCTGCAGTTCCTGGACCTGATCCAGGAGGGCAACATCGGCCTGATGA
>CAYUZK010000010.1:0-58044 GCA_964449625.1 uncultured Archangium sp.
TCGCCCGGCGGCACCGGCACGCCGAGGGCGAGGCGCGCCGCCAGCGCGAGCTCGGCCCGGGGCAGCGCGCGGAGGAGCCCGGCGAGGTGCGCGACCTGCTCGCGCCGCGCGCGCGTGGCCATCACCGCGTCGAGGGCGTGCGCGAGGCGCTGCATGACCGCTGGTGTAGGCGAGGGCCCCGGCTTCGCGCCAGCGGGGCCTGACGCGCTGCGATAGGCGGGGTTTTCCCCCGAGGGGCCGCGCGGGCGGGGTGGTAGAAGCCGCCCCATGGACCGTTTGCGCTTCAACCTCAACGGCGCGTGGGTGGAAGAGACGCAGCTGAGCCCCACGACGACGCTCTTGCGCTACCTGCGCGATCGCCGCGGGCTCACGGGCACCAAGGAGGGCTGCGCCGAGGGTGACTGCGGCGCCTGCACCGTGGCCGTGGCCGAGCGGGGCGCCGACGGGCGGCCGGCCTGGCGCGCGGTCAACTCGTGCCTGGTTCTGCTGCCGATGCTGCAGGGCAAGTTCGTGCTCACCGTCGAGGCCCTCAAGCAGGGCGACGCGTACCACCCCGCGCAGCAGGCCATGGCGAAGGCCCTGGGCAGCCAGTGCGGCTACTGCACCCCGGGCATCGTGATGTCGATGTTCGAGGCCACCTACCGCACGGACCTCGACGCGCCGTGGAAGCTCGACGATCAGCTCTGCGGCAACCTCTGCCGCTGCACCGGCTACCGGCCCATTCGCGACGCGGCGCAGGCCGTGGCCGGCTCGTGCCCGAAGGACGCCTTCAGCCAGGCCCTCGAGGCCGCGCGGCCCGAGTCGATGGCCCTCGTGTACGAGGCGAACGGCCAGCGCTTCGTGACGCCGACGAGCTTCGAGGCCCTGTGGGACGAGCTCGACGCGCACCCCGACGCGCGCTTCGTCGTCGGCGGCACCGATCTCTCGCTCGAGGTCACCAAGCGCTTCGCGACCATCCCCCGGCTCGTCTCCCTCGAGGGGCTGGCGGCGCTCAAGGGCCTCACGGACACGGCCACCGGCTACCGCCTCGGCAGCGGCGCGACGGTGGCCGAGCTCGAGGCCTTCTGCGCCGAGCGGCTGCCCTCGCTCCACCGCATGGTGCGGTACTTCGGGGCGCGGCAGATCAAGCACCGCGGCACGCTGGGCGGAAACCTCTGCACGGCCTCGCCCATCGGCGACCTCGCGCCGGCGCTCCTGTCCCTCGGGGCTACGGCGCGCATCGGCGGCCGCGCCGGCGAGCGGGCCGTGCCGCTCGACCAGTTCTTCACCGGCTACCGCAAGACGGCCTTGGGGCCCAGGGAGCTCCTCCTCGGCGTGGAGGTGCCGCGCGTGCCGGCCACCGCGCGCTCTCTCTCGTACAAGGTCTCGAAGCGCCGGGAGCTCGACATCAGCACCGTGTCGGCTGGCCTCTACGTGGACACGGACGCCGCCGGCGTGGTGACGGTCGCCCGGCTCGCCTTCGGAGGCATGGCGGCGACGCCGAAGCGCGCGGACCAGGCCGAGGCCGCGCTCGTGGGTCGGCCCTGGAGCGAGGCCACCGTGGCCGAAGCGGCGAGGCACCTCGCGAGCGACTTCACGCCCCTGAGCGATCACCGCGGGAGCGCCGCCTACCGGGCCCTCGTGGCGGCCAACCTCCTGCGCGGCTTCTACGACGAGACGAAGGACACCCGCCAACCCCCGCTCGCGGCCCGGCACGCGGCGACGGTGCTGCAGGCCGAGGAGGTGCGCCATGGCTGAGCTCCAGCACACGAAGGAAGCCCCGTCGAAGCCCACCAGCGGCGAGCCGCTCACGCCGCTGCGGCAGCCGCTGCTCCACGAGAGCGGGCTGCGGCACACCTCGGGCGAGGCGCTCTACGTCGATGATCTGCCCACCCCGCGCGGCATGCTGGTGGCCCAGGTGGTGCCCTCGGCCCACGCGCACGCGCGCCTGCGCGGCATCGACACCGCGAAGGCCCGCGCGGTGCCCGGGGTGCACGGAGTCTTCACCGCGAAGGATCTCCCCGGCGAGAACAACGTGGGCCCCGTGGTGCACGACGAGGAGATCCTCGCCGCCGACGAGGTGCACTTCCTCGGGCAGGCCGTGGCCCTGGTGGTGGGCGAGAGCTACGAGGCCTGCCGCGCCGGCGTCGCCGCGGTGAAGGTGGACTACGAGGTGCTCCCGGCCATCGTGTCGGTGGACGACGCCATCGCGAAGGCGAGCTGGATGTGTGAGGCGCACCACCAGGCCCGCGGCGACGCGGCGGCGGCGCTGGCGAAGGCGCCGGTGCGCTTCCAGGGCGAGGTGCGCACCGGCGGGCAGGACCACTTCTACCTCGAGACGCACGTGACGCTCGCCGTGCCCGAAGAGGCCAGCGCGCTCAAGCTGTACTGCTCGACGCAGCACCCCAGCGAGGTGCAGGCGCTCGTGGCCCACGCGCTGGGCTGGCACCGGCACCAGGTGGTGGTCGAGGTGCCGCGCATGGGCGGCGGCTTCGGCGGCAAGGAGACCCAGGCCTCGAACTGGGCGGCCCTGGCCTCGCTGGCAGCGATGAAGCTCGGCCGCCCGGTGAAGGTGTGGCTCAACCGCGACCAGGACATGCTGTGGACCGGCAAGCGCCACCCCTTCGTGACGCGCTTCGACGTGGGCTTCACTGACGACGGCCAGCTCCTCGCCCTCGACGCGACGCTCATCAGCGACGGCGGCTTCAGCCACGATCTCTCGCGCGCCATCCTCGATCGCGCGCTCTTCCACATCGACAACGGCTACTTCATCCCCGACGTGAAGCTGACGGGGCGCATCGCGAAGACGAACCTGCCCTCGAACACGGCCTTCCGCGGCTTCGGTGGGCCGCAGGGCATGGCGGTGATCGAGGAGCTCATCAACCGCTTCTGCGAGCGCACCGGCCAGGACCCCGTCGAGGTGCGGCGCAAGAACTTCTACGGCCCCGCGCCGCGGCACCTGACGCCCTACTGGCAGGAGGTGAAGGCCAACCGGCTCCCGCGCATCTTCGAGGCGCTCCTCGCCTCGTCGGACTACCGCGCGCGCCGCGCCGAGCTCGACGCCTTCAACGCGGCGCACCCCACGGCGAAGCGGGGCCTCGCGCTGACGCCAGTGAAGTTCGGCATCAGCTTCACCGCGTCGTTCCTGAACCAGGCCGGCGCGCTGGTGGTGCTCTACGCCGACGGCTCGCTGCAGCTCAACCACGGCGGCACCGAGATGGGGCAGGGCCTGCACACCAAGATGCTCGCCATCTGCGCCCACGAGCTGGGCGTGCCCGCGGAGCGCGTGCGGGTGATGAACACCGCCACCGACAAGGTGCCCAACACCTCGGCCACCGCGGCCTCCAGCGGGTCGGACCTGAATGGCCAGGCCGTCAAGCTGGCCTGCGAGACCCTGCGCGAGCGGCTGCGGCCCGTGGCGGCCCGGCTGCTCGGCGTGCCCGCGGCGTCGGCGGAGGACCTCCTCTTCGCCGGCGGCAAGGTGTTCCTCGCCTCGCGCCCCGAGCTGGCGCTGCCCTTCGAGAAGGTGACGCAGGAGGCCTACCTGGCGCAGGTCTCGATGTCGGCGACGGGCTTCTACCGCACGCCCGACATCTCGTTCGACCGCGCCACCGGGCGGGGCAAGCCCTTCCACTACTACGCCTACGGCGCTGCGGTGAGCGAGGTGGAGCTCTCGGGCCTCACCGGCGAGCACCGGCTGCGGCGGGTGGACATTCTCCACGACGTGGGCGCCTCGCTGGTGCCCACCATCGACCGCGGGCAGATCGAGGGCGCCTTCGTGCAGGGCGTGGGCTGGCTCACCTGCGAGGAGCTGCGCTTCGACGAGCAGGGCTTCCTCCGCACGCACTCGCCCGACACCTACAAGATCCCCGCCTTCGGCGACGCGCCGCTCGACTTCCGCGTGCAGTTGCTCGAGGACGCCGCGCAGGACGACGTCATCCACGGGAGCAAGGCCGTGGGCGAGCCGCCCTTCATGCTCGCGTTCTCTGCCCTGGCGGCGCTCCGCGACGCGGTGGCGGCCTTCGGGCCGAAGGGCCGCGAGGTGCAGCTCGCCGTGCCGGCCACGCCCGAGGCGCTGCTCTTCGCCATCGAGGCCCAGCGGCGCTGACGCCGGGGCGTTCGGCTCAGGCGCCGAAGAGCGCCAGCAGCTGCATCGAGGCCCACGCGAGCCCGGCCGAGAAGGGCAGGGTCACCACCCACGCGATGAGGATGTTGCCGGCCACGCCCCAGCGCACGGCCGACACGCGCTTCGACGCACCCACGCCCATGATCGACGCGTTGATGACGTGCGTCGTCGACACGGGGATGCCGAAGTGGCTCGCCCCCAAAATGGTCATCGCCCCGGCCGTCTCCGCCGCGAAGCCCTGGATGGGCGCGATGCGGATGATCTTCGTGCCCATGGTCTTGATGATGCGCTTGCCGCCGGCCGCCGTGCCCAGGCCGATGGCCGCCGCGCACGAGAGCACCACCCACCGCGGCACGTGGTCCGCATCGACCGGCATCAGCCACGAGGGCGCCCACGTGGGCAGCCCGTGGCCCGCCGCCGCGAAGGACAGGAGCGCCAGGGTGATGATGCCCATCGACTTCTGCGCGTCGTTGCTGCCGTGGCTGAAGGCCATCATGCCGGCGGAGACGAGCTGCAGCCGCCGCGAGTGCCGGTGCACGAAGCCCGGGTTCGCGCCGTAGAGCAGCGGCACCATCGCCGCGAAGGCCAGGCCGAGCCCGAGGAGGATCTTCGTCTCGAGCGTGGAGACGAGCAGCGCGCTCCACAGCGCCTGCGCGTGCCAGGCCGCCCAGGTGACCCCCAGCGCGAGCAGCCCCCACAGCACCAGCCGCGCGCTCTTCGGCCAGCGGCCCCGGGCGATCCACACCAGGGTCACCATCGCCAGGAAGGCCACCACGAAGCCGATGGTGGGCGACACCACGAGGGGCACGAGCACCTTCTGCACCAGGGCGCCCCACTTGAAGGCCTCGAGCCCGGCGTGCGCCACCACCGCGCCGGCCAGCCCGCCCACCAGCGCGTGGCTGCTCGAGGAGGGGATGCCGAACCACCAGGTGATGAGGTTCCACGCAGACGCGCCGAGGAGCGCGGCCAGCACCACGGCCTGGGTGACGATGGCCGGGTCGGCGAAGCCCGAGGCGATGGTCTTGGCCACGGCGGTGCCCGCGAGCGCCCCCACGAAGTTGAGCGCGCCGGCCATGAGCACCGCGGTGCGAATGGGCAGCACGCCCGTCGAGACCACGGTGGCGATGGCGTTCGCCGCGTCGTGGAAGCCGTTGATGTAGTCGAAGACGATGGCCATCAGGACCACCGCGATGAGCAGGCTAACCATGCTTGACGGCCAGGTTCGCGAGGAGGTCGGCCACGTTGTCGCAGTAGTCGACCGCGGACTCGAGATCGTCGAGGGCCTCCTTCTGGCGGAGGAGATCGCGGAAGTCGGGGTGCGAGTCGCTGAAGAGATCGCTGATGGCCTGCCGGTAGATGGTGTCGGCCTCCTTCTCGATGGTGCGCACCTTGCGGCCGCCGTCGATGAGGAGCTGGTACTCGTGCTTGCGCAGGTGCGGCACCGAGCTGGCGATGAGCTCCGTGGCCTCGTGGAGCTTGTCCATCAGCTGCACCATCGGGGGCGTCGGCCGCTCGAGGTGGTAGAGGCTGAAGGCGCGCGCCGAGAGGTTCATCAGGTCGATGATGTCGTCGAGCTCCGCCGTGAGCCGGTGCAGGTCTTCCCGGTCGAGCGGCGTCACGAAGGTCCGCGCCAGCGCGTCTTCCATGCGGCGCACCACGTCGTCGGCGCGGTGCTCGATGGCCTGCACCACCTCCTGCACCTCGGCCGCGGGCCTCTCCTTGAACGACGCCAGGGCGGTGCTCGCCTCGTTGGTCAGGCGCGCCAGCTCCTCGAGCATGTCGTACCAGTGGTCTTCGCGGGGCAGCAGCAGGCGGATCAGCGACTGGATGCTCATGCCCGCGCTTCCAGCAGAGGCACCGACGCGAGCCGGTTACATGTGTGTGACGGTTGTGTGACCCGTCAACCGCCCATCATCTGAGCCAACACCTCGAGCTCGGAGGGGATGCGCGCGCGCGCAAGCTCTGCGCCGGGCTCTCGCAGGAGCCGCTTGGTGATGGCGTACCCCTGGCCCGAGAGGTTGGCGAGGTCGCGCGCGCGCATGAGCGCGGCGCTGCGCAGGGCCTCGGGCGAGTGCACCGCCTCGGCGACGTGCATGCTGAGCGCCTCCATCGGCGAGAGCACCCGGCCGTGGCCGACGAGGTCCGTCAGGCGCGAGGCCGAGATGGAGGCCCGCGCGAGCTCGATGGCGTAGCTGGGCACGAAGAGCCCGATGGGCACCTCGTTGAGCCCGAAGCGGAAGGCGCCGTCGGCGAAGATGCGCGCGTCACAGGCCAGGGCCAGCATCGCTCCGCCGCCCAACGCGTGGCCCGACACCGCCGCGACGACCGGCCGGGGGAAGAGGAAGAGCTTGAGCACCGCGCTGCCCATGGCCGAGACGAGGGCCTTCTTGTCGTCGAGGCTCATGGGGCCCAGGGCCTTCACGTTGAGCCCGGCGCTGAAGTAGCCGGCGCGCCCGGTCAGCACCACCGACAGCGCGCTCGATGACGCCACCTCATCGAGGACCCTCTCCAGCCCTTCGAACTGCGGCACGAGCAGCGCGTTGGCCTTGCCGTCGTCCAGCGAGACGATGGCCACGTCGCCTTCGCGCTCGATCTGCCACTGCGCCATGGGGTCAGCTCCTCGAAGAAGGGTCCGTCGGCCTACCTCCGGGCGCCGCCGAAGTCACCGGCGGCGTCGGCGCAGCGCCAGCAGGGCCACCAGCGCGAGCGCGCTCCCCTCGACGCCCGCGCAGCCGCAGCCGCCCATCACCCGCTCCAGCTCCTCAGGCGGCGGCGGGGGCAGGTCGTCGCGCGCGGTGAAGGGCACGGCCTCGCTGCGGGCCACGTTGCCGGCGGCGTCGCGGGCGATGGCCACCACGGCGTGCGGGCCCGCGGCGACCTCGACATCGCGCCGCCAGGGGGGGGCCGTGAGCGAGGCCACCACCGCGCCGTCGAGCTCCAGGTCTACCGAGGCCACGCCCACGTCGTCGGTGGCCTCGGCCAGCACGCGCACCGTCAGCGCGACCTCGGCGTTCACCGCCGGGGTCACCACGCGCACCTGCGGCGCCGTCACGTCGACGGGGGTGTCGCCCACCGCGATGGTCACCGGGTCGCTCGTCGCGGTGTTGCCCGCCGCGTCGCTCGCCCGGGCCGTCAGCACGTGGGCCCCGTCGGCCAGCGTGGCGGGGTCGAGTGGCGCCTGCCAGGGCTCCGCCGTCACCTCGCCCAGCAGCGTGGTGCCGTCGACGAAGAACTCCACCTTCGTCACCCCGAGGTTGTCGGTGGCCGAGGCCGTCACCGTCGTCGCCACCGTGACGCGCGTGCCGCCCGCCGGGGCCGTGAGGGTCACGCTGGGCGCCTCGGTGTCGGGCGTGAGCGAGACGGTGATCTGCGCGGTGTCCGACTGGCCGCCGAGCGCGACGGTGAGGGTGTGCGGGCCGCCGGCCGCCTCGCCCGCGGTGAAGAGGCCCGCGCCGTCCACGGTGCCCCCGCCCGCGGCGCTCCAGGTGAACGCCGGCGCGGGGAGCATGGGCTCGTCGAACTGGTCGAAGGCCGTCGCCGAGAACTGCTGCGTCTGCCCCGGGGTGAGGCTCACCACCGACGGCTGCACGTCGAGGCGCGTGGGCGTCGCCTGCACCGTCACCGTGACCGTGCCCGTCACCATGTTGCCGGCGCCGTCGATGATGGTGACGAGGAAGTCGTACTGGCCGGCCATGGTGAAGGTGACGGTGCTGTCCTTCGCGGCGTTGGTGTCGTTCTCGGAGTACGTCACCGCCGCCGGCGCCTGCGACGTCGACCAGCGGTAGACGAGGTTGGCCTCGCCGGCGTCGTCGCTGGCGCGCACCGAGAGCACGGTGGTGGTGCCGGCCACGGGGTTGGGCGTGGCGCTCGCCGCCGCGGTGATGATGGGGGCGCCCGCACCGGTGACCGAGACGATGGCGGTGGCGCTGCGCGCGCCGGCCGTGGCGGTGACGGTGTGCGGCCCGCCGGGCGTCGCGCCGGCGACGAAGGTGCCGGTGGTGCCCGTGCCCGAGATGGTGCCGCCGCCCGACACCGACCAGGCGATGGAGCCCGGGAACATCGTGCGGTTGAACTGGTCGCGGCCGGTGGCCAGGAACGCCTGGGTGGCGCCCGCCATGACGTTCGCCGAAGGCGGGGTGAGCTCGACCCCCGCGAGCGCCTGCTGCACCTGCACCGTGACGGAGCTGCGCACGCTCAGGCCACCGGCGTCGGCGATGACGCACTCGAGGGTGTACGTGCCCGCACCCGAGAAGGTGGCCGTCGTGCTCTTCGCGCCGTTGGTGCCGGTCGCCGAGAAGGTGACGGGCCAGGCGCCGGAGGCGCTCCAGGTGTACGTGAGCTGCCCTTCGCCCGCGTCATCGGCGCCCAGCACTGCGAGGGCCGTGGTGGTGCCGGAGGTGACCGGCGAGGGGTTCGCCACCACCGCCGTGGCGACGGTGGGCGGCATGTTCACCACGGTGGTGTTGAAGTCCTGCCCGGTCACGTTGGCGTTGGTGACCGTCACGTCCAGCGTCGCCGGCACGAAGGTGTAGCCGGCCAGCGTCGGCGTCACGGTGTAGCTGCCCGCCGGCACGCCCACGAGCGGGTAGCGGCCGAGGGAGTCGGTCGTGGCGGTGCGGGTGCCGTCGCTCACCGTCACGCCGGGCAGCGGCGTGCCGCCCGTCTTCACCGTGCCCTGCACGAGGTAGCCGGCGGTCGTCGACACCTGGAAGGTGAGGCCCGTGCGCGCCGCGCCGCTGATGGTGATGGGGTTGGTGAAGTTGCCCGGCGTCAGCGTCACCCCGGGGCTGGTGGCGACGAGGTTCCAGGTGCCGTTGGGCACCTGGGGCAAGGTGAAGGTCCACGGGTCGTTCATGCGCGGCTTGGTGGCCGTCACCGAGCGGATGCCGTCGGTGACGACGGGCGCCGTGGGCACGCTCCCGGAGGGGATGGAGCCCGACACCGTGTAGCCCGCGGCGATGAAGTTGAGGCTGGCGACGTTCGCGCCGAAGACCTCCACCGGGTTGGTGAAGCCGCTCGGGTTGTAGCCATAGCCCGGCAGCGTCGCGGTGAGCGTGTAGCGGCCCGAGGGCACGGCCGCGATGCTGTAGTCGCCGCTGGCGTTGGTGGTGGCCGTGCGGCTGCCGTCGCTCACCACCACGCCGGCGACCCCCAGGCCCGCGGCGGTGACGCGCCCGGTGAGGGTGTAGCCGGGGCTGGGCGTGCCCGTGAAGTCGAGGCCGGCCTGGCTCGCGCTCACGGTCAACGGCGCCGCGAAGCCGCGGGTGAAGGTGTAGTCGAGCTTCGAGGCGGTGACGGTGATGCTGCCCGCCGGCACGTTGGTGAGGGCCCAGGTGCCGTCGCTGTTGGTGTGGGTGCGGCGCGTGCCGTCGGTGACGCGCACGTCGGCCAGCGGCTGGCCCCCAGCCGTCACCGTGCCCGACAGCACGAAGGTGGTGGGCGTGCCCACGGTGATGAGCACCGCGGCGCTCGCCGTCTGGCCCTTCATGTCGCTCACCGTCAGGCGCACCGTGTAGTGCCGCGCGGCGGTGAAGGCCTTGCTGGCGGTGGCCGCGTTGGGGCCCCAGGTGCCGTCGTCGAAGTCCCACGCGTAGGCGAGGGTGTCGCCGTCGGGGTCGCTGGCCGTGGCGGTGAAGCTCACCGCCTGGTTGACGGCGACGGCCGTCGCGCTGGCGGCCAGCGACAGCGTCGGTGGCCGGTTGCCGGGGTAGGGGCCGAAGTTGACCACCACGTCGATGGACTCCGGCGTGGTGCCCGGCTTCGACACCGGCGTGAAGTGCACGTCGGCGAAGGTGTCCGAGAAGGTGCGGCCGATGACGAGCGGCGAGTTGTTGCGGTTGCCGTCGCCGGGCGTCATGTCGAGCAGCTGGCTCTGGGTGTTCGAGAGGAAGCCCCAGTTGAACGAGACGCCGTCCTTGAGCGCCTGGTTGTTGAGGGCCGGCCGGTACTCGAGCCAGTAGTCGCGCTGGGCGTCGCGCTGAACCCGCAGCGCCTGCAAGCCCGAGCTGACCGTCGGCTCGAGCGCCTGGACGCGGTAGGTGCCGCTGGTGCTCACCGTCGAGAAGGAGCTCGGCGTGAGCCAGTCGAAGCGCCGCTTGCGCCAGGCGTTGAAGTGGTTCGCCTGCGCGTTGCCGCCGCCCATGATGTCGAAGGGGTTGCCGTACTCCACGGTGCTGCCGGGGCCGATGGGGGACACGCCCGAGGTGCTCCAGAAGTTCGCGTGGTAGGCGCCGTAGTTGTGGCCCAGCTCGTGGGCCGTGACGCGCAGGTTGAAGCTGCCGTTGAGCCACGTGCCCCGGCTGCCCACGTAGCCGCGCCCGGCCCAGCCCGAGAAGGTCGAGGCGAAGGCGACGATGTCGTTGCTGTAGGCCGACGGCTCGAAGCCCGCGTCGCGCGCGGCCGCGAGCGCGTCGGTGCGCAGCTGCACGTAGGCGCCGGCGTCGCGGTAGTACTCGCGCGTGCGCGGCAGGCGCAGCGTCGGCGTCACCACCGTCGAGAGCGACGTCTTGCCGTAGGAGTTGGTGCCGAAGAACTGGTTCGAGTCGGTGTCGATGGAGTTCTGCGCCGCCGTGAGCGACACCGGGTCACCGGGCTGGTCGTCGTAGTCCACCCGCACGTAGAGCACCGTCTTGGCACCCTCCGTCCACGCGCTGGCGGGCGGCAGGCCCTCGGCGGCCGCGTAGGCCTCTTCGCCGTCGGCCAGCGTGCCGTCGAAGGCCTCGGCGTGCAGGGCCGTGCAGAAGCCGTAGAGCGTGTCGCCGCCGTGGTAGACCTCCTCGGGCTCCACCGGCGTCTTCGACACCGGGCAGGCGCGCGGCCACTCCGCGAGCAGGTCTTCCGGGCGCGCCTCGCCGGGCCAGAGGCGGCGCAGGCGCTTCTCGGTGAGGGCGATGACGTCGTCGAGCGTGATGCCGTGGAGCCGCACGCCGACGCGCGTCATGCCGTCGAGCCGGCGGCCGAAGACGCCCGCGCGCAGCGAGGTGTCGTCGCCCTGGAAGGTGACCCACCGCTCCACCGGGGGCGCGACGTCGTCGGTCTGTGCGACGCCGGCCACGACGTGGAGCGTGCCCAGGCCGCCGCGCCAGGTCTCGACGTGCGCCGCGAGGGCCTCGGGGAGCGCGGCCCGCTCCACCGGCGACAGCGCCAGCTCGAGGGCCAGGCGAGGATCCTCCAGCATGAGCTCGCGCATCGCGCCGTGGCGCGCGAAGGCGAGCCGCTCGCCCTCGGCCTCGAGGGCCGCGCGCTTCGTCTGGTCCACCGCGAGGTAGTGGTCGAGCCAGCCCCGGAAGGCGTGGTGGAGCGTCGCCGGGTCACCGTCGAGCAGCGCGGCCTGCTGCACCACCACCGGGGCTTCGGGGCGCCGCTCTTCGCTGCAGCCGACGAGGAAGAGCAGCGCACACCAGGGGAGAACTCGACGCATGCCGCGCATGAGAGCAACTCGCGCGCCGCCGCTCCATGTAAGCCTTCGCCCTCGGGGCCGAGGTAGGCAGACCTGCGACCTGCGGGCCTCACTGTCGTGGGGTGTCCCCCACAGTCATGAAGAAGTTGCGATGTGGGCGATGAGGCGCTGGAGCTGCCGCCGGTGGAGCGCGTAGGCCCCGACGTGGCCCGTGGCGAGGCGCACCGGCTCCACGCCCCAGTGGGCGGCGACGCGCTCGGTGGCCGCCGGCGCCACGATGCCGTCGCGGGTGGTGACGACGACGGCCCGGCGGGGAGAGCGCGGCGGCGGGGCGCGCAGGAGCGAGCTCTCGTCCATCGCGGCGCGCAGCTTCGCGGGGCCCTCGGCGCCCAGGGCCGCCCACTGCACCTGCTGAGAGAGCGGCCCGTCGCAGAAGACGACGGCCGGGGAGTCGCTCGCGGCCATCACCACCACCGGCACCTCGAAGGGCAGCGAGGCGACGGCGAGGCCGCCGAGCTGCCCGGCCATGCTGTAGCCGGCGAGGGCGACGGGCGTGCCGTCGTCGGCGGCCGTCTGCAGCAGCGCGCGCGTCTCTTCGACGTGCGCCACGCCCATGCGGAAGAAGTCCTCCACCGTGTGCATGGGGGCCTCGCGCTGGCCGAACCACGCGCCCTCCAGCAGCCAGCACTCGAGGCCCTGCGCGACGAGCGGGCCCACCAGCCACATGCGCGGGCCATAGCCGCCGTCACCCCACGAGGGGGGCACCACCAGGCGCGCGCGCACGCGGCCGGGTGGCAGGAGCCGGCGGACATGGAGCGCGCGAAGCCCCTCGGGCAGGACCTCGACGGGCGAGGTGCCCACGCCGTCCTGCACGGTGAGCGAGCGCTCGCGGTGGAGCGGGCTCCAGCGCAGCGCGAGGCCGGTCGCGGGCCGCGGAGCGCGCCAGGCCTGGGCCCAGGGCGCGAGGGCCTCGGGGTTCCCCCAGCCGCCGGCGAAGAGCGCCTGCCGGCGGAGCCAGCGCACCGAGAGCGCGTCGAGCCAGTGCACGGCTCACAGGCTCAGCAGTGAGCCGCCGATGAGCGCCATGCCCCCGTCTACCGCGTGCACGCTGCCGGTGACGTACTTCGCGGCGGGCGAGGCGAGGAAGAGGGCGAGCTGCGCGACGTCGTCCTTGGTGCCGAAGCGCTGCAGCGGCACCTTCTGCTCGAGCTGCTGCTTCGAGGCGGCGTCGCCGGCGAGCCGCGCCATGCCCTCGGTCTCGTCGATGGGCCCGGGCCAGATGGACATCACGCGCACGCCCGCCGGCCCCCACTCGAGGGCCAGGGTCTTCACCAGCATGTCCACCCCGGCCTTCGCCGCGCAGACGTGGGCCTGCATGGGGTAGGCGACCTGCGCCTGGGGGGCGGAGATGGCGAGGATGACGGCGCCGGGTTTGGTCAGCCGCTCGAAGGCGGCGCGGCAGGCGTTGAAGGTGCCCAGCACGTCGATGTCCATCACCGCCTTGAAGCCGTTCGACGACATCATGGCCACCGGCGCGGGGAAGTTGCCCGCGGCGCCGCACACCAGCACGTCGAGCGGCCCCCAGGCGTTCACGCAGGCCTCGAGCGCGGCGTCCACCGCCGCGAAGTCGCGCACGTCGGCCGCGTAGCCCTCGGCGGTGATGCCCTTCTCGCGCAGCGACTTCACCGCGGCCTCGAGCTTGTCCACCTTGCGACCGTTGATGGCCACCTTCGCGCCGTGCTCGCCGAAGGCCTCGGCGATGCGCAGGTTGATGCCGCTCGAGCCGCCGGTGACGAAGACGTTCTTGCCGGCGAAGAGGTTGGGCGTGAAGACGCTCACGCGACGCCCGGGGCGGGCTTGGCGCCGTGCATGAAGAGGTGCACCACGGCGCGCAGCAGGTCCTCGAGGGGCACCGCGGGCTTCACGCACCACGAGGCCATGGCGGCCATGCAGCTCAACAGGAAGAAGTCGGCGAGCACCTCGCCTGGCATGAGGCTCGAGAGCTCCCCCCGCGCGCCGGCGAGCTGGAAGCGCTTGCCCACGACGTCGCGCACCACCTCCGCCTCGCGGTCGGCCACCAGGCCGCTGCGCCGCAGCGACACGCCGAGGACGTCGACCAGCAGCTTGCAGCGGTCGGCCTGCGTCCAGAAGGCGGTCAGCGCGCCGACGATGGCGTCGAAGACGGCGCCCAGCGGCGCCTCGGCCGGCAGCTCGTGGAGCGCGTCGGTGACGGGCAGCTCCGACTCCAGCAGCAACTGCAGGAGCACGTCGTCCTTCGACGGGAAGTGGAAGTAGAAGGCGGCGCGGCTGACCTCGGCCTTGCTGGCGATGTCTTCGATGCGGCACGCGGTGACGCCGTCGCGCGCGAAGACCTCGAGGGAAGCCTGGTACAGCCGACGGCGGGTTTCTTCTCGCTGCTTGTCTCTCATACGCTCTCCAGCCCCATGTGTACCCTGATCGCCGCCTTCAAGCAGCACGCTCGCGTGCCATTGGTGATCGCCGCCAACCGCGACGAGGCCCGCGCCCGCCCCGCCCGCGGCCCCTTCCCCTGGCCGGGGGAGCCCTTCGTCGCCCCCCGGGACGAGCAGGCCGGCGGCACCTGGCTGGGGCTGAGCCGCGGGGGCCTCTTCGTCGGCGTCACCAACCGCTTCCTCTCGGGCAAGCACGACGGCCGGCCGTCGCGCGGGCAGCTCGTGGTCGAGGCCCTGCGCGCCGCCTCGGCCCGGGCCCTGCGCGAAGACCTGGCGGGGCTCTCGGTCTCGCGCTTCAACCCCTTTCACCTGCTCTACGCCGACGGCGACGCGGCCTTCGTCACCTGGAGTGACGGCGCGCGGGTGCAGCACGCGCAGCTCGAGCCCGGCCTCCACGTGGTGACCGAGCGCAGCCTGGGCGGCGACGATCACGGGCGACGCACCCTCATCGAGGAGGCCTGGCCGGCGCTCGCGCGCGAGGGCGGGCTCCCCACGGCCGAGGCGCTGCAGGGGCTCCTGGGCCTCGCGCGGCCCGGCGATCCAGCCGGCAGCGTGTGCG
The DNA here is from genome assembly GCA_964449625.1 of uncultured Archangium sp. Lineage (GTDB taxonomy): Bacteria > Myxococcota > Myxococcia > Myxococcales > Myxococcaceae > Archangium_A. The sequence continues at coordinate 14,535 of CAYUZK010000010.1, forward strand.
TCGACGTGCCCGCGTGGGGCTACGGCACCCGCAGCGCGCTGGTGCTCTTCGTGGAGCGGGAGCTGGGCCGCGCTCGCTGGCGGTGGGCCGACGGCCGGCCTGACAAGACGCCCTTCGTCGAGCGGCCGGACCTCATCCGCGCGCTGGTCGCGGCGCCAGGTAGTTGAGCACCAGCCGCGTCAGCTGCGCCTGGAGGATGCCCAGCTCGATCCACCCAGGGCGCTCCAGCATCACGCGGGCCACCACGCCCTCCACCGCCGCGATGAGGACCCACGCGGCCACCGAGGGGTTGGTGACGCCGAGCTCCGCCCGGTGCGCCTCCAGCCAGGCCTCGATGAGCGGCGCATACTCGCCGTGGAGCTCGTGCAGGCGCTTGAGCGCGCCGATGCGCGGCACCTGCTCGAGGAGGACGCGGTGCAGCCGCGGCTGGAGCCGAGGCACCTCGAGCATCGCGGCCACCATGCCACGCACCGCCGTCTCGAGGTCCGCGGTGGCCAGCTCCGCCAGACGCTGCACCATCGCGTCGCGCAGCTCCGCCTGGTAGCGCTCCATCACCGCCACCACCAGCGCCTCCTTGTTGGGGAAGTACTGGTACACGCTCCCGATGCTCACCCCGGCCGCCGCCGCCACGCGGTTGGTGGTGCAGGCCTCGTAGCCCTCCTTGAGCAGAACCTGAGTCGTGGCCTTGACGATGGTCTCCACCATCGTGCGGCTGCGCTCTTGCGTCGGCTGCTTCCGCTGGGTTGCGCGGCGTCGGGAGGCCATGGCCCCATGCTGCCCGAACGCGAGCCCCCGGTGAGTAGGAAATATGAGCAATCACTCGCATGATGCTCCTGGGGCGGAAGGAGCGATCATGCGGGTCAATGCCATCACCGGAGCGACCGGGCACCTGGGCAACGTGCTGGCGCGGGAGCTCTGCGCCTCCGGAGCGCGGGTGCGGGCCATCGTGCAGCCCGGCGACGACGTCTCGCCGCTGGCCGGCCTGCCGGTGGAGTTGGTGGAGGCCGACGTGCGGGACGTCGCCGCGGTGAGTGAGGCCGTTCGCGGCGCGGAGCGCGTCTTCCACCTGGCGGGCATCGTCAGCATCACCGCAGGCCAGGAGGCGCGGCTGCAGGCGGTCAACGTCGGCGGCACGCAGGCGATGCTGGCGGCCTGCCGGGCCGAGGGCGTACGGCGCCTCGTCTACACGGGCTCGGTGCACGCGCTGACGGAGCCGCCCGGCGGCGTGCTGACCGAGGCGGCAGGCTTCGACCCGAAGCTGGCCACCGGCGCCTATGGCCGGAGCAAGGCGGCGGCGTGCCGCGCGGTGCAGGAGGCCGCGCGGGCCGGCGAGGTGGACGCGGTGCTGGTGCTGCCCACCGGCGTCGTGGGGCCCTTCGACTTCCGCACCTCCGAGGTGGGCCAGTTGCTGCTCGACCTCGCGGCGGGGCGGGTGCCCTTCCTGCTGCCGGGCGCCCACGACTGGGTCGACGTGCGCGACGTCGCCCTGGGCACGCTGGCGGCGGCGGAGCGCGGGCGGCGCGGGGAGGCGTACCTGCTGGGTGGCGAGCGCATGTCGCTCCTCGACCTCGCGCGCGTGGTGCGCGAGGTCACCGGCTGCCGCGTGCCCCGCGTGCTGCCGGCGGGGGTGGCGCGTTCCGTCGCGGCCTTCGCGCCGGCCTGGGAGCGCCTCTCGCGCCGGCGCGCCCTGCTGACGCCCTACGCGGTGCACGCGCTGTCGGTGCCCTTCACGGTGAGCCACGACAAGGCGACGCGGGAGCTCGGCTTCGCGCCGCGGCCCATCGCCGCGTCGCTGCGTGACGCGCTCGCGTGGCACCACGCCCAGGCCGGCGCCCGGCGGCGCGTGGGGCCCGGGCGGGCGCAGCTCGGCGGCGCGCGATGTTGACCGTGCTGCTGCTGGTGTTGGCCGCGGGCGACGGCTTCGAGGGCTGCGGCGAAGAGGGCGGCGTGGCCATCGCCTCGCGCAAGGTCGCCGGCTCGGGCTACCTCGAGTACCGCTTCTCGGTCGACGCCGACGGTGACGTCGAGCGCCTGTGCCGCCTCGCCTACGGCAGCGGCGCCGTGCGGCCGGGGGAGCCCCACGTGCGGCTGCGCCAGGTGCTGCAGGAGCTGGCCGACGAGCGCCTCACCTACGAGCAGATCGCCCCGCCGGTGGTGAGCGCCCGCGACGTCGTCGTGCGCACCAGCCGTGCCTCGTCGCCCGGCAGCTGCCGCGTGGAGTTTCGCTCCACCGACGACGCCCCGCTGCGCGAGGGCTACGTGCGCATGCGCCGGCTGTCGGGCAGCTACCTCTTCGAGGAGCGCCCCGGCGGGCGCGTGCACGTCGAGCACCGCATCCACGTCGACCTCGGCGGCAGCCTCTCGCCCTTCCTGGTGGAGGGCTCCCGGCGCACCGTGGGCGTCGACTGGCTCCTGCGCCTCATCGGGCTGCGCCGCTGACGCCCGACACGACGACGGCGCCCCGGTTGCCCGGAGCGCCGCCTGGGGCCACGCCGCGTGGGCGCGCCGTCAGCTCTTCGCGAGCTGCCGCAGCACGTACTGCAGGATGCCGCCGTGCTTGTAGTAGTCGAGCTCGTTCGGCGTATCGATGCGGCACGTCGCGGTGAACGTCTTGGTGCTGCCGTCGTCGGCCTTGGCCGTCACCGTGAGCTTCTTCATGGGCGCCAGGCCCTCGGCGATGCCGGCGATGCTGAAGGTCTCGGCGCCGGTCAGGCCCAGCGCCGCCGCGTCTTCGCCCGCCTGGAACTGCAGCGGCAGCACGCCCATGCCGATGAGGTTGCTGCGGTGGATGCGCTCGAAGCTCTTGGTGATGACCGCCTTCACCCCCAGCAGCATCGTGCCCTTGGCCGCCCAGTCGCGCGAGCTGCCCGTGCCGTACTCGGCGCCGCCGAGGATGACGAGCGGCGTGCCTTCCTTCTGGTACTTCATCGCCGCGTCGTAGATGGGCATCTGCTCGCCCGTGGGCATGTGCTTCGTCACGCCGCCCTCGACGCCCGGCACCAGCAGGTTCTTGAGGCGGATGTTGGCGAACGTGCCGCGCATCATCACCTCGTGGTTGCCGCGGCGCGCCCCGAAGGAGTTGAAGTCTTCGGGCCTCACGCCCTGCTCCCCGAGGTACTTCGCCGCCGGGCCGTTCTTCGCGATGTCGCCGGCCGGCGAGATGTGGTCGGTGGTGATGGAGTCACCCAGCAGCGCCAGCACCCGCGCGCCCACCAGGTCCTTCACCGGCAGCGGCTCCCTGGGCATGTCGTCGAAGAAGGGCGGCTTGCGCACGTAGGTCGACTTGGGGTCCCACGCGAAGGTGGCGCCCTCCTTCACCTGCAGCGCCTGCCACTGCGCGTCGCCCTTGAGCACGTCGGCGTAGCGCTTCTTGAACTGCTCGGCCTTCACGCTCTTGAGCGCCGCCTGGATCTCCTCAGTCGACGGCCAGAGGTCCTTCAAGAACACGTCCTTGCCGTTCTTGTCGGTGGCGATGGGCTCGTTCACCGCGTCCCAGTTGGTGTGGCCGGCGATGGCGTAGGCCACCACGAGGCCGGGGCTCGCGAGGAAGTTCATGCGCACGTGCGGGTGCACGCGGCCCTCGAAGTTGCGGTTGCCCGAGATGACCGCCGCCGCGGCGAGGCCCGAGTCGACGATGGCCTTCGTCACCGGCGCCGGGAGCGGCCCCGAGTTGCCGATGCAGGTGGTGCAGCCGTAGCCCACCACGTGGAAGCCGAGCGCCTCGAGGTAGGGCATGAGGCCCGCCTCGGTGAGGTAGTCGGTGACCACCTGGCTGCCGGGGGCGAGCGAGGTCTTCACCCAGGGCTTCACGGTGACGCCGAGCTCCACGGCCTTCTTCGCCAGCAGGCCCGCGCCGAGCAGCACCGAGGGGTTGCTGGTGTTGGTGCACGAGGTGATCGACGCGATGACCACCGCGCCGTTGGTCAGCTCGTAGCTCTGCGGCCCCTGCGTGACGGTGGCCTTCGCGGCCAGCTTCGCGTCGCCGTCCTGCACCTTGAGGATGTCCTTCACGTTCTTGCCGAAGGAGGCCTTCATGTCCTTGAGCAGCACGCGGTCTTGCGGGCGGGCCGGGCCGGCGAGGCACGGCTGCACGGTGGACAGGTCGAGCTCCAGGGTGTCGGTGAAGATCGGGTCGGGCGTCGAGGCGGTGTGGAAGAGGCCCTGCTCCTTCGCGTAGGCCTCGACCAGCGCCACGCTCTCGGGCGAGCGGCCGGTGAGGCGCAGGTAGTTGAGCGTCTCCTCGTCGATGGGGAAGAAGCCGATGGTGGCGCCGTACTCCGGGGCCATGTTGGCCACCGTCGCGCGGTCCGTCAGCGGCAGCGCGCTCAGGCCCGGGCCGTAGAACTCGACGAACTTGCCGACGACGCCCTTCTTCCGGAGCAGCTGGGTGACGGTCAGCACCAGGTCGGTGGCCGTCGCGCCGGTGGCCAGCTTGCCGGTCAGCTTGAAGCCGATGACCTGGGGAATGAGCATGGTGATGGGCTGGCCGAGCATGGCCGCCTCGGCCTCGATGCCGCCCACGCCCCAGCCGACCACGCCCAGGCCGTTGATCATCGTGGTGTGCGAGTCGGTGCCCACGAGGGTGTCGGGGTACGCCGCGCCGTCGGCCGACTTGAAGATGCCCTGGCCCAGGTACTCGAGGTTGACCTGGTGGCAGATGCCGGTGCCCGGCGGCACGGCGCGGAAGTTCTTGAGCGACTTCTGGCCCCACTTGAGGAAGGCGTAGCGCTCGGTGTTCCGCTGGAACTCGATGTCCACGTTCTCGGCGAAGGCCGTCTTGCTGCCGAACTTGTCGATCATCACCGAGTGGTCGATGACGAGGTCGAGGGGGCACAGCGGGTTCACCTTCTGCGGGTCGCCGCCCATCTTCGCCAGCGCCTCGCGCATCACCGCCAGGTCCACCACCACCGGCACGCCGGTGAAGTCCTGCAGCAGCACGCGCGCGGGGGTGAAGCTGATCTCGGTGTCGGGCTCGGCCTTCGGGTCCCACTTCACCAGCGCCTCGACGTGCTCCTGCTTGACGACGCGGCCGTCTTCGAAGCGCAGGAGGTTCTCGAGGAGCACCTTGAGCGAGAAGGGCAGCTTCGCGATCGACGGGTGCTGGGCCGCCAGCTTCTCGAGCGAGAAGATGTCGTAGGGGATGCCGCCGACGGGCAGCTTGGTGCGGGTCTTGAAAGTGTCGATCTGGGCCATGGCGAGGGTCTTATTTCGCCCGCCGTCACCGCGCGCAACAGAAGAACGCCGGCCGCCTCAGAGGTCCATCGCCTGCCGCTCGACCTCGGCCCGGTACTGGCACGGGTGGTTGCGCGTCGGGAAGAAGTCGTTGACGTGGTCGAGCTCGTAGCGCGCCTCGTCGTACTTGCCGAAGTTGAAGGCCGAGCGCGCCTTGAGCAGCAGCTCCTTGCACTTGTCGTCGAGCGCGCGCCGCGACTCGTTCATCTTGTCGCGCGTGAGCTGGTACGTGTACGGCCGCTTCTCGATGGGGATGGCCTCGAGCGTCAGCCAGGCGGCGCGGAAGTTGTTGTAGGCGTCCCAGCGGTTGGAGGCGCCGATGTCGCGCTGCTCCCACTTGATGAGGCCACGCTTGTAGGAGTTCTCCGCGTCGCTCACGAGGGCGTCCTCGTCCTTCTCGGGGAGCACGGCGAACTCGATCCACAGGTTCCAGATGCGCCAGGTGTCGGCCTCGGGCGGGTTGCGCACGTTGTCGAAGGTGACGGTGTTCACCTCGTCGCGGCGAATGTGCTTCGCCGGCACCAGCACCTCGCGGGTGCGCTCGTTGACGTCGAGCGTGTCGGGCGAGGCCCAGTCGAGCTCCACGCCGTTGACCGAGATGCTGACCTCGTCCTTCGAGTTGATGTCCCTGGCCTGGTAGTGGATGACGGCCATCACCTGCACCGGCGACTTCACCTCGAAGTCGAAGCTCTTCGAGTCGGCCCGCTCGTAGGTCACGCCGTCGCCCAGGCCGAAGCTGTGCTCGACCGGCGTGCCACCCAGCACCTCGGGCTCGGGCGGCAAGGGCGGCGGCCCCTCGGGCCACAGCGCCACCGCGATGCCCGCGGCGAGGCCGAGGGCCAGGGCGCCGGCGCCCAGCGACACGAGGGCCTTCTGCACCTTCGACGCCTCGGTCCACCAGAGCTCGGCCTGGCCGCCGACGCCGCCCCGCTGGAACCGCGCGCGGTCGGCCGCGGACAGGGCCGGGCGCTCGCCCGTCATGCGCGCGAGCCGCGGGCGGCCGCCGCCGGCCACCTCCACGCCCTCGGGCAGGTCCGCCTCGCGCTGGGCGAGCCGCGCGCCGGTGCCCCGCCGCGACAGGCCTTCGCCGCTCGGGCGTCGCGCGCCGGGGTTGCTGGGCCGCGGGCCTCCCGGCTTGATCGCGGGGATCATGCCCGTCGCGCGGCGGCCCATCTCGGCCACCTCTTCCCGGCTGGCGCCCTTGGGCAGCATGGCCACGCCCTTGTTGCGCGACTTCTTGAGCTCCGAGACCGAGATGATGCGGGTGTGCGCGCCGCCCTCGGCCGGGGCCTCGTCGGTGGCCTGCTCGGCGCCGAGCTCCACCGGCTTGAAGTTGAAGATCACCGGCCCCAGCGAGATGGAGTCGCCGTCTCTGAGCGGCTGCCGCGCGGTGATGCGCTCGCCGTTCACCTTGGTGCCGTTGGACGAGCCCAGGTCCTCCACGAGGAAGCCGACGCCCTCGTTGAAGATGCGCGCGTGCCGCCGGCTGACCCCGGGCTCGTAGAGGATGACGTCGCACTCCGCGGTGCGCCCGATGACGACGGAGGCCTGGTCGAACTCGAACTCTCGACCGGCCTCTTTGCCCTCGGCGATGACGAGCTGAAAACCCATGAACTCAGGCGGACTGTAGTGAGGCGCGCGCGGCCTCGGCAACCTTGTGGATCGCCCATTCGGGGCTCACCACCGTTGCGTTCCCACCAAAAGAGAGGATCCACCGCGTGAGCCACGCCTCCGAGTCACCGGGCACGGTGACCTCCAGGCTCCCGTCGGGCAGGCGGGTAGCGCCCTCGCCGAAGCGCTCCTGCTGGTAGGCGGCGAGCGCCGGGGCGAAGCGCACGCGCACCGGGCGCTCGACCTCGCCCTGCCCGGGCAGGCTCGCCGCCTTCGCGCCCGGCGGCGGCTCGAAGTGCGTGTCGCTCACCGCGAGTTCGCTGACGCGGTCCACGCGGAACAGCCGCGTCGCCTCGCGCTCCACGTCCCACGCGCCCAGGTACCAGTGGCCGCGGTGGCTCAGCAGCTCCAGCGGCCGCGCCACGCGGCGCTCGGGCTGCTGCCGGCCGGCCGGGAGGTAGTCGAAGGCCACCTGGCGCCGCTCCACCACGGCCCCCGTCAGCGCGGTGACGGTGTCGGTGGCGCCGGCGGCCACGTCGAGCTGCCGGGCGGCCTCGCGGTAGCGCAGGAGCGCCGGCGGCGGGAGCACCGCCTCGAGCTTCGCCAGCGCGTTGGCGAGGGCGCCGCCCGAGGGCGGCTTGAGCAGCGCGGCGGCGGCGGCGAGCGCCACGCCCTCGGGCGCGGTGAGCCGCGGCGGGCGCGAGAGCTGCTGGTCGAGCTCGAGGTAGACCCGGTCGTCCTCCACGTAGACGTCGATGCAGTCGTCGGGCTGGAAGGGCGGGCGGCCGACGAGGGTGAGGAGGTCGAGCTCTTCGAGGAGCGCCTCCTTCGACACGCCGACGGCCTCAGCCACCTCCGCCACTGGGCGCCCCGGGTGCTTCGAGAGCCACGGCACCAGGAAGAGGAGCCGCCGCAGCCGCTCGAAGGCGAGGGTGTAGCCGGGCTTCACCGGGCTGGCCCCGCTGCTCATGGCGTGCCTCCATGCGCGGCGAGCACGGCGGCGAGGCGCTCGCGGTGGCGCGTCAGGGCGGCCGGTGGCCCGAGCACGGTGGCGTCGGCGCCGAGGGAGGCGACGTAGCCCAGGCACCCGTCGAGGTCGGTGACCTGCAGGGTGACGGTGCCGGTGGCGCCCTCGCGCGTGACGGGGCCGGGGAAGAGCTGAGGGGCGAGCGGCAGCAGCTCCCCGGCCAGGCGCACCTGCACGGCGAGGGGCTCGTGGAAGCGGTGCTCCCAGGGCCAGGCGGCGACGTGCGCGTCGAGGCGGAAGTCGGCGGGCACCTCGAAGTCGGGCGCCTTCGGGCGCTGCGCGTTGACCTGGAGCTGGCGCACGCGGTGCACGTGGAAGGTGCGCGTGGCGTTCCGCAGGTGGCAGTGGCCCACGAGGCACCAGGTGCCGCGGCGCAGCGCGAGGCCGTAGGGGTTCACCTTGCGCGTGGTGACGGCGCCGGCCCGCGGCGAGAAGTAGTCGAGGGTCACGGTCTTGCGCGCGGTGATGGCGCCCCAGAGGAGCTCGAGGCGCGCGGGGAGCGCCTTCGGGTCGGCGCCTTCACCGAGTTCCACCCGCACCCGCGCGGCGGGGAGCGGCCCGTCGGCGTAGAAGCCCACCTTGCGCAGCGCGTGGGCGAGATCCTGCCGGCCGGGGAAGGCGCCCGAGGCCAGCGCGGCCGAGCCGGCGGCGTAGAGCACCGCGAGTTCCTCGGGCGTGAAGCCCGGCGCGGGCAGGTAGTACGCGTCGCGGTCGAGCACGTAGCCCGCGTCCTCTTCGTCGGAGGCCTCGACCCAGGTGAGCGGCAGCCCGAGGTCCACCAGCTCGGCCTTGTCGCGCTCGAACTTGCGCTGGGCCGCCTCGTCGGAGCCCGCGTACTCGTCGGGGAAGGCGTCGCGGATCTCGACCCAGGGGAGCGGGCGCTTGGCGTCCAGCAGCAGCGCGATGAGATCGAGCAGGCGTTCGGTGCGGTCCATGACGAGCGGGCGCGCAGTGTGGCACAGGCCGCCCGGGGCGCGGGCGCTGCTTTCAGGTGGGCGCCGGCGCCCAGCGGATCGGCGGGGGCCCGCCACCGTCTCGTCGCCAGTTGAGGACCAGGAGCGTCTCGGTGTCTGGGGTGTCCACCGCTGCTCCGGCGAGGTGCCTCTCGCGCCGAGTCACCTCCTCGGCGCGCAGCGCGGCGGTAGGGCTGTGCAGCACCAGCTCGTCCGCGCGGAGCTCGACCAGCTGGCGCCCGACGCCAACGTCGGCGAAGAGATCGAAGCTCGTCGGCTGGCGGCGCCGCCACGCCAGCGCGCGGCCGACGAGCTCGAGGTCGATCGCGACCGTCACGCGCGCCAGGGGGGCCGCCGCCAGGGGTTCGAGCCACTCTTCGAAGAGCCGCGCCACGGCACCGTCAGGCGTCGCGCGCGAACCCGCCAGGCGGACCTCCTGCAGGGGCGGGTTCGCGGCGAGCACCCGCGGCCAGGCCTTCGCCCAGCGCGAGGCTGCGCGATGGCCGGCCGAGACGACGCGGAGTGAGCGGAGGCGAGGCTTCGGCGGCGCATCGCCCAGCAGCTCCAGGGCCTCGAGACTCAGCTCGCCCAGCGTCTCGAGCGCGAGGAGGCGCCCGCCGGCGAGCGGCGTCTTCGGCGCGGGCACGTCGCGGTCGGCGAGCGCCGCGTAGTGAAGCGACAGGCGCCGCACGCTGCGCCAGCGCTGATCATCGGCGAGGCCGGTGAGGTGCGGCGCCGAGCCCGCGAGCGCCATCAGCGCCCCCCGGTGGAACACGGCGTCGTGGAGCCCCTGGCCCGGCGGCAGGAGCCCCCGCTCGACGTCCTCCTTGAGCCCCGGGTACCGCCCGCGCGCGAGGCCTCTGAGGCGGCCCAGCTCGAGGTCGAGCTCGAGCTGCATGAGCTCGCCCTGCGGGTTGCCTTCGGAGAGCAGCATGTCGGCCAACACACGCCAGGGGCTCTGGTCCTCCCGTGGGGCGTCGAGGGCAGCGTCCCACGCGGCGTCGAGCTCGCTCCGCGACATGGTCAGCCCGGTTTGACGCCGAGCTGGTCCACCGCCGCGAGGAGCCGGTCGACGTCCTCCTCGGTGTTGTAGACGTGCGTCGAGAGGCGCACCCCGCCGCCGCGCGCGGTGGTGGCGACGCCCGCGTCGTGGAGCAGCGCCCGCACCACGTCCATCGGCGGGCCCTGCACCGGCACCACGCAGATGCCGGACATCGTCTGGGGGTCGTCGGGCGTGTTGGGCGCGAAGCCCCGCCGGCGCAGCCCCTCGCGCAGGCGCAGGTTCAAGTGGATGTTGTGCGCGAGCGTGTTCGCTACGCCGACGGCCTCGTGCAGCGCGAGGGCCGCGTCGAGGGCGGCGAAGCCGAGCCAGCTCCCGCCGCCCACCTCGAGAGCGGAGGCCTCCTTGCGGATGCGCAGGCCCGTCGCCGTGAAGCCCAGCGCGTCGAAAGTGCGCGCGGCGTTGGCCCAGGTCGAGAACTGCTCCTGCGCCTCCACCGAGAGCCAGCCGCCCAGCGGCAGGGGAGTCTCGTCGAGGACGCGCTTCGACACGTAGAGCGACGCGGCGCCGTAGCCGGCCATGAACCACTTGTGGCTGGTGGCCGCGAGGAAGTCGGCGCCCAGCGCGTGAACGTCGAGGGGTACGTGGCCCAGGCCCTGCGCGGCGTTGATGGCGAGCGAGAGGCCCCGCGCCCGGCACAGCGCGGCGACGGCCGCGAGGTTCACCCGGTAGCCGCTGGCGAACTGCACCGCCGACACCGCGATGGCGCCGGTCTTCGGGGTGAGCGCCGCCTCGAGGGCGTGCACCGGGTAGGTGCCCCCTTCGGCGCGCACGCCGCGCAGCGTGAGGCCGCCGTAGAGCAGCGGCAGTGTGGTGGAGGGGAACTCGTGCTCGAGCGTCAGCACCTCCGTCACGCCCCGGGCCTTGAGGAGCTGCCCGATGACGTGGAAGCCGAAGCTGGTGCTGGGCGTGAAGGCGAGCTCCATGGCGTCGGCGCCGATGAAGCGGGCCAGGCGCGCGCGCACGTCTTCCTTCTTCTTCGCCCAGGTCGGGTAGTGCCGGTCGCCCGTGGCCACCGTCTCGTCGAGGTGCGCCTTCATCGCCTCGGCCACGGGCAGCGGCACGGGCGACGAGGCGGCGGCATTCAACCACACGGTGTTCCGGAGCGCCGGCAGCTGCGCGCGCAACTCGAGGGGCGTCATGGCTCCCCCTCTTACTCCGATCGGAGTAGGCCCTCGACATGGCCGGCGACGAGCTGCCTCAGGCCCCTGAAGGTGACGGCGCGCGGCGCTCCGCGAAGGGCTGGGTTCGTCGCCGGGTGCTGGGGCCCCTGCAGCGGCAGCTCGCGCAGGGGGCGACGCCGGGGCGCCTCGCGCTCGCCTTCTCGCTGGGCGTCGTCCTCGGGGCGGTGCCCATCCTCGGCATCACGGCGCTGTTCTGCGTGGCGGTGGCGGCGGTGTTTCGGCTCAACCAGCCGGCCATCCTCCTGGCCAACTACCTCTCGTACCCGCTGCAGCTCGCGCTCTTCGTGCCCTTCTTCGCCGCCGGGGCGTGGCTCTTTGACGCGCCGCTGCCCGACTTCACGGTCAAGCAGGTGCAGGCCGAGTTCTCGGCCGATCACTGGGGCACCATGCGCCGCTACGCGCTGGCCAACGTGTACGCGGTGGGGGCCTGGGCGGTGGTGGCGCCCGTGGCCACCGGGCTGCTCACCCTCGTCTTGCGCTGGGTGCTGCGGCGGCTGCCAATCCCGCGCAGTGACGCCCACTGACGGCGCGAAGCCGCCCGCGGGAATAGCCAGGCAGACCCCGTGTTGCGCCCCTTCAGGGTGCTCCATGCAATCGCGCCAACGGCCCGTCGTCGGGCTGCCACGATGTCACAGCCAGCCGTGGCCCGCCGGCCGCTCGAGTCAGGGCGCGGGGGTCAACTCGAATCGGAACTCGTCGAAATCGCTCGCGGAGCGCCGCGGTCTTTTTGTTGCAGTCGGAGAACAGACATGAGCGCCCGCTTCTTCCTCTCCCTCGCCGTCGGCCTCCTCGTGCTGGTGGGCTGCGCCTCCCAGGCCGCCGTCACCCGCTCCCCCGAGGCGCTCTACCTCGCCGTCGAGGTGCAGGAGCACGGGCAGACCGTCGCCCGCCCCAAGGTGGTGGGCTTCGAGGGGCGCGACATCACCGTCGAGAAGCGCGCCCCCGACGCGGCCATCGCCGACTACCGCCTCGTGCTCCAGCCGCGCGAAGAGGGGCAGGGCTACGGCGTGAAGCTCGACCTGGAGCTCCCCAGCGGGCGGCACCAGGGGCGGGTGGGGCTCTTGCACGGCGAGGAGCGGCGCATTCGCCTCGACGCGGACATCGAGCTCAAGGTGATGCTCATGCGCGTCGACTCGCCGGAGTTCCGCGCGCTCGTGCAGCGGGTGCCGAAGCTGGGCAAGCGATCGATCTAGCGAGCGGCCCGCTACAGCCCCAGCGCCGTCGCGCCCTGGAACGTCAGCACCGCCAACACCCAGGCCACCGCGTAGGTGTAGACGAGCACGAAGGCCGGCCATCGCCACGAGCGCGTCTCGCGCCGCACGGCCGCCAGGGTGCTCATGCACTGGCAGGCGATGACGAAGAACGCCATCAGCGCCAGGCCCGTGGGCACGCCGTAGGCCCGCTTGCCCTCGGCGGTGCGCGCCTCGCGGAGCTGCTCGGACAACGGCCCCACGTCCTCGTCGCTCTGGATGCCGAAGATGACGCCCAGGGTGCCCACCATGAGCTCCCGCGCGCCGAAGGAGCCGATGAGGCCCACGTTGATGCGCCAGTCGAAGCCCGCGGGGCGGGTGATGGGCTCGAGGGCGCGGCCCGCGAAGGCGGCGGCGCTCCCGTACATGGCCACCACGCGCGGCGTCGAGCCCGGCGGCGCGGCGCGGCCGGCCGCCTCGGCGCCAGGGCCGGGTACGCTCAGGAGCGCCCACAGCACCACCGACGCGACGAGGATGACGGTGCCCACGTCCTTCACGAAGCGGGTGCCCGCGCGCCAGCCCAGCCGCAGCACCACCCGCAGCTGGGGCCGGCGGTAGGCGGGCATCTCGAGCACGAGCGGCAGCGCGTTGGCCGCCCGCTTCACGGTGCGCCCCAGCACCAGCGCCGCGATGAAGCCCATCACGATGCCCGCGGCGTAGAGCGCCACGAAGGCCGCGCCCTTGAACCACGCCCCGCGCTCCGCGAAGAAGGCGCTGATGAGCAGCCCGTAGGTGGGGATGCGCGCCGCGCACGTCATCAGCGGCAGCACGAGGATGGTGCGCAGCCGCTGCCCCGGGTCGCGGATGATGCGCGTCGCCTGAATGGCCGGCACCGCGCAGGCGTGCGCCGCGAGCAGCGGCACGAAGGAGCGGCCCCCGAGCCCGGCGACCTGGAGCAGGCGGTGCACGATGAAGGTGCCGCGCGAGAGGTAGCCCGACGACTCGATGACCTCCATCACCATGGTGAGCAGGACGATCTGCGGCACGAAGGCCAGCACCGTGCCCGCGCCGCCCAGCACGCCGTCGACGAGGAGCGAGGTGACCCAGCCGGCGCCCAGCGTGGCCTCGAGGCGGTCGGCGAGCGCGCGCACCAGCACGTCGAGCAGCGCGGTGAAGGGGTCGGCGACGACGAAGACCGCGGCGAAGAGCGCCGTCATCAGGACCAGGAAGAGGATCGGGGCGAGCACCGGGTGCAGCAGCAGCGCGTCGGCCTTCGCCGTGCGGTTGCGCTGGCGCGCGGCCGCCGCCGCTGCGTCTTGCCGCGGGCGGAGCACCACCTTCGCCACCGCGGCGGGGTCCACCTGCGCGGGGGCGGGGGCCTCGAGCCGGCGCTGCGCGTCGCCGAGGAAGCCCCGGAGCTTCTCCTGCGCTCCCGGCTCGCGCACCGAGAGCACCAGCACCTCGACGCCGAGCGCGTCGCGGAGCGCCGGCCCGTCGAGCTCGAAGCCCTTGCGCACCAGGGCGTCGTGCTGCGTGGCGAGCACCACCAGCGGCTCGCCGCGGCGCTTGAGCTCGTTGGTGAGCCGCAGGCCGACCTCCAGGTTGGTGCAGTCGAGCACCTGCGCCACGAGGTGCGGCGTCTTGTCGGCCACCAGCGCGTCGAGGAACCGGCGCGCGTGGCCCTCGTCGCTCTCGGGGTCCGTCTGGGCCTCGACGGAGTACACGCCGGGCAGGTCGACCACCCGCATCGGCTCGCCCGGGGCGAGGGTCAGCTCGGTCTCGAGCACGTCGACCGTGATGCCGGGGAAGTTGCCCACCTTGGCGCTGCCGCCGGTGAGGGCGTTGTAGAGCGACGACTTGCCCGCGTTGGGGCGCCCGACGAGGACCACGGTGCTCACGGCGCGCGCACCTCGACGGCGCCGGCCAGCGCCTGCTCGACGGCCAGCTCCGCGCCCGTGGAGGTCCGCAGGTGCAGCGGCCCCCCGAAGGGCGCCACGCGCAGCACCGTCACCTCGACGCCCTCGAAGAGCCCGACGGCGCGCAGCCACGACGCCTCGCGCACCTCGAGCCGCAGCGCGCTGATGCACGCGGCCTGGCCGAGAGGGAGCGTCGCGAGGGTCTGCATGGGCCTGACCGGTCTACCGCCAAGGCGTGCCCCGCGTCAGCGACTTTGCGAAGCATTGTCAGAATTCTGAATCGTCTCCAGCAGGCTTTCGCAGCCCCAGGCGCTTGCGCAGCTCCCGCGCCGACTGCCGGGAGATCTCCACCGTGTGGCCTCCGTGGGTGCGCGCGAGGTAGCCGCCGGTCTCCAGCGGCTCGAGGCGGGCCACGGCCTCGAGGTTGAGGAGCGCGCGCCGGTGCACGCGCTCGAAGCGCCCCGCCGGCAGCCGCTCGGCGAGCTCCTGCAGCGTGAAGTCCGTCAGGTGCTGCGCCTCGCGGGTGAAGACGGTCACGAGCTCGTCCTCCAGCGTGGCGTGGGTGACGGTGGCCGGGTCGAGCAGCACCACGCCCTGCCGCGTCGTCACCGCCAGGCGCGAGACCTGGGCGCTGCGCACGGCGTCGGCGAAGCGGGCGCGCTGGCCCCGCTCCTTCGCGCGCGCGAGGGCCTTCTGCAGCCGCGCCGGCTCGATGGGCTTGAGCAGGTAGTCGACCGCGCCCGTCTCGAAGGCCTCCACCGCGTGGTCCGCGTGAGCGGTGCAGAAGACGACGAGGGGGCCGTCGGACGGCCACAGGGCGAGGGCCTCGGTGCCCGTCAGCTTCGGCATCTGGATGTCGAGCAGCACCACGTCGAGGTCGCCCTGGCGCACGCGGGCGAGCACCTCGTCGCCGTCGGTGGCCTCGCCGGCGACCTCCACGTCGGCCATGGCGCCGAGCAGGCGCTTGAGGCGGGCGCGGGCGAGCGCCTCGTCGTCGGCGATGAGGACCTTCATGGGGGGCTCCTTCGGGGGAAGGTGAGGGTGGCGCGGGTGCGCGCGTCGCCGACGGCCTCGAGCTGCAGCGAGGCCTCTGCGCCGAAGGTGAGCTCGAGCTGACGACGCAGCGACGGCAGGCCCTCGCTCCCGGCGCGCGGCCCCTTCCACGGGCCCGGGTTCTCCAGCGTCACCAGCACGCGATCGCCCTGGGTGGCCACGGCGAGCGAGAGCACGCCCCGGTGCCCCGCGGCCGGCCCGTGCTTCACCGCGTTCTCCGCCAGCGCCACGAGGCTCATGGGCGGCACGGCCACGAGTGGGAGCGGCGAGGGCAGCTGCTTGTCGAGCGAGAAGAGCGCCTTGTCGCGCAGCAGGTGCAGGGCGAAGAGGCGGTCCACCAGCTCGAGTTCCTTCTCCAGCGGCCACAGGGGCGCCTTCACGCCCTCCATCACCGCGCGCAGCATGGCCGAGAGCTCGAGCACGGCGCGCTCGGCCACCTCGCCGTCGATGCGGCACCACTCGGCGATGGCGTTGAGGGTGTTGAAGAGGAAGTGCGGGTCGAGGTGCGCCTTGAGGGCGAGGAGCTGCGCGCGCTCGGCGTCGGCCTCGAGGCGGCGCACGCGCTGCTCGAAGCCCACGTCGCGGCCCAGGCCCCAGCCGCCGACGAGGAAGAGGGCGACGCTGACGAGCAGCGAGGTGCGCTCGGTGAGGAAGGTGGGCTGCATGCCCAGCACCTTCGGTACGCCGGCGCCGACGCTGAGCACCACGCCCGCGCCGACGAGCGCGTAGAGGCCCAGCCGCACCGCGCCGTGGGACAGGTCGAGCCCGTCGGGGAAGAGCACGCGGTAGCTCACCGGCGCCAGGGCGACGAAGGCGACGCAGAGCAGGGCGCCCAGCGGCACCGCGAGCGGGTCGCGGCTCCAGCGCACCTGGGCCACGAGGAGCGGCGCGCACACCACGAGGATGGGGAGCAGCCGCCGCGGGTGCAGCAGCGCCTTCCAGGTCGCGCGCACGATGGAGTCGCGGGGGATGCTCAGGTCCACGCCGGCGAGCCTGTCACACCTTGTCGGGGCCGGGCGGGGCGCGGGGCGGTGGGCGGTCGCCTCGCGGGGGCGAGCGGTCGGCGTGGCGGGGCGGCAGGCGCGCTGCTAACCAGCCGCTTCCCCCGCAGCCCGCGCAAGGAGCTCGACGATGATCGAAGCAGGCAAGAAGGCCCCGGCGTTCTCGCTCAAGGACCAGGACGGTAAGACGGTGAAGCTCGCCGACTTCGCCGGGAAGAACGTCGTGCTCTACTTCTACCCGAAGGACGACACGCCGGGCTGCACCACCGAGGCCTGCAACTTCCGCGACGAGCACCGGGCGCTCGAGAAGGCGGGCGCCGTGGTGCTGGGCGTCTCGCCCGACAGCGAGGCGCGGCACACGAAGTTCATCGCGAAGTACTCGCTGCCCTTCTCGCTGCTGGCCGACACCGAGCACGCGGTCGCCGAGAAGTACGGCGCCTGGGGCGAGAAGAGCCTCTACGGCAAGAAGTACCTGGGCATCATCCGCAGCACCTTCCTCATCGGGAAGGACGGCAAGGTGGCGAAGGTGTGGCCCAAGGTGAAGGTGGCCGACCACGTCGCCGAGGTGCTGGCGGCCGTGAAGGCGCTGTAGCGCTCGGGGGCTTTCCGAGGCCGTGCGAGTCGACCTCGGGGACGGATGACCGCAACGTCCTGGCGCCACGCCCCGTGACGAACCCGTCGCTCTGGACGATCACGGCCGCAGCTGCCGGCGAAAGGCGCTCATGAGGTCTCCCTCGTGATCGGGTGGAAGGCCGAGGGCTGCGGCCGCCGCTCCAAAGTCCCACCGGGTCACGTGCTGGGCGGCGACGACGCGGCTGAAGGCGTTGCTCCGCTCGAAGTCGACCAGCACGCGCGCCTCGACCCGCGGGCTGCGACAGGAATGCTCGTTGTTGCAGAGGTACAGGCGCTCAGCGGCGACGATCGCCTCACTGGCGAGGACCTCGCCGCCCGAGATCCCCGACACCATCTCGATCCGCAGCGCGGCGACCGTCGAGGACCAGAAGCCCGCGACGAGGTGACCCTCGATGCACAGCCGACCGAGGACGACCAGCGAGGCGTCATCGGGGACGATCAGGTCACCACCGACATGGAGGTCTCCGACGATACAGGTGAAGCAGGGCTCCACCTGCAGCGGCCCGGCGACAGTCGTCGACGCGCCGCCTGCCGAGAACACCTCCTGCAGCACGCGCAGGCCGGCGTAGCGGTATTGGTCGGGTCCACTCGCGAGTCGCCTCCAGAGTGCCTCAACGCTGGCCACGCCGACCATCCGGCGCTCGAGCTCGGCCCTGGAGAAGCCGACGCCGGGGTCGTCGGCCAGCAGCGGATCGGCTGCCAGCGCGGCACGCGTTCGATCGACCGCGGCGTCGAGCGCGGCGGCGTCCAGGGGCGGCGGCGCAGAAGCGAGTCCCATGCCGTCGTCGATAGCACGCCCCCAGACCGTCAGCGCTCAGATGGTGCTGGGGCACTCGAGTCGCCCACGAAGTGCACCTCGAGGCCTCGCGCGCGAGGAGTGCTACGACGCCCTCCGCATGAACTCGGAGCGCGACCCCTTCCCCATTGGAACCCCCGGAGTGCCCTGGACCACCCCCGAGCGCCTCCGCTGGCGGGCCTCGGTGCCGAAGCGGCGCAGCTACGCCGACGAGGTGGTGAGCGCCCTCGAGGCACTCACGGCGCGCTTCGAGCTCAGCTCGTACGGCGCGCTGGAGTACGGCGATGACGGGCGCTTTCCGCTCTACGTCCTCAAGAGCCGCGCGTGGTCCGAGGCGCTGCCCCTCGCCCTGGTGACGGGCGGCGTGCACGGCTACGAGACGAGCGGCGTGCACGGCGCGCTGCGCTTCGCCGAGCATGACGCCGGCGCCTTCGAGGGGCGGCTCAACCTGCTCATCGCGCCCTGCGTCAGCCCCTGGGCCTACGAGCGCGTGCAGCGGTGGAACCCCGACGCCGTCGACCCCAACCGCTCGTTCAAGCCCGACGGCGCCGCGGCCGAGGCGCGGCAGCTCATGGCCTACGTCGCGTCGTACGGGGGCCGCTTCCTCGCGCACCTCGACCTGCACGAGACGACCGACTCCGACGAGCGCGAGTTCCGCCCCGCGCTGGCGGCCCGCGACGGCAAGCCCTTCGAGCCCGGCGTCATCCCCGATGGCTTCTACCTGGTCGACGACGCGGCGAACCCCCAGCCTGGCTTTCAGCAGGCCATCATCGAGGCCGTAGCGGCGGTGACGCACATCGCCGAGGCCGACGCGCAAGGCCGGCTCATCGGCGAGCCGCTGCAGGCCCGCGGCATCGTCAACTACGACGCGCGGCCGCTGGGGCTGTGCATGGGCCTCACCGGCGCGCGCTTCACCACCACCACCGAGGTCTACCCCGACAGCCCGCGCACCACGCCCGCGCAGTGCAACGAGGCGCAGGCCACCGCGGTGAGGGCTGGCCTCGAGTACGCCCTGCGGCGCTGAACTTCACGGCGCTCCTGGCGAGTGGGTGTGACACCCATGTCTCAGTGCCGCGCGGCGCCAGCCTGACACCGTCGCCCTGACTTCGGGCCGCGGGAAGCCCACGAGGACGCGGCGTCTACTCAGATGGCGGGCCTCGCACGCTTCCGGCACGGCGGTTGCTGTGCGCCGGGCTCGCCTGCCAGCCCTCACCCGGGAGTCCGAAATGACCACGTGGACCCGCTTCATCGGCCTCCTCGCCGCCTCCAGCCTCGCGCTCGCCTGCGGCATGCCCGCCTCCAGCCTCGGTCGTGGCGGCGGCGGCGCGGGGGCTACGCAGGGCGGCGTGCAGGACCTCAAGCTGGCCCGCGAGAAGGTGGCCAGCGGCACCGTGCCCGCGGTGGAAGACCTGCTCTACGAGGGGCTCTACTCCGAGCACGACCTGCCCATCGACGGCGCGGGCTGCGCGCAGACGCTGTGCGTGCGCGCGGGCGCCGCCATCGCGCCCGACGTCTCCGCGACCGCCGACTCGGCCTGGGTGCAGCTCGGGCTCGCGTCGAACGTCGACCTCGCCACCTTCCGCCGGCAGCCGCTCAACGCCGCCGTGGTGCTCGACAACTCGGGCTCCATGGGCTCGACGCGCATGGAGGCCGCGAAGGCCGCGGTGCTCGCGCTCATCGACCACCTCGACGCGGGCGACCTCCTCACGCTCGTCGTGTTCGACAACACCTCGCGGGTCCTCATCGGGCCCGAGGCGGTGACCGACAAGGAGAAGTTCCGGCGCCTGGTGCAGCCCATCCGCTCCGCAGGGGGCACCTGCATCGAGTGTGGCCTGCGCGACGGCTTCACCCACCTCGAGCCGGCGCGGGGCGGTGGCCGCTCGAGCCGCCTCTTCCTCCTCACCGACGCGCAGCCCAACGTCGGGGCCACCGGCGAGGGTGAGTTCACCACGCTGCTCGAAGACGCCGCCGCGAAGGACATGGGCATCACCGTGCTGGGCGTCGGCCTCGACTTCGGCCAGCAGCTCACCTCGCGCATCACCGCGGTGCGAGGCGCCAACGCCGTCTTCCTCGCCAGCGATGACGACACGCGGAAGGTGTTCGACGAAGACTTCGACCTCCTCGTGACGCCCGTCGCCTACGAGCTCACCTTCTCGCTCACGCCCGCGGCGCCGTTGACGCTCGGGGCCGTGTACGGCGTACCCGGTGAGGCCTCGAGCAGCCTGACGCAGACGGTGAAGACGGTGTTCCTCTCTCGCCAGCGCGGCGCCCTCGTCGCGCGCCTGGAGGGGACGCCGCCTGGCGCCGACTTAGGCTCGCTGGAGCTCGCGTTCACGCCCGCTGACGGCAGCGCCCGGCGCACGGAGACCCTGACCCTCACCGCGCCCCAGGGGGCGGCGCCGGCCTTCACCAGCGCCGGTACCCGCAAGGCCGTGGCGCTCACGCGCATGTTGACGGGCCTGCGGGAGTCCGCGACGCGCTTCGCGGCCGGTGACGCGAACGCCGCCGCCGGGGCCGCCGACTCGGCCCTGGCGCTCATCGAGGCCGAGGCCCTCGCGCTCGCTGACCCGGCGCTCGACGCGGAGGTGGCCTTCGCGCGGGCCTTCCGCGCGCTGCTGCCTGCGGCCGCGCCAAACCCGTGAGCCGCTCGAGGCCGCACCGCCTGAGGCTCACGCCCTCGCGATGGCGTGGCGCCGCTGCACCTCGTCGGCCCAGCGGCCGTGCACGTTGAGTTCCTGCGTGCGCCCGTCCTTCAGCGCGAGGGTCAGCACCGTGAAGCTCGACTTCTTCGAGCGGATGACGCGCGTCGAGGTCTCCTTGATGTCGGCGTAGCGCTGCAGCTTCACCTTCGGGCCCCGCACCACCAGCAAGGCCGAGCTCAACGCCGCGAAGCCACACCGCCCCCGCTGCTGGACGATGAGCACCACCACCCACGGCGCCGCCACCAGGGCCGCGAGGAGCCCGAGGTAGATCGGCGACTGGAGCACCGCCAGCGGGTACTCCACGAGCAGCGCGAGCTCCTCGCCGAGCGGCAGGGACGCGGTCGAGGTGAAGGTGTCGTACGCCCACGCGCCGAGGCCGCCGACGCTCAGCAGCAGCACGGCGAGCTTCCACACGAGGAGGTCCTGGAAGTCGGACAGCCACGCATCAGTGGGCTTCGCCAGAAGGGCCTCGAGCTCGTCGCGCATCGCGGGGTCGAGCGCGGACAGCCGGGTCTTCTCCAGGGTGGACATGGCGCCACTGTAGCCGGGTGGATCGGGCAGGGGGCCGTCAAGCCTTCAGGCCTCGTGCGGCGCCCGCCCCACCTGCGCGTGCAGCCGGCGCAGCACCGCCTCGAGGTCGGGCCGGAGCTCCAGCACCGGCCGCAGCGGATCCTCGCCGAGCCGGCGGGCCCGCTGCACGGCGTTGCGGATCGTGAAGCGCGAGGGGTCGAGCCGGGCGTTCACCTCGCTCCAGCGCAGGGGCATGGAGACGGGCGCACCGTCTCGCGGCCGGACGCAGTAGGGCGCCGCGATGGTCTTGCCGCGCCCGTTCTGCAGCGCGTCGAGGTAGACGCGGCCGCGGCGCGCCGCCAGGGAGCGGGCGGTGGTGCCGAGCTCCGGGTGGCGCGCCTCGACCTCCCGGCAGAGCAGCGTGGCCAGGGCGCGGGCCTGCTCGTGGGTGAGCTGCCCGCCGGTGGGCACGAGCACGTGGAGCCCGCGCTGGCCGCTGGTCTTCGGGAAGCACGGCAGCTCGACGGCGTCGCACAGCGCCCGGACCGCCCGGGCCAGCCGCACCACGTGCGCGAAGGGGGCGTCCTTGGGGTCCAGGTCCACCACCAGCCAGTCGGGGCGCTCCAGGTCGCCGACGCGCGAGGCCAGGACGTGGAGCGGGATGGAGCCCAGGTTGGCCACCCAGGCCAGGCCCTCCGCGTCGTCGAGCAGCGCGAGCTGGAGATCTCGATCGGAGTCGTCGGAGTGGACCGTGACGGTCCGCAGCCAGTCGGGTCGGCCGGACGGCACGTCTTTCTGGAAGAAGCTCTTGCCGTCGATGCCATCGGGGTAGCGGGTCAGCACCACCGGCCGGTCGCGCAGGAAGGGCAGCATCGCCGGGGCGATGGCCCGGTAGTAGTCCACCAGGTCGCCCTTGGTGAGGCCGTCGCGGGGGAAGTAGAGCTTGGCGCGGTTGGAGATCTCGATGGGCTCGGCTTCGGCGCTCGACGGCGCGAGGTCCACCACGTCGACGTGCTTGTCGTCGCGCACCCGCACGAAGACCGGCTGCCGCATGAGCCCCGTGCGCGTCCACTCCTTGAAGCGCACCTCGACCACCACCGACGGCTCGACCCAGCGGTGGCCCGAGCCGGACGCCGGGGCGCCGGCGCAGGGCGGCCTGCTGCGCACGTCAGCGGCCAGGCGCGCCGCGAGCGCGATCAGCGTGGCCTCGTCGAAGCCGCTGCCGACGCGGCCGGCGTAGACCAACCCCTGCGGCCCGCGCGTAGCGACGTGCAGGGCCCCGAAGCCGCTTCGCCCGCGCGCGGGCTGGGTGAACCCCACCACCGCCACGTCGGCGGTGCGGGCCGCGCGGATCTTCCTCCAGTCCGGCGAGCGCCCCGCGCGGTACGGCGCGTCGGCGCGCTTCGCCACCACTCCCTCCAGCCCCTGGGCCGTGGCCTCACGGTAGAGCGCCTCGCCCTCGGTCTCGACGTGGTCCGCGAAGCGCACGGGGCCGAGCCGCGGCGCGAGGGCGGCCAGAGCAGCCTTGCGCGCGAGGAGCGGCAGGGAGCGCAGGTCCAGGCCCTCCGCCGCGAGCAGGTCGAAGGCGAACAGCGTGGCTGGTCGGCTCACCGCGGCGGCCGCCACGTCGGCCGGGCGGCGAAGCTGCGCCCTCGACTGCAGCGCCTGGAAGTCCGGCCGGCCCGCCTCGTCCAGCACCACCAGCTCACCGTCCAGCAGGGCCGCTTGCGCCGGGAGCGAGGCCACTGCGCGGGCCACCTCGGGGAAGTGGGCCGTGGCGTCGCCGCCGCCCCGGTAGTGGAGCGCGGCCGCGCCGCCGGCCTTCTGGGCCAGCAGGCGGTAGCCGTCGTACTTGAGCTCGAAGATCCAGCCCTCGCGCCGGAAGGGCGCTGCGGCGGGCTCGGCGAGCATGAGCTCCACGCCGCGCGGCTCGAGCGCCCGCTTGCGCGCCCCGAGCGCCTCGGCCTGTGCGAGCGCGGCGGCCACCCGCGGTGCGCCGCTCGCCACCTCGTCGAGCGTCCGCCCCGACAGCACCGAGACGTCGGCGAACGGCCGGGCGGTGCCGGCATCGGCGAAGGCGTCACGGTGCTTGAGCAGCAGCCACGCCTTCGCCTCGTGGGTCCGAACCAGCGTCCACTCGCCGCGCAGCTTGTAGCCGCCCAGCTCGAAGAGCATTTTGCCGGACCGATAGCCGGCGTCGGGGTCCTCCACGGGCCGCCACCACCCGCGATCCCAGACGATGACCGGGCCCGCCCCGTAGCTCCCCGGAGGGATCACGCCCTCGAAGTTGGCGTACTCGAGCGGGTGGTCCTCCACCTCGATGGCCATGCGCTTCACGGCCGGGTCGGCCGAAGGCCCCTTCGGCACGGCCCAGGAGCGGAGCGTGCCGTGGAGCTCGAGGCGGAAGTCCCAGTGCAGCCGTCGCGCTGCGTGCTGCTGCACGACGAAGAGCCGCCCGCCCGTCGCCTCGGGGCGCCCAGCGCCGAACGGCTCCGGCGTCCTGGCCGGGTCACGCTTCTGCCGGTACCGCTCGAGCCGATCCGCCACGCCTGCCTCCGTCCGAGGACCCCCTCCCTCCGGGTGGCCACTTCCCCCACACCGCGGTTAACAGCCGACATGCCGCCACGCTCACTCGCCTCGGGCACCATCTCCTTCGGGCTGGTCTCCATTCCAGTCCGGCTCTTCCCCGCGGCGCAGTCGACCGCGGCCATCTCCTTCAACATGCTGCACGCCAAGGACGGCTCGCGGCTCAAGCAGCAGTTCGTCTGCGCCGCCGACGGCGAGGTGGTGCCGCGCGAGGAGACGGTCAAGGGGTACGAGTTCGCCAAGGACCGGTACGTCACCTTCACCACCGAGGAGCTCAAGGCGCTCGACGAGCTCGCCTCGCAGTCCATCGACATCGCCGAGTTCGTGCCCGTGGCGGCGGTCGACCCGGTCTTCTTCGACAAGGCCTACTACCTCGGTCCCGACAAGGGCGGCGCTCGGGCCTACCGCCTGCTCGCAGAGGCCATGCAGCGCGCCGACAAGGCCGCGCTCGGCCGCTACTCGGCACGCGGCAAGCAGTACCTGGTCCTCATCCGTGCGCGGGGGCCGCGGCTCGTCATGCAGCAGCTGTTCTACGGCGACGAGGTCCGCGCGCCGGAGGACATCGACATCGGCACGGCCGAGCTGAAGGAGCCGGAGATCCAGCTCGCGCTCCAGCTCATCGAGCAGACCGCGTCGCCCGATGGCTTTCACCCCGAGCGCTACCAGGACTCGGTCAAGCAGCGCGTCGAGGAGGCCATCGAGCGCAAGGTGGCGGGCCAGGACATCACGGCGACCGCGCCCGCGCCGCAGGCCCAGGTCATCGATCTCATGGAGGCGCTCAAGGCCAGCATCGGTGGCCGGGCGCCAGCCGCCGCCGCGGCCACGTCGGAGGCCCCCGCGCGAAAGCCTGCGAAGCGAGCGCCTCGGGAAGCCGCCGCGCGCCGCGCCTCGCACCGGAAGTGAGGCGAGGGCGGAGGGCACCGCGCCGTGTTCGGCTACCGCGCCCGTGACGTCGCCCGGCTCGTCGGCCTGCCGGAGGCTGAGGTCCGCCGCTACGCGCGTGAGGGGCTGGTGCCCGCCCGGCGCGGGCCGAGGGGGGCGTGGCGGTTCTCCTTCCAGGCCTTGGTGCTGCTCCGGGTGGCCGCGCAGCTCAGCCGCGCCAGCATCCCAGCGGCCCGGCTTCGGCGGGCCTTGCGCCGCTTGCGACAACAGCTGCCCGCCGACCGAGCGCTCGCGGGGGTCCACGTCTTCGCCGACCGGGAGCAGGTGGTAGTCCGCGACGGCGGCGCCGCCTGGCACCCGGAGTCCGGCCAGCTCCTCATCGACTTCGACGTGCGCGAGGTCACGAGCCGGGTGGCCTCGCTCGTCCGCGACGCCAGCGACAGCGCTGCGCCCGCGCGAGAGGCCGGCGAGTTCTACGACTGGGCGTGCGACCTCGAGCCCGGCGCGCCGGAGGAGGCCGTGGCGGCTTACCGGAAGACACTGGAGCTCGAGCCCATGCACTCCGGGGCGCACCTGAACCTGGGCCGTCTGCTGCAGGAAAGGGGCGAGCTCGCGGCGGCGGAGAGCCACTACCGGCAGGCCCTCGCCTCGCCGGGGTACGTCGCGCTGGCCGCGTTCAACCTCGGCACCGTCCTCGAGGACCGGAGCCAGCCGGACCGCGCGCTGGAGGCGTACCGCTCGGCACTCGCTGCGGAGCCCGGCCTGGCCGACGCCCACTTCAACGCGGCGCGGCTCCTGGAGGCGAGCGGCCGGAAGGCGGAGGCGCTGCGCCACCTGGCCACGTACCGGAGGCTGGTGGCGGGCGCGTGATGCTCGCGGTCCTCGCTGCGCCAGGGCCTGTGGCTCCCGCTTGCGCAGACCTGGCACGGGAGCGGGTCGCGCGTCAGAAGGTGAAGGCGCTGTAGCTCGCCGACCGCTTCTGCTTGGCTTCGCGGCGTGCGCGCACTCGCCTTGCTGGCCCTCGTCTCGTCGGCTGCCGCCCTCGCCGACCCGTGGAACATCGCCCCGCCGCCGCGCGGCCAGTGGGTCCTCGACCAGACGGGCCGGGTGCAGGGCTCGACGCTGACGGAGCTCAACCGCCTCGCGGCCGAGCTCGACGCCTCGGGCGCCGGGCAGCTCGGCGTGCTGGTGGTGAACGGCACCTCGGGCGTCAAGCCGCGCGACTTCGCGACCGGCGTCTTCAACTCGTGGGGCGTGGGGCACGCGGGCGCCAACGACGGGGTGCTGCTCTTCATCGCGCTGGGCGACCGGAAGTCGGAGATCATCCTCGGCGACGGCAGCCACCTCACCACCGCGCAGACCGACGTGGTGATGCGCGACGACGTGGTGGCCAACTTCAAGGCCGGCCGGGTCGACGAGGGGCTCCTCGCGGCCGCGCGCTCGCTCGATGGCCTCGCGCGCCGCGCCGCGGGCCGGGCGCCGGCCACGCCGCACCCTGCGGACAACACGGGCCTGGGGCCGCACGCCTACGTCACGCCGGTGGCCCTCGCGCCGCAGGTGGACGACGCGCTCGCGCCCTACGCCCACGGCCACACCTCCTTCCCCGAGCGCAGCCCCCGCACCTGGGTGGTGGACCTCTACGACGCGCTGATGCCAGCCCAGCGCGCGGAGCTCGACGTCGCCGCCAGCGACATCTACGCCGCGGGCAAGGGGCGCATCTTCTTCCTCATCGTGCGCAGCAAGGCCCCGTACCCCGACGTAGAGGCCCTGGCCACGCGGCTCGCGGCGCAGGTGCGGCCGCTGGGGCAGGGCGAGGTGGCCGTCGTCGCCCTCGATCTCGGCGCGGCGCGCGCGCACCTGGCGCTGCCCTTCGAGCAGTACTCCCTCTGGGAGCTGCAGCAGGTGGAGGCGGCCCAGGCGGCGCTCCAGCAGGACGCCCTCGTGGACCGGGTGGCGGCGCTGCTGGCCGCGCAGCGCTTCGCCCAGCTCGCCCTCGAGGGGCGCATTCCACCCAAGCCCATGCGGCAGGCGCTCGAGGAGGGCGTGGACCGGTACCGGGGCCGCCTGCAGCTCGGCGGGGTCGGCAGTCTGCTGTTGGCCCTCATCGGCGGCTTCCAGTGGAACCGGCGCCGCGTGCGCACCTGCAAGTCGTGCAACCAGCCGCGGCTGCGCCTCTCGGAGGCGGCTGACGATGAGCACCTCGGCCCGGCCCAGCGGCGCGAAGAGGAGCTGGGCTCGGTGGACTACGACGTGTGGTGGTGCGAGCGCTGCAACGACGCCCTCGTGCTGCGCTACGGCGCCATCTTCACCCGCTATGCGAGCTGCCGCTCCTGCAGCGCGAAGACACTCGCCACCTCCACCACGACGCTCTCTCGCGCGACGGAGTATTCGTCGGGCAGCGAGCGGGTGAACCAGCGCTGCGAGCACTGCTCGTACACCAACAGCTTCACCCGCACCATTCCGCGCATCACCCGCAGCTCGTCGAGCAGCTCTTCCTCTTCCAGCTCGAGCTTCGGCGGCGGCTCCTCGTCGGGCCGGGGCTCGAGCGGCTCGTGGTGACCCCGGTGCGCGCGAACGCCACGGCGACGACTGGCGAGGGCCTCGAGCCGACGCTCGCGCCCGGCGCCACGCAGCGGGGAGACTCCGCCGGCGCCCCGCCTGGCTCGCTGCCCACCATCTCGGTGGATCTCCGGGAGGCCCTCGAGCGGCCTGCCACGGGCGAGTCGGACCTCGAGGTGCTGGGGCTGCTGGGCGAGGGCGGCATGGGGCGCGTGCTCCTCGCCCGGCAGCGCTCGCTCTCTCGCGACGTGGCGGTGAAGACGGCGCTGCCCGGCGCGCCGGCCTCCACGCACGCAGCCATCCTCGTGGAGGGCAACATCGCCGGGAGCCTCGAGCACCCGGCCATCGTGCCGGTGCACGCGCTCGGCCTCGACGCCGGCGGGCTGCCGGTGCTGGTGATGAAGCGCGTGGAGGGCGTCTCGTGGGACGGGCTGCTCGCCGACCCCGCGCACCCCGGCTGGGAGGGCTGGGAGGGCGACGCGGGCGACCGGCTCCCGGGGCACCTGCAGATCCTCATGGCCGTGTGCCACGCGCTGCACTTCGCGCACAGCCGCGGCATCGTGCACCGCGACGTCAAGCCGCAGAACGTGCTCATCGGCCGCTTCGGTGACGCCTACCTCGCCGACTGGGGCGTCGCGACGCGGCTCGGCGCCAGCCCCGCGGGCCTGTGCGGCACGCCGGCCTTCCTCGCCCCGGAGATGGCCGGCGGCGGCCTCGTCGACGCGCGCACCGACGTGTACCTCCTCGGCGCGACGCTGCACCTGGTGCTCACCGGGCAGCCGCGTCACCCCGGCGGTGACGTGGGCGCGGTGCTGGCCCACGCGAAGCAGTCGCCGCCCGCCGAGTACCCGCCGAGCGTGCCCGCGGAGCTGGCCGACCTCGCCAACCGCGCCTGCCACGCCGAGCGCGCCCGGCGCCCGGAGAGCGCGCGGGCCTTCCGCGACGAGCTCGTGCGCTACGTGCGGCACCGCGAGGCGCGGGCGCTCGCCGAGCAGGCCATCACCCGCGTGGCCGAGCTGGAGGGGCTCGCGGCGGTGGCCGAGCCCGACGCCGCGCAGCGGGCACGCGCGGAGCGGCTCCTCTCGGAGGCGCGCTTCGGCCTCGAGCAGTCGCTCGCGCAGGACCCCGGCAACCGCCGCGCCGTCGACGCCCTCGCCCGGGTGGAGGCCCTCGCCGAGGCGCGCCGCCGCCGCACCGAGGCCCTCGAGCACGAGGCCCGCGAGCGGGACCCGGCGCGCGGGGCTCGCTGGCGCTGGGTCGGCGTCGGCATCATGTGCGGCATCTCGGCCATCGCGGTGTTCGCCATTCACGTCATCGGCTTCCCCAACGTCACCTCGCTGCACCTGCTCGTCGTCCCGACGGGCGTGCTGGCCTTCATCGCCGGGGGCGGCGTGCTGCTGCGGCGACGCCTCCTCGTGAACCGCTTCGACCGCGACGTCTTCATCGCGGTGCTCCTCGGCGTGGGCGTGCTGGTGTTCGGGCGGCTCCTCGGGCACCTCGACGGCTCGTCCATTCCCGTGCAGATGGCGCGCGACTCGCTGGCGCAAGCCGGGGTGATGGCCATCTGCGCGCTGGCCTACCTGCGGTGGATGGGGTGGATCGCCCTGGTCTTCGCGGTCTCGGCGGTGTGGTGCACGCTCTCGCCCGCGACGAGCCTCTACGTCTTCGGCGGGGCCACGGCGGTGGCGCTCACCTTCGGCACCATCGCCTCGCTGGTGCAGTCGCGCGCGGGCCACGACGCGAGGTGAGCGCGGGTCGAGGTGGCCCCTGTGCCGCGCTCGTGCGATGAGGGCGCGTCCTTCGTCATGCGCATCCTCTTCGTCAGCTCCGAGGTGGCGCCCTTCTCCAAGACGGGGGGCCTGGGTGACGTGACCCACGCCCTGCCGGTGGCGCTCGGCGCGCTCGGCCACCTCGTGCGGGTGGTGACGCCGCTGTACCCGGAGGTGCCGCGCGAGGGCCTGCGCCGCGGCGCGCAGCTCACGCTCGAGTTCCCCTTCGGGCAGGTGGAGGTGACCGCCTGGCACCGCGCGCCCTCGGGCGGCGTGGAGCTCGTCTTCGTCGAGGCGCCCACGTGCTTCGAGCGCGAGCGGCCCTACGGCTACCCCGACGACGCCCGGCGCTTCGCGGCCTTCTCCATGGGCGCGCTGGCCCTGGCGCAGCACGACGCCTTCGACGCCGACGTGGTGCACGGCAACGACTGGCAGACGGGGCTCCTCATGCCCGCGCTGCAGCAGGGCTTCGCGCACACGCCCCTGGGCCGCGCCCGCCGCGTCTTCACCGTGCACAACCTCGCCTACCAGGGGAACTTCGCGAAGGCCGAGGTGCAGGCGCTGGGGCTGCCGTGGAGCCTCTTCGTGCCCGGCGGCGTCGAGTTCTACGAGCACCTGTCCTTCATGAAGGCGGGCCTGGTCTACGCGGAGCAGGTGACGACGGTCTCGCCCACCTACGCGCAGGAGATCCAGACGAAGGCCGGCGGCATGGGCCTGGACGGCGTCGTGCGCGGCTGCGCCGGCAAGCTGACGGGCATCTTGAACGGCGTCGACACCGCGGAGTGGAACCCGGCCACCGACGTGCTGCTGCCCGCACGCTTCTCGGCGCAGGACACCGCCGGCCGCGAGCGCTGCCGCGAGGAGCTGCTCGCGCGCTTCGGCCTCGAGGCGCCCGCGCCGGGCATGCCGCTGTTCGGCACGGTGGGCCGCATGGTGTCCCAGAAGGGCGCCGACCTCCTGCAGGCCGCGCTGCCCCGGCTGCTCGAGCAGGGCGCGCGCATGGTGGTCCTCGGCACGGGCGAGCCGGCCCTCGAGAAGGCGTGGCAGGCGCTCGCGGCGCGCTTCGCCGGGCGCCTGGGCGTCAAGGTGGGCTTCGACGACGCCACCGCGCACCTCGTGGAGGCCGGCAGCGACTTCTTCGTGATGCCCTCGCGCTTCGAGCCCTGCGGGCTCAACCAGCTCTACTCGCAGCTCTACGGGGCCGTGCCCATCGTGCACGGCGTGGGCGGCCTCAAGGACACCGTGCGCGACCTCGTGGAGGCGGACCCCACCGGCGTCGTCTTCGCGCGGCCCACCACCGAGGCCCTCTTCGGGGCGCTGGCCCGGGCCGTGGAACTCTTCCGCGACCCCGCCCGCTACGCCCACGTCCAGCGCCGCGGCATGGCCCGCGACTTCTCCTGGGGGCCGTCGGCCCGGGCGTACCTGGCCGTCTACGGCGCCCCCCCGTGAGACGCCTTGTGCCGTGCGGCGCTTCGGCTACGTTCGCGGCCTCGCGTGGCGCAGGAAACGGAACTCGGTGGGTACCAGCTGGTGGGCCGTCTCGCGGTCGGCGGGATGGCGGAGGTTTACCAGGCCCGGGCGAAGACGACGACGCAGCGCAGCCCCGGTGAGCCCGACGACATCGTCATCAAGCGGCTGCTCCCGAGCTACCGCAACGACGCCGCGTGGGTGAAGTCCTTCGTCGACGAGGCCAAGCTGACGGTGCGCCTGCGGCACCCGCACATCGTGCGCACCTTCCGCTGCTTCAAGGCGGGCATGGACTACCTCATGGTCCAGGAGCTCGTGAGCGGTCGCACGCTCCAGTACATGATGGACGCCTTCAAGCAGGCCGGCGCGGCGATGCCCGGCTCGGCGGCCGCGTACATCGCCATCAGCCTGCTCAAGGCCCTCGACTACATCCACCGCGCGAAGGTGGGCGAGGGCGGCGCCACCGTGGTCCACCGCGACGTCAACCCGGCCAACATCCTCCTCTCGGTGGCCGGCGACGTGAAGCTGACCGACTTCGGCGTGGCCGAGGTGGAGGGCGTCATGCGCGGCGACTCGGGCGCGCTGCGCGGCACGCTCGCGTACATGGCCCCGGAGGCCGTACTGGGCCAGGCGGTGGATCACCGGGCCGACCTCTTCGCCGCCGGCGTCATCTTCTGGGAGCTCCTCACCGGCCAGCGCCTCTTCGCCGGCAACTCGGAGATGGAGATGATGCACAAGGTGCGCGACTGCCGCGTGCCGCCCGCCACGCGCTTCAACGCGGAGGTGCCCGACATGGCCGCGGCCATCGCGCGCAAGGCGCTGCAGCCGGATCGCGCCCAGCGCTTCCAGACGGCGGCGGAGATGGTGAAGTCGCTGGAGATCCTCGCGCGGCGCAACGGCTGGCCCGTGAGCGTGGACGCGCTCAAGCCGCTCCTCGGGGGCTGAGCCGCACGGTGCGCGCCTGGGCCGCCACCGCGCTCTTGGGGCTCGCCGGGTGCGCGGCGATCCGCCCGGTGGACCCCGACGCCCTCGCCCTCGAGGCGGTGCGCTGCGACTTCCCCGCGCCCGACACCGGGGTGCTCGAGTTCTCCGCCCGGCTGCCGCCCACCGTCACCCTGGTGGACCGCGTGGAGTGGGAGCTCTTCGTGGACGGCTCACGCTTCGCCACCGGCCTCGAGGGGCCGCGGGCGGTAGAGGGCGGGGTGCTGCAGGTGCGCACGCCGCTGGTGTGGAAGCACCTGGCCTGGCGCGAGGGCCGGGCCTTCGTGGAGCTGGGCCTGCGCGGCGCCGTCGAGGTGCCCGGGCGGCGCTTCACCTTCCGCGATCGCCGCGAGCTCGAGGTGAGCGGGCGCCCCGTGCTCGAGGCGCCGCTCGACTGACGCGCGGCCCGCGAGCGGGCGTTACGCCTTCACCGACTCGAGGCGCTCATGGCTCGGGCGCCGCGGCGCACCGGGGGCCGAGGGCCTGGGGCGGATGACCTTCACGCGCAACAGCCGCGGCCCCTCCTTGGCGTGCACGAAGAAGGTCCACCCGTTCTCGACGAAGCGGTCCCCCACCTCGGGGATGGCGCCCATGCGGTGCGAGAGGAACCCGCCGAGCGTCTCGAACTCGCCCTCGGGGAACTTGAAGTCGAAGGCGC
Organism: uncultured Archangium sp.; assembly: GCA_964449625.1. Classification (GTDB taxonomy): domain Bacteria; phylum Myxococcota; class Myxococcia; order Myxococcales; family Myxococcaceae; genus Archangium_A. The sequence goes on from CAYUZK010000010.1 coordinate 46,305, forward strand.
GCGCGAAGTCCTCCACCGGCAGCATGGCGTCGACGAGCAGCGAGTCGTCGGGCTGCTTCTCGAAGGTGCGCACCTCCTCGTCGAACTCGTCGCCGATCTCCCCGACGATCTCCCGGAGGATGTCCTCCAGCGTCACGATGCCCGAGAAGCCGCCGTACTCGTCCACCACCACGGCCATGTGAATGCGCTGCCGCTGCATGTCGCGCAGGAGGTCGCCGATGGGCTTGACCCACGGCACGAACACCGCCGGCCGCAAGAGGTCGCTCAAGACGATGAGGTCGGGGTTCTGCATCAGCGGCACCAGGTCGCGCACGTGGAGGATGCCCAGCACGTGGTCCATGTCGTCGCGGTACACCGGCAGGCGCGAGTGGTTCTCCTCGGCGATGAGCTGGAGGATCTCCGAGGTGGGCGTGTCGATGGGCAGGCCGATGACCTCGGTGCGCGCCACCATCACGTCGCGGCAGGTCTTCTCGTTGAGCTCGAAGATGGAGCGGATGAGCTGCGGCGCGTCGCGGTCCACCTCGTGGCGCTGCGCCTGGCGAATGAGCTGCTTCTGGAGCTCCTCCAGCGGCGGCGGCGGCGGCTGGAAGGACACCTTCGCCCCGAAGAGCTTGAGCACCAGGTTGAGCGGCAGCACCAGCAGCTGCACCATCGGCGAGAGCACCGCCACCGAGACCACGCCCAGCCGCGACAGCAGCAGCGCCCACCCCTCCGGCTGCTGGATGGCCGCCGAGCGGAAGGTGATGTCGAAGACGGTCGCCATGAGCGCCACGAGCAGCGCCGACGACAGGGGCGTCAGCCACAGGAGCCACGAGGAGGCCACCACCTCGGCCAGCGGCACGTCGAGCACCCGGGGAATGACGAGGCTGCCGGTGCCTACGGCCAAAAAGCCCGCCACCACCATGCCCGAGCGAATGGCCGCCGCCGTCGACTCCGGGTCGGCCTTCAGCTTCACCACCCGCTGCGCCCGGTGGGAGCCGGCCTTCGCCAGCTCCTTCGCCCGGTCGTCCGAGAGCGCCTGGAGCGCCGCCTCGATGGCCGCGAAGAAGCCCCGCACCGTCAGGAGGAACGCGAGGATGGCCCACATGCCCCAGGTCGGCATCACCGCCTTGTTCTACTCCACCGGGCCGCCGGTGGCCGGCCAGGCATAGAACTCGTAGTGATTCTGAGTATTTGGCTGTGTGTGCTTGCCCCCCGCGGGGGCCTCATGGTGAAAGCCGGCGCGTGAGACTGCTCCTGACCCTGGCGCTCGTGGCGGGGCCGGCCCTGGCGTGGCCGGTCGACTGGATCCACGACGTGGAGGCCTCGAAGGAGAAGTTCGTCAAGCTGCCTCGCCTCGACTGGTTCGAGGTGGACGACCCGAAGACGGTGCAGGTGGAGTGGCTGGCGGACTCGAACGAGCTGCTCCTCACGGGCCTCAAGGCCGGGCGGGCGGTGGTGCTGCTGGGCGCCGATGGCAAGGTGGCCGCGTGGCGGGTGCGCGTGGGCACGGCGCCGGTGCGCGACGACGCGAGCTGGAAGGCCGCCGACAAGGCGTGCCCCGGAATGCAGGTGACCCCGCTGGAGGACGTGAAGCTGACGGCCACCGTGCAGGACGAGGCCTGTCACCGGGCGCTCCTGGCCCTCTTCCAGACCGACGCCTTCGAGGCCCGGCACCTCGAGCTCACCTTCGAGGGCAAGGTGCTCCAGGCGCAGCTCAAGCGCGTGCAGGAGGCGCTGGCGCAGCTGACGAAGGGCCGGGTGAAGGCGCGCTACGTGGGCGCGGGCCTGGTGCTCGACGGCGCCGCCACCGAGGTCGAGCACCGGAAGGTGCTGTGGGAGATCCTCCGCCGGACGCTGGGGCGCTTCGCCCTGGCCGACGAGGTCGAGGTCGCCCGGCCCGACGCCGGCGCGCCCTGACCGAGGGTCACGGCGCCTTCGCGCGCTGCTTCGCGGGCGTGGGCACGCTCACCTCGCAGCCCTGCTTCGGCTGGCACCCCTGCTCGACCCACTGCGACAGCACGCTCACCACCGCGTCGGCGCGCGCCTTCTGCGCCAGCACCAGCGCCGTCTGCCCGGCCTTCGTGGTGGCGGCCAGGTCGGCCCCAGCCTCGAGGAGCAGCAGGACATGATCAGCGCGCCGCCCGGAGGCCGCCACGTGCAGCGGGGTGGCGCCGCGGTTGTCTGAAGCGGCCACGTCGGCCCCGGCCTCCAGCAGCGCGCGGAGCGGCCGGGCGTCGCGGTTCTTCGCGGCGAGGTGCAGCGGCGTCGCGCCCCACTTGTTCTTCCGGTTCAGCAGGCCCGGGTCCTTCTCCAGCAGCGCCGTGAGCTCCTTCACGGTGCCCGCCTTCGCCACGTCGTGCACGCGGTGGTTGCCCAGGGTCGCGACGGAGGCCGGCACGTCGCCCACGGACGGCTGCGCGAAGGGCACGGCGGCGAGCGTCAGGGCGAAGAGCGCGGGGAGGCGTCGCATGGGGCTCCGGAGGGAAGGGGCGAGCGAGGCGACCATGGGCAGGCGCGGTGCCGAAGTCCAGCGTCGCGCGGGCCCCCTCAGTCGCAGTCGCAGGTGCGCGGCGGCGGCAGGGCCCACGTCACCGCGGCCACGTCGCGCTCGAGCTCGAAGCCCAGGTCGCCCGCAGAGAGCGACGCCCGGAGCTGGCCTCTGGGCCCCACCGTCCACTTGAAGCGGCCGCGGCTGTGCAGCCAGCGCACGGCCTTACCCTCGGTGGTGGCGCTGACGACGGCGTACTCCACGCCCTCGGCCTGCGGCAGCGGCACGAGCACCTCGAGGTCCTTCGTGCCCAGCGGCAGGGCGAGGCGCCGCACGGTGCCCTGCCAGGCGGCGGGCCGCAGCTCCTCGAAGTCGGCGCAGCCGTCGACGCGCTCCAGCGGCACGCGGGTGAGGAAGGCCAGGCGGGGGCTCCGCGCGTCCACCACGAAGCGCGCCGTGGGCTTCGCCTCGAGGCCTTGCGCGGCCCGCCAGGCCGCCCGCGCCTGGGCCGCCGCCCGCTGCTTCGGCGGATCATCGTCGCAGGCCGCGCGCAGCGAGAGGTCCATGAGACACGCGTCGGCGGGCACCGTCTTCGGGGGCGGGGTGGCGCTGAGCCACTTCGCCTTCGGCAGCTCCCCCCGGCAGCTCGCCGCCACCAGCAGGCCGCGGGCCGGCGCGAGGTTCCGCGCCAGGGCCGCCTCCACCACCTCGGGCGCCCGGCGGGCCGCGGCGGCCGCGCGCAGAAGCCCCTCCCGCGCCACCTCCGCGTGCGAGAGCCGCAGCGCCCGCCTCCAGAGGACGACGGCGCGCTCGCGCCCCGGCCCATCGTCGGGCTCGGCCCGGGCCGCCGCTACCAGCGCCTCCAGCGTCGGCGCCACGGCCGTGAGGCTCGCCCGCGGGAGCAGCCCCTCCAGGTCGCGTGACTCCACCGTCACCGGCGCTGGGCCCACCTCGCCGTAGAGCGCCCGGGTCGCCAGGCGCACGCGCACCGTGACCTCGCTCGCGCCGTCGTCGCCGGGCAGAAGCTCCACCGGGGTGCCGAAGGGGAGCGTGGCCAGGGCTGCCGGCGGGCCCCTCTTCTTCGTCTTCTTCACGGGGGCGCTCGCGCGCAGCACCACGGCCTCCGCGGCCACGAAGGCCGGGCCGGCCGTCGCCCCGCCGGCGCCGGGCACGGGCACCTCGGGCAGCGGCGTCGAGCGATCCTTCGTGAGCGCGCGCTCGCCGCGAGCCACGGCGAGCTGGCTCAGGATGGCCACCTGCCACCCGTCGGGCGTCGGCAGCCGCGCCAGGAGGCGCTCGGCGTGCTGCGGGTCGCTCAGCAGGAGCCGCGTGAGGGCCGCCGCCGTGGTGACGTCATCGGAGGCCGGCGGCTGCTCCGGGAAGGCCGCCACGTCCTCCGGGGCCTCGGGCAGCGGGGCCGGCGCCTTTGGCTTCGGCGTCGTCGGGGCCGCGGCCACGGGCGGCGGCGGCGGTGCAGGTGGCGGGGGCTCCGCGCAGCCGGCCAGCACCACCAGCCCCACCGTCACCACCGCCATCGTCCGAGCGCCCATGTGCGGGAAGTTATCGACCCGGCGTGCGCTCGCGAAGCAGACTCGCGCACAGAAATGGGTCACATCCCGTTGCTCGATGAACTCGCCGCCATCGCCGCCCTCGGCGTGGTGGTGACGTTGGTGCTGGCGCGCCTGCAGCTCCCGGCCGTCGCCGGCCTGCTCCTCGCCGGGGCGTTGGCGGGCCCCAGCGCCTTCAAGCTGGTGACGTCGATGGACGCCATCCAGGTGCTGGCGGAGCTCGGCGTGGTGCTGCTCCTCTTCACCATCGGCCTCGAGTTCTCGCTCTCGCGCCTGCGCGACGTGTTCCGCCAGGTGGCCCTCGGCGGCGTGCTGCAGGTGGGGCTCACCACCGCGGTGGTGGCGCTCGTCGCCGTGGCCGTCGGCGAGCCGCCCGGGCGCGGCGTCTTCTACGGCTTCATCTTCGCGCTCTCGAGCACCGCCATCGTGCTGCGCGCGCTGACGGAGCGCCGGGAGCTCGACGCGCCGCACGGCCGCTTCATCGTCGGCACGCTCATCTTCCAGGACCTCTGCGTGGTGCCCATGGTGCTGGTGGTGCCGCTGCTGGGCGCGAGCGGCGACGCGGAGCAGGCGGCCTCCGGCGTCGTCGTCGCGCTCCTCAAGGCCACGGCCGTGGTGGTGGTCACCGTGGTCGTCGCCCGGCTCGCCGTGCCCCGCGTGCTGGGCTGGGTCGATCAGGCGCGCAGCCGGGAGGTCTTCCTCCTCGCCGTGCTGGCCCTGTGCATCGGCACCGCGTGGCTCACCTCGCTCGCGGGCCTCTCGCTGGCGTTGGGCGCCTTCCTCGGCGGCATGATCATCGCCGACACCGAGTACGGCCACCGCGCCATGAGCGACGTGATGCCGCTGCGCGACGCCTTCGTGTCCATCTTCTTCGTGTCGCTGGGCATGCTCTTCGACGTGCGCGTGGTGCTCGACTCGCCGCTGCTCGTGCTGGGGCTCACGGCGGCCTTCGTGCTGGGCAAGGGCGTGCTGGCGACGGCGGCGGCGGTGCTCATGCGCTTCCCCGCGCGGGTGGCCTGGCTCGCCGGCGTGGGCCTCGCGCAGTTCGGCGAGTTCGGCTTCGTGCTCGCGCAGCTGGGCAAGGAGAGCGGCGTGGTGGACGCCGAGGGCCTCGCGCCGCTCCTCTCGGCGGGCATCGTCTCGATGTTCTTGACGCCCCTCTTCGTGCGCGCCGCGCCGCACGTCACCGCCGGCGAGAAGCTCTTGGCGCCGCTCGGCCGGCTCCTCGGCGCCCGCGGCATCGAGGAGGTCGACCCTCAGTCCGGCGAGGTCACCTCCGGCCACGTGGTGCTGGTCGGCTACGGCGTCTCGGGGCGCCTCATCGGGCAGGCGCTCGAGGCCTGCGGCACGAAGTACGTGGCCCTCGAGCTCAACGCCCAGACGGTGCGCGAGGGGCGCGAGCAGGGCGTGCCGCTCTACTACGGCGACGCCACGTCGACCGAGGCCCTCGAGCACGCGCACCTGGCCCAGGCCCGCGCGCTGGTGCTGGTGATGAACGACCCGTCGGCGGTGCAGCGGGTGGTGGCCGCCGCCCAGCGCGTGGCGCCGAAGGTGCCGGTGCTGCTGCGCGCCCGCTACCTCAAGGAGAAGCCCGCGCTCCTCGCCCTGGGCGCGCAGGACGTGGTGGCCGAGGAGGTGGAGGGCGGCCTCGAGATGCTGGCCCGCGTGCTGCGCTGGCTCCAGGTGCCGCGCAACGTCATCGACACGCGCCTGAAGGAGGCCCGCGAGCAGACGCAGACCTCCGAGCGCAAGCCCACCGTGCCGCGCAACACCTTCGGCGAGCTCCGCGTGCTGGCCGAGATGAAGCTCGAGAGCGTCAGCATCGAGCGGGGCTCCGCCGGCGACGGGCGCAGCGCCGTGCAGCTCGACATCCGCAAGCGCACCGGGGCCAACGTCATCGCCGTGCAGCGGGGCCTCGCGGTCCTCGAGCAGCCCGACCCCCGCGAGCCCTTCCACGTGGGCGACGTCATCTTCCTCGCCGGCTCGGGTGACGCCGTGCGCCGGGCCCTCGAGCTGCTCACCGGGCCCTCACCCGCGCTGGGCGACGGCCACCAGTGACACCCCGAAGGGCAGCCGCCCGTGGCCCAGGGCCAGGCGCTCGCTGCCGAAGAGGCGGGTGAGGAGCGCGTTGGCTGGCTCGGGCGTCGCCTCGAGGTCTGCCCCGACTGCCTCCGGCTTCGGCCGCAGGCGCTCGAGCAGCCGCGCCGCCGCCACCGCCGGGAAGAGCAGGGTGTTGAAGTAACTCACCCAGGTGACGCGCAGGCCCGCCGACGAGAGGTGCGAGACGAGCTCGAGCCGGGAGTAGCGGCGCCGGTGGTGGTTCGCGTCGTCGTGGTGGCTCCAGAGGAACTGGAAGGCCGGCACCGTCACCACCACCTGCCCGTCGAAGGGCAGCCGCGCGCGCAGGCTGCGCAGGCTGGCGATGGGCTCGTCGAGGTGCTCGAGCACGTCGAAGGCCGTCACCACGTCCCACGTGCCGGCGGGCAGCTCGTCGGGCAGCGCGCAGGGCTCGACGCGCAGCGCGGGGAAGCGGCGGCGCGCGCGGGCCAGGGCGTCGGGCGAGGCCTCGGCCCCCGTCACCTCGCCGAACTCCTGCAGCAGCGGGAACATGCCGCCCGTGCCGCAGCCGACGTCGAGCAGCCGCCGCGACGCGCGGGGCAGGAGGTGGCGGTGGAGCACCTGCCGCAGCACGCGGCGCCGGCCCTCGAACCACCAGTGGGTGTCCTCGAGACGCTCGTGGGCCTCGTAGAGCTCCGGCGTCATGGCGTGTCCTCAAAGAGGCGCCACGTGCCCTGCCGCGTGGGCGCCTGCGTCAGCCGCTCGACCGTGGTGACGAAGCGGGCGCGCGGCCAGGGCACGGCGCCGAAGCGGCCGAGGTGCGCCGTCTCCTGCTGGCAGTCGATGAGGGCCACGCCCCAGCCCTGCAGCCACTCCACCAGCGTGACGAAGGCCACCTTCGAGGCGTCGTCGGCCAGCGCGAACATCGACTCGCCGTAGAACACGTGCCCCAGAGACACGCCGTAGAGGCCGCCCAGCAGCTGCCCGTCGCGCCAGGCCTCGGCGGAGTGGGCCACGCCCATGGTGTGCAGGCGCAGGTAGGCCTTGCGCATGTCGCGGGTGATCCACGTGCCGCGCTGGCCGCGGCGGCGGGTGCGGGCGCAGCCGTCGATGACCGCCTCGAAGGCCGTGTCGAGGCGCACCTCGTAATCGCCCCGGCGCATCGCCTTGCGCAGTGACTTCGGCACGTGGAGCGCCGCGGGCTCGAGCACGAAGCGCGGGTCGGGGCAGTGCCAGAGAATGGGCAGCCCCTCCGAGTACCAGGGGAAGACGCCGCGCCGGTAGGCCTCCACCAGGCGCTGCGGCGACAGGTCGCCCCCCACCGCGAGGATGCCGTCTTCGTCCGCCTCGTGGACGGGGGGGAAGCGCGCCGGGTCGGGTCCGAGGAAGTGCATGCCGACCCGTCGAGACCCTACTTCGAAGGCGTGAGCTTGATCTCGCCCCGCGACTCGAGCGTCTCCTCGTAGAGGTGGGCCCGGAGCGTGCTCGTCAGCACGTAGGGCACGACCAGGCTCTTGACGATCTTCGCCGCGTCCTTGCCGTGGGACGTCTCGTTGAGCGTCGCCGTGACGTCGAACACGCCGGTCGACGCCGGCTGCACGCGCTCGCCGCCGCCCATGCTGCCCTTCGTCACTTCCTTGCTGGCCATCGTCACCGCGTAGTCGAGGCCCGAGAGGCTCACCTGGAAGGGGTTGGGGTTGACCACGCCCAGGTGGAAGGTGACCTGCACCTCCACCTCGCTGAAGCGGCCGGCGTCGAAATCGATCAGCTTGAGGTGCGGCAGGCGCGGCGTGCGCACCTCGCGGCTGCGCGCGAAGGGCAGCTCCACCACGCGGCTGCCGGCGGGCTGCTGGCCGACGGCCGGGGTCTCGAGGCGCAGCACGAGCGTGCCGCGCAGGGCCAGGAGCAGCGAGCCGCCGCGGGTGTCCATGGCCTTGAGCTCCTCGTCGTCCTTCACGTAGGTGAGGCTCTCCTCGAGCACGAAGTTGCCCTGCTGGCCGGCGGCCACGGCGACGTTGAGCGGGCGCTCACCGGAGCGCAGCACCGCGCCGTCCTCGACGAACTCCCACTTCGCCTTCTCGATGGTGAGGGCCTCGTCGCCGGCCGCCACGACGCCGGTGTACTTGACGTCGACCTGGGTGAGGCTCTGGGTGACGACGATGAAGTCCTCCTGCGGGAGCGTCGGCGGCGCGCCCTCGGCTCGCACCTCGGGGGCCGACTTGCAGGCGGTGACGGCGAGGAGCGCGGCGAAGGCGAGGGCGCGCATCACGGCACCCCCAGGCTGCAGCTCTCGGGCCCGGCGTCGGGCGTGCCCAGGTCGCGCACGCGCTGGAGGTGGGCTGGCGTCGGCGTGCCCCCCGCGAGGTTGAAGGGGCTCGAGATGATGGTGAAGCCGGTGCCCTCGACGAAGACGCGGCGCGCGTCGGAGCCGTGGTCGGGCGTCTCGCCGAAGAGCAGCTTCACCGCGCCGTCGAAGGTGCCCGCAGGCGTGCGCTTCTCGGTGGTCGACGGCTCGCTGGTCGTCACCTGGTAGCGCGTGGCGGTGGTGGAGTTGTCCGACGACTTGAAGGCCTGGGTGTTGGTGGTGAAGTTCTCACCCCAGCCGGTGCCCAGGCCCAGCCACTTCACCCCCGTGATGGCGTCGCCGGTGCGGTAGGTGACCGAGGAGCCGCCCGCGATGCGCCGCAGGAGCACCAGGTCGCTGCCCTGGAAGGCGAAGTAGTCGGTGCCGAGGATCTGCCCGTTCTGTCGGTACTCCACGGGGAGCGAGGGCACGTTGCCCTCGAGCGTGAAGACCTCGCGCACCCACACCCCGAGCGAGGGCGTCGGCGCGGCCGTGGTGGGGTCGTCGGCGTACTCGAAGCAGCGGTTGACCACGAGGCCGTAGGCCTGCTGCGCGAAGCAGTCGAGGCCGCAACTCGTGTCGGGGCCCGCATCAGGCACCGGCTTGGTGGTGGGGCCGCAGGCGCACAGCACCCCGGCGACGACGGCACAGGCGAGGGTTCGCATGGGGCGCATGTAGCGCAAAACGCGCCCGCGTGGGCCGTCACTCGTCCTGCAGCGCCACCTCGAGCTCCCAGAGCTTCGCGAGCTCGTGCGGGTCCCACGCGCGGTGGGGGTTCGCCGGCGCGCCGGCCGCGCCGCCCACCGCCAGCGCCCCGTCGAGGATGCGCTGCGCGTTCTGGTGCCCGTCGCGCCCGGAGAGGCGCACCACGCGCAGCAGCTCGCGCAGGTGCGCGAACTCCGCGTCGCTGGGGCGCTCGGTGAGGTAGCGGTCGACGAAGCGCAGGGCCTCGGCGCGGGGCACCACCGTCTCGTGCGCGGCCTCGTCGAGGGCGCGCAGGTGCTCGTCGAGGAAGGCGAGGATCATCGCCCGCTCGCCGCCCTGCACCTCGCCGTCGGACCAGGCCATCTCCACCAGCGGCAGCACGTCGAGCAGGTACACCGCGTTTCCGAGGATGCCGCGCGCCGCCAGGGCCGTGAGCGCCTCCTGCCTCGTCATGGGGACCGTCGCCATGGTCGTCCTCCTCGTGGAGCGTGAAGCCCCCACGTAAGGACCGCTGCCCGCTGCGGCCATGACGAACGTTTCCGGGGCACCCTTCGGCTGAGTCGAAGGGTGGAGCGCGCGCCCGTCAGCGCGGCTGCTGGCGGTACCAGGGCACGCCGCCCTGGGGGCCGTCGGGGGCGCACTGGAGCGAGCCTGACGAGCGCACGCCGAAGCGCGCGACGCCGGCCTGCGGCGTCACCACCACGCCCGCGTCGGAGCCGCGCGCGGGCCACTCCACGTCGGCGACGTGCAAGAGCTGGCAGGGCGCGCCCAGCGGCGTCGCGCCGCTCACGGGCAGCACGGCGGCCGGCGTGGCGCTGCCCTTCACGAAGACGCGCACCACCGGCGAGACGGTGGGCAGGCAGCGCCCGGCGCCGGAGGGCGCGGCGTTGGCCGGCGCCAGGTTCGCCACGCAGCCGAAGCCGACGCCGCAGCCGCAGGCGTCGCCGTCCTGGCAGCCCGGGCCGCCGTCCACCGCGCAGGCTACCGGCGAGCCGGGCGGGCGCGAGTCGCGGAAGCCGTGCACCAGCACGCGGTAGGTGCAGGGGGCGGTGGCGCAGGCGGGGTCGTGCTCGGGCCCGTTGAGCGAGATGTTCTCGATGAGCTGCCCGGCGCCGGTGTCGTCGAAGTTGAGCTGCGGATCATCGGCGCGCCCGGCCTGGCCCCAGTCGAAGGTGCCGCCGTCGGGCCGGGTGGTGGTGGCGTAGCCGTTGATGTCGCCCGCGACGAGCGTGCCGCCGAAGTCGGCGAAGGGAGCGAAGGCGCCGACGAAGGGCTGGCCCGCCTGCACGGCCGTGGGGCGCACGAGGTGCACGTCGAGGTCCACGCCGGCGCCGCCGCTCCACTCGAGCTGCACCACGAGGTCGTTCTTCACCGCCACCTCGAAGGTGACGCGCGTCGTGGTGGCGTTGCCCTGGCTGTCGGTGACGGTCAGCTCCGCCACGTACTCGCCGGTCGCGAAGGGCCGCAGCGAGGCCCGCGGCCCGCTGTTGAGGAGCGAGACCGGCGTCGAGCCCGCCGGCTGGCTCAACAGCCGCCAGCCCCAGGTGAGGCCGAGGCGGCCGTCTTCGGGGTCGGTGGTGCACGCCGTCTCGTCGGTGGCATCGGAGAGCGCCGAGAGCACCACCTCGGCCCGCGGCGGCACGTCGCGCGTCTGCGAGTAGTCCACCCCGCCGTCGGCGGCGAGGGCCTGGGCCCAGGCGGCGGGCGTGTCGAAGTCGAGCGGGGGCCGGTCGGCGGGGCTCACCCTCGTCAGGTTGACGCACACCCGGGGCGGGAGGTTGGGCCGCAGCGCGCCGGCCAGCGGCACCGTCACCGCCCGGGCCGTGGGGTCGTCGGAGCCCACCGTCACCGCCGCCGCGTAGCTGGCCTGGGTGTCGGAGGTGGGCCGGAAGCGCAGCGGCACCGAGGCCGACGCGCCAGGCGGAAGCACCAGGCCCCCGTCGGGCAGGGCGGCGTTGCCGACGAAGGAGAAGGCGGTCACGTCGGCGCCGCTCAGCGCGAGGGTGTCGAGCGTCACCGGCACCTCGCCGGTCGAGCGGAAGGTGAGGCGCGGCAGCTCCGGCACCTCCAGCGGCCGCAGGCGCACGAAGGGCTCGGCCGCGAACTGCACCGAGGGCGGTGACGAAGACACCGTCGCCTCGCAGCGGCTGGCGCCATCGCAGCCCACCTCCAGCGCCAGCCCGGGGTGCGCGCCCCGGCCGGTGACGCTCACGCGCACCTCGGGGTTGAGCTCGTCGTTGCTCTTGAGGACGAGCTCCGTGGCCTCGGTCATGGCCGCCGTCGGCGCGAAGCGCAGGGTGACGGGCTCGGTGGACAGGCCCGCGACGCGCTCCGGCGAGGTGACGAGGGTGAAGGTGGGCGAGCCCGAGAGCGACACCTGCGACAAGAGCAGGTCTGCGCCCGTGGCCGCGGTCACCGGCACGTCGAGCGTCACCTCGGCGCCCACCTTCACCGGCCCGAGGTCGAAGGCGATGGCCTCGAGGCTCAGGGTGGGCGGCACCTGCTGCACCTTGTTGTCGCGGCAGCCCGCGGCCGCCAGCGCGAGCAGCGGGAAGAGTCGGAGGAGTCGCATGGTCATCGTTGCTCGATCTGGGC
>CAYUZK010000011.1:0-57952 GCA_964449625.1 uncultured Archangium sp.
CCTGGAGCGCGGTCCCCTCCTCCACCGCGGTCAGTGCCGCGCGGGCCACGTTCTCCGTGTAGGCCAGCGCCGCGAGCTTCGCGTCGTCGAGGCCGCTCCGCACGACCGCGGGGATGCTCGCCCACTTCCCTCCCCCCTCTGCAGCCAACTGACGGAAGGCCGCCACCCGCCGATGCCCGGCGACGATCACATAGCGACCGTCGCCGCGCGCCTGCACCACGACCGGCTGCAACAGGCCTTGTTCGCGGATCGACGACACCAACACCCCAAGCTCCTCCGCGCCGATGACCTTCCGCGGCTGCCAGGGGTTTGCCTCCAGCAGCGACAGCGCCACTGACACCATGACATTGGCCTGCCCACGAACCTCAACCATGTGCTCTCCTCCCATGAGCGAAGGGCTTGATGCCCGACGCGAGCACAAGTATAGTTCTCGCCAACCGAAAGCGCCACCCCATGCCACGCACCCCGAAGCCCGAGACGACGAAGCTCCAGACTGTGCGCGTCGAAATGCACAACCAGGCGTTCATCGCGCGAGAGTCCGCGAGGCTCGGGCGGTCCATCGGCCTTGTCTTCAACGAGGAGCTGGCGTTCGCTCGAACCGCTGGGCTGCCGCCAGTGCTGCTGCGCCTCCTGACCCAGCACCTCAAGCGCGAACGCTCGTCCTTGCGCGAGGAGTTCAAGACGGTCGCCTGGAACGCGGCGATGGAACTCCCCGCCGTCCCGTGGCCACCGGAGAAGGAGGAACCTCCTCTCGACCGGACCTACCACGTCGCCTCCGTGAACCTTGACGGCGCCAATCGGGAGCACCTCAAGGAGCTCGCCGCCAGCACGGGCCGCGGGTTCACTGCGGTGATGAACGACGAATTGCGGTTCGCGCAGACGCTTGGCCTGCGCCCCGAGCTGGAGGCAAGGCTGGCGGCGCACCTCCGGAGGACCGGGGCGACCGTTCGCGAGTGGGGGATGATGGAGATGTGGGAGCGCGCCCTGCCGCTGCGAAAGGCGACGCCTGTCGATGACTACCCCACCGCCCGACCGTTCACGCCGAGCCATGTCTCGAAGCACAAATAACCCCCCCCCCCCTGGAGACCGAATGAGCGCAGGTAGCCCCACCTCGGGAGTCGATACCATCTGGAAGGTCAGCGACGTCGCGAAGTACCTCTCGATGTCGGAGAGCTGGGTCTACAAGCAGGCCGAGTTGGGCGAGCTACCCGTCATCCGCTTTGGGGCGGCGCTGCGGTTCTCCTCGAAGGCCATCAAGCGGTTCGTCGCCTCGCTGATGCGCGGTCCGAAGACCCACCGATAGTTCGTCGAGGTCGACATGCCTTCTGTCTTCAAACGTGATGGTGCGTGGGTCGTGAAGTGGAGGGATGGCGCCGGGCGCTGGAGGCAGGAGCGCACTGACTTCCCGACGAAGCTCCAGGCGACCAACTACGCGCTGGGGCTCGAGAGCCGCGGCGCCTACCAGCGCGCAGGCCTCACCCCGCTACGTGAGCCCGTTCGTATGACGTTCGGCGAACTCTACGACTGGTACTGGGAGAACGACGGGAAGCACCTCCGTACCCAGTTTCACCGGATGACGATGGACAAGCACGTGAGAGCGACCCTCAACGCCCTGCCGCTCGCCGACGTCACCACCGCGCGCATCGAGGAACTGCTCACAAAGCGCGCCGACGTCCTGTCGCCGAAGTCGCTCAACCACGTTCGGGGGTTCATCCACCGGCTCTTCTCGCTCGCCGAGAAGCACGGGCTGTGGTTCGGCCCCAACCCTGCCAAGGCGGTCTCCCGGCGCAAGGTGCCCCGCCGCGCGCCGTCGTACCTGCGCCCGGAGGAGGTCCGCCTGATGCTCCCCGCGGTCGCACCCGAGTGGCGAAACCTCTTCGCCACCGCCGTCTACACTGGCATGCGCCGCGGCGAGCTCGTCGCCCTTCAGAAGGCCGACGTCGATCTCGACGGTGGCACCATCACCGTCACGCGGAGCTGGGAAGCCAACACCACCAAGAGCGGCAAGCCCCGCGTCGTCCCACTCCACTCAGAGCTGCGGAGCTACCTGGTCGACGCCATGGAGAAGAGCCCGAGCGAGCTCGTCTTCCCTCGCGAGGATGGCTCGATGCACGCGAAGGACATCAAGCTCCAGCGAATCCTTCGCGGCGCGATGAACCGCGCAGGCCTGGTGGACGGCTGGGTCCACAAGTGTCGGCGCTGCGGCCACCGCGAGGACCGCCGGACGGATGAGCTCAAGCGCTGCCCCAGCTGTGCCTTCAAGCTGTGGCCCTCGCCGAAGCCCCGCCACATCGTCTTCCATTCGCTCCGCCACACGACCGTCACCCTGATGATGAAGGCCGGCGCCTCGCTGGCCCACGCGTCGCGGCTGGTCGGCCACTCGGACGTGCGCATCACCTCGGACGTCTACGGGCACCTCGACATCGATGATCTCCGCGAGTCCATCGAGCGGCTGTCCTTCGCCGACGACGCGGTCGATGGTGCGGAAAAGGCCCCGCATGGTGCGCCGGTGGTGCGGAATCCGACTCCGGGCAAAAACAAACCCCCGAGGTCGAAGGATTTCTCCAACAACCTCGGGGGCTTTCACCAGTCGGGGAGACAGGATTTGAACCTGCGACCCCTTGGTCCCGAACCAAGTGCTCTACCAGGCTGAGCCACTCCCCGGTGAAGGCGAGGGGCACGTATCGAATGCCCCCCGGCCTGTCAACGCGTCTTCCGCGGTGACGGCTCGTCGGGCGGGGGCCTGACGGCGACCCAGGCCCCGCCGGCGGCCGGCTCGTCGCCCGCCTCGGGCGCCTCGTCGCGGAAGGCCGAGGGCAACAGGTCGAAGGGCAGCACCCGCGCGAGGGCGATGAGCAGCAGCACCCCGCCCGGTGCCGCGAAGAGGGCCAGGGCCGGCACCGCCTTCGCCACGTCGATGAGCTGCTCGCGCATGCGCCGCTTCTCGTCGCGCGTCAGCGTCTTGCCCCGCGCGGCCCGCGCCAGCAGCCGCGAGAGCTCCCCCGTCTCCTTCACCTCCTGCAGCAGCGCCCGGTAGTTCTTCTTCACCGCCGCCGACATCGTGTCCACCCACTCCTCGCCCATCACCTCGGCGCCGCTCGAGAGCCGGAACACGTCCACCACGCCGCGGTGCCGCCGGTAGAACTCCGCCATCTCCAGCTCGAGGATCTGCATCTGCGCCCGGGTGAAGCCGAAGTGCTCGCCCAGCTCGTAGGTCCACTCCACCTCGCGCGGGCTCCGCCGCCCGTCCACCAGCGAGGCCAGCACCGTCTGCTCCACGATGAAGCGCTTGAGGTCGCGGCTGGCGATGCCCGCCGTCAGCCGCTTGAGCGGCACCGGCCGCTCGAAGGCCCGCCGCGCGAAGGCCTGCGTCGACTCCGCCAGCGGCTCCGGCAACCCCAGGTCGTCGATCTGCCGCGCGATGGCCCGCCGCGTGGGGAAGCCCGGCCGCCGCTCGGCGCTCACCAGCCCCACCAGCACCTCCACCAGCCGCGCCTTCTGCCGCGCCGCGAACAGCAGCCGCCGCTCCACCGCCGCCCGCGGGAACTCGCGCGTGGTGAAGTACGCCGTCGCGATGCGCCCGAAGACGCTCGCGTCGGCGTAGACCGCCCCGTTGTGCAGCACGAGCCCGTAGTACGGGTCGGCCGCCAGCGAGCCCGCCCGCGCCTCGAGCGCCTCCTCCACCCGCAGCCACAGCTTCCGCGGCACCGAGCCCGCCTTCTCCAGCCGCCGGTGCACCTCCTCGGCGTCGTCCACCCGGCCGCTGAGCGCCGCGAAGAGCAGCAGCACCTGCTCCGTCCGCGCCCCTTCGGGCGCCTCCACCAGCGCCGCCACGTCGAGCGCGATGCGCGAGAAGAGCCGCACCACCGCCAGAAAGAGCTGCTCGTCGGCCCCCAGCCCCGCCTCGCCGCGCACGTCCGGGGTGCCGTAGAGCAGGCCCGTCTCGCGCGCGATGCCGGCCACGTAGCGCCGCGCCCGCCCGCGCCCCGGCGGCAGCCGCAGGGCCGCCTTCGCCGACTGGCTCTCCACGTCAGGCCGGTGCGCGAGGGTCACCTCCCGCACCACCGCTTCCAGCCAGCCCTTCGTGCCCAGCGTCATGACGCGGGCCGCCCGTAACAGGCCCCGCCTCGACGCGCTACGGCGAGGGTGTCAGTTCGCCGCGGGCGCCGCCGCCGGCGCCGCGAGGTCGTCGAACCACTGGGCGATGGCCAGCTCCGCCTCCACCTCGAGCTCGGTGAAGACGACGCTCACCTGAGTGCCGCGCTCCGTGCCCCGCCGGCCCACCACCACCGCCGTGGCCTCGATGGGGCCCACGTAGGTGGGCACTGAGAAGAGCAGCTCCACCACGTCACCCGCGGGCGGCGCGGTGGTGATGAACGAGGCCCCGCCCACGGAGAGGTCGCCCAGGCACGCCCGGGCCCGCTGCCCCGGCTCCCGCACGTCGAGCGCCACGTCGCGCCGCGGCCAGTCGCGCCGCTCGGCGTCGCGGCGCTCCCGCTTCCGCGTGAGGGGCTCCGGCACCAGGCTGCGCTGGCGGCGATCGAGGCTCAGGCGGCGTTCGGTGGTCATGGGCGCGACACCCTGCCACAGGCCTGATCGCCCGCCAGTTTTCGGCACGGGCCTACTTGACCGCCTTCACTTTGGGCCGCTTCTCCTCGGTCTCCTCGGGCGGGGGCGCCTCGACGGCGGCCACCACGTTGTTGGTGTTCAGGCCGTGCTTCTCGAGGAGCGCGGCCTCGATCTCCCGCATCACCGCCGGGTGCTCGCGCAAGTACTCCTTGGCGTTCTCGCGCCCCTGGCCGATGCGCTCGCCCTTGAAGCCGAACCACGAGCCGCTCTTCTCGACGATGCCGGCCTCGGAGCCCAGGTCGATGAGGTCGCCCTCCTTGCTGATGCCCGTGCCGTACATGATGTCGAACTCGACCTCCTTGAAGGGCGCGGCGACCTTGTTCTTGACCACCTTCACGCGGGTGCGGCTGCCCACCACCGTGTCGCCGTTCTTGATGGCGCCGATGCGGCGGATGTCGAGGCGCTGCGTCGCGTAGAACTTGAGCGCGTTGCCGCCGGTCGTGGTCTCGGGGTTGCCGAACATCACGCCGATCTTCATGCGGATCTGGTTGATGAAGATGAGGCACGTCTGGCTCTTGGCCACGGCGCCCGTCAGCTTGCGCAGCGCCTGGCTCATGAGGCGCGCCTGCACGCCCATGTGCGCGTCGCCCATCTCGCCCTCGAGCTCGGCCTTGGGCACGAGCGCCGCCACGGAGTCCACCACCAGCACGTCGATGGCGCCCGAGCGCACCAGCATCTCGGCGATCTCCAGGCCCTGCTCGCCGGTGTCCGGCTGCGAGAGGAGCAGGTCGTCGGTGCGCACGCCCAGCTTGCGCGCGTAGCCGATGTCCATCGCGTGCTCGGCGTCGATGTAGCCGCACACCCCGCCGCGCTTCTGCGCCTCGGCCACGATGTGCAGGCTCAGCGTCGTCTTGCCCGACGACTCCGGGCCGTAGATCTCGACGATGCGCCCGCGCGGCACGCCGCCGACGCCCAGCGCGATGTCCAGGCCCACCGAGCCCGTGGAGATGGCGCTGATGTCCTTCGCCATGGGCTCGTCGTTGCCCAGGCGCATGATGGAGCCCTTGCCGAACTGCCGCTCGACGGCCTGCAGCGCCAGCTCGATCGCCTTTTCCTTCTCGGTCTTCTCAGTGTTCATCGCCATGGTGTGGTGCCCCTCGGGTTCGAACTTCGTGGTGGGTGAGCTACTGAACAAGCGTTGCGTAGCACAGATACGCGCTTGTAGCGCACCGGTCTGACAAGTGCCGTCAGGTGAAGAGCCACAGGGCGCCCGCCGCGACGAGCTCCGCGGCGAGAATGCCCAGTAAAATCATCACTCTCAGCCGGGAGCGGCCCTGCTGGTGGGCGCGGTACCAGGCGAGATCGTCGGGGTGAACCTGAATGGACCAGGGGTAGCCCAGGCGCAGCAGCGCCTCGATGGCGAGGGCGCGGGTGGGGGTGCCGTCTTCGCCGGTGAGGCCCGAGAAGCTGCCGGCCTCGAGCATGCCCAGCAGCAATTCGCCGTCGCGGGGCGCGGGCTGGAGCGCGCCCAGGAGCTTCTCGACGAAGCGCTGCGCCTCGGCGCCCTCCTCGCCCGGCTGCTCGCGGGCGCGCGCGGCGAGGTCGGGCAACAGGCCCGGGTGGATCTCGACGCTGGGCAGCGACGGCACGGCCGCGTCGTCTGCGTCCACCGCCCGCGGTGCCTGCAGCTGCTCCATGGCCTCACCGTAGCAGTGGATTGTGGTGCCGTAGACGGGCAGGATTTCAAGTCGCTTGGGTGCAACGCAGGCCTCCTCCGATCACGTGTCGGGTTTGATCGAACGCTGCGCGGCTGCGCTGGGCGATCGCGCGCGCCTCAAGCAGGAGCTCGCCGGGCTGCGCGACGCGGCCGAGGCCCGCGCGCACTTCGCCCGGGCCCTCTTCCAGCTCGAGCTCGCGCGAACCGGCGACCCCGAGGCCCGCTCCGCCATTCCCGCCGTGGCCGACGCGCTGCTCATCTTCTGGCGCGACGGCTCCGGCGACGCGCTGGCGCAGTCGCACCCCTCGCTGCCGCCCCTGTGGGTCGCGGCGGCCTCGCTCCTCATCTCCTTCGAGATGAAGCGCTTCGACAAGGCGCTGCACGACTGCTGGGCCGTGCGCGGCGACGCCGTGCGCCTCAAGGTGGCGATGGACGGGCTCCAGCCCGACGACAACCAGCGCGTGGAGTTCGCCCGCTGCCTCTACCACCTCGAGCTCGCGCGCCTGGGGCACGACGGCAGCCGCGCCGAGTTCGCCCGGCGCGTGGGGCTCCTCTCGGAGGCCTACCAGAGCGCGCGCCTCGCCGACGAGCTGGTGGGCGGCGACGCGGGCCTGGGCCACCTGTGGAGCGAGGTGAAGCCCTACCTCGAGGAGTTCTTCGAGAGCCTCGAGGAGCAGGCCACGCCGCGGCAGGAGCCGACCCGGCGGGTGCACATCGGCGACGTCTCGCCGCGCACCGAGTACAAGACCGACCCGGCGCTCCGGCAGCTCGGCGACGCGCCGCCTTCCACCTCGCGCTTCGGCGCCCTCGCCGGCGAGGCCCTCGTCACGCCCACGGGCAAGCAGCCGGCCATGGGCGTCGAGGCGGAGCTCGTACCGCCGACCGGCGAGGCGCCCGCGCTCGGCGCCGAGCCGCTGCCCATGCCCCGCACCGTCACCGGCGAGCGCCCCGTGCCGAGCTTCAGCGCCCTGGTGCACCACAACCCGGCCCTCGTGACGCGGGTGCCCACGGCGCCCCAGCACCCCACGCCCTCGCTCGCCCCGGCGCCGCCGCCGGTGGGCGCCGCGCCGCCGCCGCCACCGCCGCCGCAGTCCCTGGCCGACTTCTCAATGCCTACGCCGCCGGCCGGGGAGGTGGAGATCCTCGAGGCCGACGAGGCGCCGTCGCTCCCGCCGCCGCCGCCGCCGGCCATCACCCCGGCCCGGGGCTTCGCCGCGGCGGTGGAGGTCAACGAAGACATCGACCTCGACGAGGAGCCCGACGAGGCCACCCTCGCCTTCTGGGACTACACCTTCGCCTCGCTCCAGCTCGCGCCGGTGGAGGGCCTCAAGTCGCGCATGCTGGCCACCGAGACGCGCGCGGACCGCAAGCGGCTGGGCACCTACGTGGACGCGCTCGACGCCCACGCCGCGGTGCCCGAGGCGAAGGCCTTCGGGTGCCTCGTGCAGCTCCTGCTGGCCGCCGAGACGAAGGAGAAGAGCCTCTTCGGGCAGCCCAACCCGCGCCGGCAAGAGGCCCTCACCGCCGCCTTCGCGCTCCTCGCGCCCACGCCCGCCGCCGCCGGCAAGGCCGCCGTGTGGTTCGAGCTCGACGGGCGCGAGACGGAGACCGCGCTGCACCGGGGCCTCGACCTCCTGGTGCCCTTCCTCGCCTTCTGCTCGCGGCACCGGCTCGACCCGACCACCCCCGCGGCCGCGGCCCGCTACTTCGCGCGCTGACGCGGCGTCACGGCATGACGAGGCGCACGCCGCCCACCGCCGTGAAGGCCGTGTTGTCGTTGCGCTGCGGCCACACGATGTGGTGCTGGCCGCCGATCAAGACGTAGCCGGCGATCCACTTGAGCGGCGTGTACTCGATGCCGCCGCCGCCGCCGATGCCCACGCCGAGGCCCGCGGGCAGGAACGAGAGCGGCACGCCCACCTCGAGCAGCACGTTGAACCGCTCCATCACCGGGAGCGCGAACTGGAAGCGCGGGGTGATGGCGAAGCGGGGGAAGAGGCGCGCGTAGAGGCCGAGCCGGAAGTAGCTGAACTCGAAGCCGCCGCCGAGCTCGAGGCCGCCGCCGATGGTGCCGGTGGTGGCGGGCTCGAACACGCCGCGGAGATCGCCGAAGGGGCGAATGGGGCGCGGCACCGGCCACTCCAGGCTCGTGCCGGAGGGCCCGCTCGCGCCCTGCACCCACACCACGCGCACCTCGCTGCGAGGCCGCACCTGCAGCTCGATCGCCTGGGCCGCGCCGCCGGCCCAGCTCGCCGTGAGGGTGCGCTTGCCCACCGGGGCCTGCAGCGTGCGCGGCGCGGCGCCTACGGGCGTGCCGTCGAGCTGCAGCTCCGCCCCCGGCGGGGTAGAGCGCACGACGACGGTGCCCGTGAGCCGGGCGCGCACGCCCTCGAGGAGCTTCACCACCGTGGGGTCCACGCGGGAGGGATCGAGCGTCGCCTCGGGGTTGGCCTCCAGCGCCTGGGCGAAGGCCTCCTCGGCGCGCACGAAGTCCTGGCGGGCCGAGAAGCACTGCGCGCGCAGCAGGTGCACCCGCTCCAGGGTGGCTGCGTCGCCGCCCTCGGCCGCCGCGGCCTCGAGCGCCCGCAGCGCGCCCTCCACGTCACCCTGGGTGAAGAGCTTCTGGCCCAGCTCGAGCCGCGACGCCTGGGCCGGCGCCCGGCCCGGAGGAGCGGCGAGCAGCAGCGCGAGGAGGGAGGCGGCGGCGAACGACATGCTGCGCAGGCTTCTAGGGCACCAGTTCCACCTTCACCACCACGGACTTGCCCGAGCCCACCGTCACCTGGCGCTGCTGAGCCCGGAAGCCGGCTCGCTCCACGCGCACCAGGTAGCGGCCCACCGGCAGGTCGAGGAGCAGCGGCGTGCGGCCGCGGGGCACGCCGTCGAGGCTCACCTGCGCCCAGTACGACTCGCCCTGGTGGGTGGTGATGACGTTGAGCTTGCCGCGGCGGCGCCCCGGCGGCCTCCTCACCTCGGTGGGCACGGGCTCCACCTGCGCCAGCGCGCCCGCGTCGGCGGCCGGCTCGGGCGCGTCGTCTCCAGCGTCGGCCGCAAGGAGCGCGAGGACTCCGGCGTCGAGGTCGACGTCGCTGCCGGCGTCCTCCTCGACCGCGAGCACGAGCGCCTCGGCGACCGCAGCGTCAGGCGACGAGGCCTCCGTCGGCGCCTCACCGCCAGCGTCGGCCGCGAGCACCGCCACGGGCAGCGGCGTCGCGCCCGGCCCGGCGTAGAACCACCAGCCCACGAAGCCGCCGACGGCGAGCAGCAGACCCAGCGCGAAGCCGGCCGGGCGGCGGCTGCGGCGGAGCGCGGAGGCGAGCTCCCCGGTGCTGGGGTCGGCCGGCACGGGCCGCAGCGCCGAGACGGACTGCATGCGACGGCGGCTGGGCGACGTCTTCGGCGGCACCGCCGGCACGGGCCCCGGCGGCGCGGCGAGCGTGCCCACCTGCGGCTGCCGGGCCTTCGCCTCGGCGTAGCCCGCCTCGAGCGCGGCCACGAGCTGCGCGGCGCTGTCGAAGCGCTCCTGGGGGTTCTTGGCCAGGGCCCGCTGCACCACCGCGGCCACGGACTTGGGGATCCACGGGGCGCGGTCGAGGATGTTGGGCGGCGGGGCGTGCGCCTGGAGGTGGATGAGCTGGAGCTCCGACTCGGCCTCGAAGGGCAGCGTGCCCGACAGGCACTCGAAGAGCACCACGGCCAGGGCGTAGAGGTCGACCCGGTGGTCCACGTCCTTGAGGCCCAGGGCCTGCTCCGGGGCCATGTAGTGCGGCGTGCCCATCACCATGCCGGTGCGGGTGATGCTCGCGCTCGCGCCCTTCGAGCGGAGGATGCCGAAGTCGAGGATGGTGGCGAGCCCGTCGGGCGAGACGAAGATGTTCCCCGCCTTGATGTCGCGGTGAATGAAGCCCTGCGCGTGGATGTAGTCGAGGCCCGCGCCGAGCTGCTTCATGAGCCGCAGCGTCTCGTCGGCGGTGAAGCCGCCCTTGGCGCGCAAGAGCCCCGCGAGGGAGTCGCCCTGCAGCAGCTTCATCACGATGAAGGGCCGGCCCTCGTGGCGGCCCACGTCGTAGATGGGCACGATGTTCGGGTGGTCGAGCTTCGCGGTGAGGCGGGCCTCGCGCTCGAAGCGCTCGAGCACCTCGTCGTCGTTGACGAGCGCCGCGGCGAGCAGCTTGACGGCCACCTTGCGATCGAGCTCCGCGTCGTGGGCCACGAAGACGGTGCCCATGCCGCCCTCGCCCACCTGGTCCTCGAGGCGGTAGCGGCCCGAGAGCAGATCGTTGACCCGCACCAGTGACACCGACCGCTCTTCGCGGAACGACACCTGCCGCAGGCCGCGCTGCGAGAGGCTCGTGGCCGGCAGCGAGGAGCCCGACGGCGTCACCGCCGCGCCACACGAGGGGCAGGAGATCACCCCGGGCACGAGGGTATTGCCGCACGACGGGCACGTCACGCCGGCACTGTACCGTCGTTTCCCGCCCTGTCGCTGATTGGCGTCGCGCCGGCCCTCCGCTTCCGACTAGTTTGCGCCCCCCATGGTGAAGTCCGGCCGGCACAGCGGCGTGAAGCCCCCAGGCCGCCAGCCCGAGCCGAAGGCGGTGGAGGTGCCCAGCCGGCGCTACGGCAAGTACCTCGTGCGCTCGCGGCTGGGCCAGGGCGGCCAGGCCGAGGTCTTCCTCGCGGACGCGGTGGACGAGCGCGGCGAGCAGCTCCAGGTCGCGCTCAAGATGATGCGCCCCGAGGTGGACGAGCACAGCTTCGCCGCCGAGGCGGACCTGATGAGCGTCCTCTCTCACCCCAACCTGGTGCGGCTGGTCGAGCACGGGCTGGCCTTCGGGCGCCCGTACATCGCCATGGAGTTCCTCATCGGCGGAGACCTCGCGGCGATGCTGGCCGCCCACCGCGCCTCCGGAGAGCCGGTGCCGGTGGGCATGGCGCTGCACGTGCTCATCGA
Source organism: uncultured Archangium sp. (assembly GCA_964449625.1). Taxonomy (GTDB): domain Bacteria; phylum Myxococcota; class Myxococcia; order Myxococcales; family Myxococcaceae; genus Archangium_A. The sequence continues at coordinate 11,241 of CAYUZK010000011.1, forward strand.
GCTGCTGCGCGGGCTGGCGTACTTCCACGTGGCGACGACGCGCTCCGGAGCGCCGATGCACCTGGTGCACTCCGACGTGAACCCCGCCAACGTCTTCTTCTCGGGCGGCGGCGAGGTGAAGCTGGGCGACTTCGGCGTGGCCTCGAGCAGCCGCGCCGACTTCGGGCCCGGCGAGGGCGTCGCCGCGGGCAAGCTCTCGTACCTCTCGCCGGAGCAGACGCGCGGCGAGCCCCTCACGCCCGCCTCCGACGTGTGGGCGGTGGGCGTGATGCTCCACGAGCTCGTCGCTGGCACCCACCCCTTCCAGCGCGAGGGCGCGAGCGACCAGCAGGTGATGGCCGCCATCCGCAGCCCGCGCCTGGCCCTGGGCCACGTCGACAAGGCCCTGGCCGCCATCGTCACCAAGGCGCTGACGCCCGACCTGCGCGCGCGCTACCGCACCGCCGGCGAGCTCGCGGGGGCGCTCTTCACCTACGGGCTCGATCGCAACCTGCTCCCTCAGCGCGAAGCCGTGCAGGAGTGGATCGAGAGCACCCTGGGCCTCATCGTCTAAGGCGGCGGCAGGTCGCGGAGCCTCCTCGGCGTCGCGAGCGTCGCCGAGCCCTTGAAGCCCAGGAGCCGCTGCGCCGGGTAGATGCTGCGCTGCCCGGTGAGGAGGTAGGCCACCACGCACACCACCACCACGTGCGGGAGCACCGCCGCGCCGAGCAGCTCCACGGCCATGAGCGAGAGCGAGAGCGGCGTGTTCGACGCGGCGGCGAAGACCGCGGCCATGCCCACGCCGGCGCCGAGCTCCAGCGGCAGCCCCAGCACGCGCGCCAGCACGTTGCCCAGCGCGGCGCCGACGAAGAAGAGCGGCGTCACCTCCCCGCCGAGGAAGCCCGCCCCCAGCGTCACCGCGGTGAAGAGCAGCTTGAGCGCGAAGGCCTCCGCGGGCTGCGCCGGGTCGCTGAAGGCGCGCACGATGCCCGGCACGCCGAGGCCCAGGTAGTCGCTCGTGCCCACGAGCTGCCAGAGGGCCACCACCGCCACGCCGCCGAAGAAGAGCCGCACCGGCAGCCGCTTCACGCGCCGCTCCGCCCCCTGCTTGAGGGCGTGGGTCAGCTCGATGAAGACGGTCGTCACCGCCGCCACCGCCGCCGCGAAGACGAGCCACTTGAAGAAGAGCCCGGGCGTCAGCGCCGTCACTGGCGCCGCGGGGTACGCCGTGTGCGCGGTGCCCAGGGCGCGCGCGGTGAAGTCACCCACCAGCGAGGCGACGAGGGCCGGCACGAGGGCCCCGTACTCGAGGCGGCCCAGCACGATGAACTCCAGCCCGAAGACCGCGCCGGCGATGGGCGTGCCGAAGACCGAGCCGAAGCCGCCGGCCACGCCCGCCGCGAGGAGCTGCCGCCGCAGGGCCTTCGGCACGCGCAGCCGGTGCGAGAGCCAGTCGGTGAGGCTCGCGCCCATTTGCACCGCGGTGCCCTCGCGCCCGGCGCTCCCGCCGAAGAGGTGCGTCAGCACGGTGCCCAGCAGCACCATCGGCGCCATGCGCAGGGGGAGCTCCGGCCCCTCGTCGTGGATGGTGTCGATGACGAGGTTGTTGCCCGCCTTGATGGGCTGCCCGAAGCGCTCGTACACCCAGCCGATGCCCAGGCCCGCCACCGGCAGCGCCCAGACGAGCAGCTCGTGGCCCTCGCGGAACGCCGTCGCCACGTCGAGGAGCCACAGGAACAACGCCGAGGCCGCGCCGCACACCGCGCCCACCAGCGAGCCCAGCACCAGCCACTGCCCGAGGGCCGCGAGGCGGAAGCGGTTCGACGTCTCGTTCGACACGGCGGGCTCCAGTCCTGGCGCCGAAGGGGCTCACGCGACCACCTACGGCGCCCCATCGAGGGGCGGCATCGTAGGAGTCATTGGCGGCTCGCTGGCCACGGTTCTCGGCGGACTCCACCGCCATCGCTGAGTGAGGCCTCGCAGCGTCAGGCGGCGGCGCGGCGCTGTCAAGAAGCCGGCCGGGCCGACCTGAGGCTGCCGCCCCGGGCGGGGCGTGACGGTGCCTCGAGCTCAGCGGGCCCGCTCCACGCGGTTTCGCCCGAGCTGCTTGGCGCGCAGGAGCGCCTGGTCAGCGAGGTCGATGAGGCGCGTGGCGTCGGGCGGCGCGGGCGGCGTCGCGCAGTACCCGATGGAGGCGCTCAGTGAGAGCGGCGCTCCGCCGGGCAGCGTCACCGGCACCGCGGCCAGGGCGTCGCGCACGCGCTCGGCCACCACGCCCGCGGCCTCCTCTCCGTGCCCCACGAGGACGACGCCGATCTCCTCGCCGCCGTAGCGGAAGGCGCGCTCGCCGCGCTCGAGCACGCTGCGCACCCGCCGCGCCGCCTCGGCGAGCACGAGGTCGCCGACCGGGTGGCCGAGCGTGTCGTTGACGCGCTTGAAGTGATCGAGGTCGAGCAGCACCAGGGCCACGCTCTCACCGCTGGCGAGGGCCCCCGTCACCGCGTGCTCGAGGAACGCCAGGCCCGCCCGGCGGCTGTCGAGCCCGGTGAGCACGTCGGTGCGCGCCTCCTTCGACACCACCGCCCAGCGGTCAGCGGCGAAGAGGGCGCGCGCGGCGTGGTCGGCGAGCATGGGAAAAATGAGCCGCACCACCGCGTCGGGCAGCTGGCCGGTGAAGCGGTTGTCGGCCAGCAGCACGCCGCGCAGCCCCTCGCGCCCACGCATCGGCGCCGCGATGGTGGTGCCGGGGTCGAAGAGCCCGCCGAGCGTGTCTTTGCCCTCGCCGACGATCAGCCGCTCCGCCGCGAGGGCGAGCGGGCAGTCGGGGTGCTCGCCCAACCGCAGCGAGGTGGCCCGCACCTGCGCGTCGAGCGTCGTGGCCGCGCTGCTGCGGCGCAGGCCCACCTCGTAGAGCGTCTCGAGGTCGGGCGCGGCGGCGGCGATGGCGCGCCAGATCTGGTCAGCCTCGGCGCGGGTGTCGGGCCCGACCGCGGCGCGGCCGACGAGCACGCCCGGCTCCGGGCCGCGCTCGAAGATCATCGCGCGGTTGAGCCCCAGGCCCACGCCGGCCGTGACACCGGTCAAGATGGCGTAGGCCGTGGCCTCCGGGTCCTCGGCGGCGCGCGCGAGGTTGGCGACGTCGGCGAGCAGCCGCAGCGCTCGGCGCAGCCCGAGGTTCTCGGCGCGCAGCAGCTCCAGCTCGTCGCCCTGTGCCGCCCCCCGGTCCGAGTTCACGACGGGAGCTTAGAGCAGTTGCCGCGCCGCGGGCAGGCGGGGCCCTCAGGGTGACTTCTTCGGAGCCTGGAAGAGGCCGGCGAAGTCGGTGCCCACCGTCTGGCCCGCCCACGAGCGCTCGTCGGCGGGGGCGAGGCGGCGGGCCTGCGCCGGGGTGATCAGCGGCGTGTGCGGCGCCGCGTCGAGGCGCGCGGCGATGGCGTCCATGGCGGCGTCGTCGGTGCGCCAGTCGAGCCGCTCGAAGGCCGAGAGCCGCACCGGCCGCGAGAAGGAGCGCAGGGAGCGCTCGCGCTCGGTGTTGAAGTACGGGTCGAAGTAGCTCATCACCAGCTCGCGCAGCGAGCGGTACACCGGGTCACGCCCGCGCAGGCCGACGAAGTTCGACTTGCCCAGGGCGCCCCAGCAGCTGCCGGAGCGGTAGACGGCGAGCACGTGATCGTCGTCGCGCACCGCGCGCAGGTCGACGAGGAGCGGCGGGTGGCCCAGGCGCTCGAGGGCCGCCGCGGCCAGCATCGCGCCGTCGAAGCAGTGGGCCTTCCCATCGCGCAGCACGCTGCGGGGCGAGCGGTAGACGGGCTCCGAGCCGTAGGCCGTACCGTCGAGGAAGGCCTGCACGTGCTGCGGGGAGCGAAGGCCAGCGAGCACCGTGCGCTCGGCGGGGGTCCAGGGGCTCGGAGGGCGGCGGTGGGGCATGGTGCTCGGGTGTGGACTGTACCGCGCGGCGGGTGCGCGACCAGCGGCTCGTCTACGCTCGGGGCGTGACGCCGCCGCTCCTCTTCGTGACGCTGCTGGCCTGCGCGCTCGGCGCCGGGTGCCGCTACCACGCGAGCCACGACGCGACCGACACGCGCGATCAGAGCTGCGGCGGGCACTGCGCCGCGGTGCACGAGGGCTGCGTGCGCTCGGGGCAGGCCAAGACGCTGGGGCTGCCGGGCGTCACCTACCACCTGTGCCGCGAGCGCCTCGAGGCGTGCCTGGCAGGCTGCCCCCGCGAGGGAGACCTCACGGTGCAGCCGGCGCGATGACGCGGTCAGTGCACCTGCTGCCGCAGCCGCGGCCAGTCCACCATCGACACCACCTGGGGCGCGACGCGGTACTCGATGCTGCGCCGCAGGCCGATGGCGTCGCCGCCGATCTCCACCGGCACCTCGCGATCGAACTCCATGCGGCAGGCCGAGAGGAGAAAGTCGTGGCTGTGCGGGAGCGGGTGGGCGCCCGTCCACAGCTGGGGCAGCCGGCGCGTCGCCTCGGCCGGGCCGGCGGCGTAGACGCGCACGTGCATGTGGCCGGGCCGCGTGCGGGCGAAGTGCAGCGCCTTGAAGCCGAAGCCCAGCTCGCAGCTCGTGCCCGCGCCCGCCACGCCGTAGGGCCCGTCGTAGAGCACCGTGCCGGGGCCCGCGTTGGGCACGGCCACCACGTTGCCGTGCGGATCGAAGGTGAGCGCGTCGGCGCCCAGGTTGACCAGGCGCACGCGGGGCCGCGAGCGGGCGAAGAGGTTGCGCGGCACGGTGCGCGTGAAGAGCGAGGCGAAGTAGCCGGGCGCGCCCTCGGCGAGCCGGTGGAGCGACGGCGGGAGCGCCGCGCGCTGCACCTGGTAGTCGTGGAGCACCTCGGCGTCCCAGCCGCTGCCGGCGAAGGGCGTGAGCCGACCCTCGACCTCCACGAGCCAGAAGTCGGTGGTGGGCAACGAGGTGTGGCCGCGCTCCACGGCCCGGGCCACGGCCTCGAGGGCCTTGCGCGGCGACGGGGCCTGCGTGCTGGCCGCCCAGGCGTTGCCGGTGCCCAGCTTGACGATGCCCAGCGCGGGGAAGGCGTGGCTGCGGGCGCGCAGCGCGTCGAGCAGGCCGATGGCCGTGCCGTCGCCGCCGCCTGACAGCAGCACCCCGGGCCCGCCGCCGGGGCTCAAGCCCTCGACGAAGTGCGCGACGTCGTCGAGGCTGCGCGTGGCCACCACGCGCGAGGCCGGCAGGGCGCGCCGCGCGAAGTCGGCGAAGCGCTGGCTGCCACGGCGGGAGTTGAGGTTCACCACGACGGCGATGTCCATGCCCAAGTCGTAGCCCGGCCCCTGTCACGGGCGCGTCAGCGACCTTTCGTCACATGGGCCGCAGGCGCGTGGTGCCCGGGAGCGTGATGTGCCACTTGCCGTCCGACTCCTTCACCAGGGCGAAGACGTCGCTGCAGTCGAACTGGAGCCGCTTGTAGTTCTCGAGCTGCGTGGCGACGCACGAGAAGTGCACCGTCGCGGCCTTGCCGCTCGCGTCGATGAACTCCTCGTCGATGGTGACGGTGACGTCCTTCCAGCCGTCGAAGTCGCGCGCGAAGATGGCCATGGCGCGCGGCCGCGAGCCGAGGCGCTTGAGAGAAGCCTCGGAGATGGTGTCGACCATCGCCTCCCAGTCGCGGGCCTCGGCGGCGGAGAAGAACGACTTCACGCTCGAGTCGGGCGAGCCCTTGGGGCCGCGGCAGGCGAAGAACGCGAGGGCGAGCAGGGCGAGGACGGGCAGGCGGGCCATGGGCTGCGCATCCAAGCAGAAGCCGTGGCACCTCGCGCGGCTGGAAGTCCCGGTATCGGCCACGCCGTGCGGTACGGTCTGGCTCCCATGACGACCCCAGACGAGCCGAGCGGCCCCCCTGCCCCGCGCGCCACCGTGCATGGCGTCGCCGGCCTCGTGGCGCTGGTGGGGAAGCGCTTCGGCCCCACGGCCTGGCGCACCGTGAGCCAGGCCGACGTCGACGCCTTCGCGCAGCTCACCGGCGACCGCCAGTGGATCCACGTCGACCCGGAGCGCGCGCGACGCGAGGGGCCCTTCGGCACCACCGTCGCCCACGGCAACCTCACCTTGAGCCTCGTCGACGGCTTCCGCGACGAGCTCATGGAGACGACGGGCTTCACGCTGGGCGTCAACTACGGGTGGAACAAGGTGCGCTTCCCCTCGCCGGTGCCCACGGGCTCGCGGCTGCGCGGCCACGTCGAGGTGTTGAGCGTGGACGACGTGGGCGGCGGCTGGTGGCAGGTCGTCCAGCGGTGGACGGTGGAGCGCGAGGGCGCCGAGAAGCCCGCGTGCGTCGCCGACAGCGTGGGCCGCGTGCTGTTGCTTCCTTGAAGAGGAGACCTCGATGACGACCGACACCATTCCCCAGCGGCTGCTGCAGCAGGTTCAACGGCGCGGTGACGCCTCGGCCCTCTTCGAGAAGCGCGAGGGCGCCTGGCACTCGCTCTCGTGGCGCGAGTACGGCGACCTGGTGCGCCGCGCGAGCAAGGCCCTCATCGCGCTGGGCTGCGAGCCGGGCTGCACGGTGGCCATCCTCGGGTTCAACCGCGTGGAGTGGGTCGTCTTCGACGTGGCCTGCATGAGCGTCGGCGGGGCGCCGGCCGGCGTGTACGGCACCTGCTCGCCGAGCGAGGTCCGCTACATCGTGGACCACGCCCGGTCTGCCGTCGCGCTCGTCGAGAACGTGGAGCAGTGGCAGAAGCTCGAGAAGGAGCGCGCCAACCTCCCCCACCTGCGCCACGTGGTGACGATGCGCGGCTGCCCGGCCATCGACGACCCGCTCGTGCTGACGTGGGAGGCCTTCCTCGCGCGCGGCGACCAGGTGGCCGATCAGGCGTACCTCGATCGCGTGCACGGGCTCGAGCCCGATGGGCTGGCGACGCTCATCTACACCTCGGGCACCACCGGGCCGCCGAAGGGCGTGATGCTCACGCACCAGAACCTCGCGTGGACGGCCGACGTGGCCATCACCATCACCGGCGCGACGAGCCAGGACTGCCTGTTGAGCTACCTCCCACTGGCCCACATCGCCGAGCAGATGTTCTCGGTGCACGGCCCCATCACCGGCGGCATGAGCCTGTACTTCGCCGAGTCGATCGAGAAGGTGCCCGACAACCTGAAAGAAGTGCGCCCCACCATCTTCTTCGCCGTGCCGCGCATCTGGGAGAAGTTCCACGCGGGCATCAGCGCCAAGCTCGCCGCCGCCACCGGCGCCAAGGCCCGCCTCGCGCACTGGGCCCTCGGGGTGGGCTCGGCCTGGAGCGCGGCGAAGGCGCGGGGAGCCTCGCCCTCGCTGCCGCTGCGGCTCCAGCACCGGCTCGCCGACCGCCTCGTGCTCTCGAAGATCAAGGCCGCCATCGGCCTCGACCGCGCGCACATCTGCGTGAGCGGCGCGGCGCCGGTGTCGAAGGAGGTGCTGGAGTTCATGGCCAGCCTCGACCTCATCGTGCACGAGGTCTACGGGCAGTCGGAGGGCTCGGGGCCGACCACCTTCAACCGCCCGGGCAAGACGAAGCTCGGCACGGTGGGCCCGGTGATCCCCGGGGTCGAGGTGAAGCTCCTCGAAGACGGCGAGATCGTCGTGCGCGGCCCCAACGTGTTCAAGGGCTACTCGCGGGAGCCCGAGGCCACGGCGGCGACGCTCGTCGACGGGTGGCTGCAGTCGGGCGACCTGGGCGCCTTCGACGCCGAGGGCTTCTTGTCGATCACCGGCCGCAAGAAGGAGATCCTCATCACCGCGGGCGGCAAGAACATCGCGCCGAAGAACCTCGAGGCGGCGCTCAAGAACCACCCGCTGGTGAACGAGGCGGTGGTCATCGGCGATCGCCGCAAGTACCTCACGGCCCTCGTCACCCTCGACCCCGAGGCCCTCGCCCGCTTCTGCGCCGAGCACCGGCTCGAGCCCGCCGCGGCGCCCACGTCTCCCGAGGTGCGTGCCGCCGTCCAGCAGGCGGTGGACCAACTCAACGAGGAGGTCGCGCGCGTGGAGCAGGTGAAGAAGTTCACCGTGCTGCCGCGCAACCTGACCGTGCAGGACGGCGAGCTGACGCCGACGCTCAAGGTGAAGCGCAAGGTGGTCGCCGAGCACTTCGCGGCGCAGATCGAGGCGATGTACGCCGAGTGAGGTGAGCGCCGTCCCGGCCGCCTGCCGCTCCGACGAGCGCTCGCTGCGCCTTTCATGCAGGCGGCGTCGGCGCCCGGGCTCGACGCGAAGGAGCCGCTCGCCCACGCCGGCTGCGAGGCGTGGAACCGGCGCCCGCCCCGGGGCGTTCCGCGGGGGCTTGAGCCCTGCCCTCGCCCTGCTCGTCACCGTCCTCGCCCAGGCCGACGCGGGCGTGCCGCCGCGCGCCTGGAGCCCGCAGGCCTTCGTCGCCGCCGCGCGCGAGGTGCTCGGCGTGCCCTACGACTTCGGCGGCCGCCTGGGCGCGCCGGGCGAGGGCCTCGACTGCCAGGGGCTGCTCTTCTACGCGGCGGAGCGCGTGGGCTCTTGCGGCTGGCGCTCGTTCTCGGTGTACCCCACCCGCTCGGTCGCCCGCGGCGAGCTCGGGCAGCGCGTGGGTGGGCTCGACCCGGTGGCGAGCGCAGCCCTCGAGCTCTCGTGGCTGGACCCCGGTGACGTGCTGCTCTTCGTGGACTACCCGCGAAACCCCGCGGAGCCCGCCATCGGCACCCTCGGAGGCCGGCCGGTGTGGGTGTGGCACACGGGGCTCTACAGCGGTGAGGGCCAGTTCATCGTGGGCGATCACTTCGCGGGCGCGGTGGTGGAGACGCCGTTGCTGCCCTACCTCGCGGCGCACTACGCGGGCGTCTTCGTGACGCGCATGAGCGCGGGCCCACGGCCGCAGCGGTGTCGCCGCCACGCCCCGATGACACGAGCGCGCTGAGCGACGGCGGCGACGAGGCCCGGCGACGCTGGACATTTCGCGGCAGCCTGCGAGAGCGTCGCGGCGATGGCCGACGCTCCCGGAGTCGCGCGGGCGCTCCGGTTGGTCGGCGGTGAAGGCCGTGGTGGTCCTCACCGACTGACACGCCGGCCTGTCACCCGCCGGTGACGTCGCGGCTTCGGTCGGTTTCGACGCGCGCGGGAGCGCCGGTGCCACCTCGCCGGGGGTCAAGGCGCTTACACCTCCACGCGGCAACCCCGCGAGGCGACGCGATCGGGCCGCGCTGGCATCCCCCGTGCTCGGTGTGCGGGCACATGCCCTCCGTGCTCTCCCGCGCCACGCGCGCTCTCGCCCTCGCTGTCACGCTCGGGTTTCACGCCTGCGGCCCCTCCGACTACGAGTTCGAGTCGCCGCCCGACGAGTACGCCACCCTCGAGCAGGGCCTCACGGACTGCACCACCCGCACCGACACCGGCTACGTGCGCGGCGCGGCCTCCCCCATCACGGTCGTGACCGTGGACGGCAAGCCGGTGGAGCTCGACACGGCCAACGCCTTCACCGCCATGCAGGACGCCGCGGCGCGGCAGGGCGTCTCCATCGTGGTGGTGAGCGGCTTCCGCACCATGACCGAGCAGCGGTACCTGTACGCCTGCTACACCAACTGCAACTGCAACAACTGCAACCTCGCGGCGCAGCCGGGCTACTCGAACCACCAGAGCGGCCACGCGCTCGATCTCAACACCAGCAACTCGGCCGTCTTCAACTGGCTCACGGCGAACGCAGGCGGCTTCGGCTTCCGGCGCACGGTGCCCAGCGAGCCCTGGCACTGGGAGTGGTGGGGCGGCGGGCCCGGCGGCGGGGCCTGCACCATGACGCAGGACAACTGCACGGAGCTCGAGCAGCGCAACTGCGGCGCCTTCGGCTGCGGGTGCGTCGATCACCAGTGCAACGGCGGCGCGTGCCCCGGGCCCGGCTGCTCGGCGAGCCACACGCAGGCCTGCGGCGGCTTCGGGTGCGGGTGCGCCGACGGCGCCTGCAGCGGCGCGTTCTGCCCAGGCACCGGCTGCAGCGCGAAGGAGACCTACGACTGCGCGCAGTTCGGCTGCGGCTGCGCCGATCACCAGTGCTCCGGCGGCTTCTGCCCGGGGAGCGGGAGCACCGCGCGCAACGTGCTCGACTGCGCGGCCTACGGCTGCCACTCGGTCGACGGGGCGTGCTCCGGCGGCTTCTGCCCCGGCACGGGCTGCACCGCGCGGCAAGACCTCGATTGCCAGGCTCAAGGCCAGCGGTGCGAGCTGGGCCGGTGCGTCGCGGCGTCGACGACGGCCACGCCTGCGCCCATCGACGGCGGGGCGCCAGCCAGCCCTCCGGACGCGGGCGCGTTGCCTGCGGTGGCTCCGGCGCCCGTGATGCCCGTGCCGGCGCCGGCGCCGGGCGGCTCCCTCGGGGGTGTGCCTGCTCCGGCGCCGAGCGCGCCCGACTCGAGGACGGCAGAGGCAGAGCGCGTGGTCGGCGGCTGCGCGGCGGTGCCTGGGGGCCAGGGCTTCGGCCTGCTGCTCGTCGCGCTCCTCGGGGCGCGGCGCCGACGGGCCGGGCTCAGTGCACGGTGACGGTCGCGTCGATGGGGCTGTACTGCCGGTCGCCGAAGTCGCCGTCGGCGCCGTCCGAGACGGTGAAGAGGCGCTCGGCCTGCTCCCAGTCGGTGCCGCCCAGGTTCCGCGCGAGGGAGATGGCGAAGTCCTCCGGGCTGTCGATGAACTTCCCGTCGTAGTCCTTCACCAGCGCGTCGAGAGACGAGAAGCCGAGGCCCGCGTCGGCGGCCTTCTGCGTCTGCTTCATGTACGCGCGCATCTGCGCCTCGGTGAACGAGAGCGTCACCGTCTGGCCACCCTTCACCGGGCCTGAGTCCGCCTGCTCCAGGTCGCCGGTGAGCGCGGCGTTCACGAGCTGCGCCGAGTTCTCGTCGACGTTGAGCGTGTACGCGTAGCGGCGCTCCGAGACGAGCTCGTTGCCCTGCGCGTCGTACTTGCGCGTCAGCTGCAGCGGCACGTTGCTGCCGTAGTCCAGGTCGACCGTGACGTCCTTCGTGCCGTCGGCGTGCGTGGTGACCACGCTCGAGCCGGTGTTCCTCGCGCCCTTGAACGAGAGGTCGATGGGGCCGAGCGAGACGTTGGCGCTCGACTGCGACGAGTAGTCGATCTTCTCCACCGTCGCGGCGCCCGAGACGCCGGGGCCGTTTCGCGCGGGCATGGTGCCGCTCGCGAGGAAGTCGTTGTACGCGGCCTGGCCCTCGGGCGTGGAGAGGTCGAACTCCGCCGTCTTGAGCGTTGCGCTCTTGAGGCTGTCGGTGCGTCCGAGCGAGGCGCTGGCCACGCCGAAGTTCACGCCCACCGCGTTGTAGGCGTCGATGGCCTCCGTCGGCCCCGCCGTGACGCGCACGGTGTTCTCGCCGGTCTTCTCGATCGCGACGCTGACCCCGGAGGCGCTCGAGACCTTCGTCTCCAGCGAGAGGTGCTGGAAGGTGGCCTTGAACTCGTTGCTCGAGTACTGCGAGCCGTCGAGCTTCACCACGGTGCCCGTGGGCATCGACGAGGGGTCGAAGGGGTTGACCGTCTTGGGGTCGACGCCCCGCGCCGCGGCCTCGGGCATGGCCACCGAGTAGCTCGCGCGAATGCCCTCGGAGTGCGCGACGGCGAGCCCGGCCTTCGGCGTGTTGACGCCGCCCGACACCGTCACCGACGCCTCGCCCGAGACGCTGAAGGTGGTGACGCCGTTCTCGGTCTTCTCGTTCGCGACGACGGACGCCTTCGCGTTGACGCCGAAGCTGACGCCGATGCCCTTCGCGCCCTTGACCTCGGTGGAGAAGCCGCCGCTCACGGAGGCGGAGATGGTGTCGGGGGTGATCTGCAGGTTGCCCGCGGCCGTCGCCGTGCTCGTCGTCGTCGCCTGGCTCGTGGCGCGACGCTCGGCGGCGTCGGCGCTGCCGGAGAACGACAGCGGCGTCGCCCCCAGGCGCAGCGGCGACAGCGCACGGAGCGCCTGCCCGCGGCCCCGGCTCATCTCGTCGGCCCCGAGGGCCTGGCGCACGGGCGACGCGGTGGGGCGATCGACCGCCCGGGCAGCCAGCGTCTTCGAAGCCGCGGCCTGCTGCTCAGCCGCCTTCTTCGCCGCCGCCTCGGCGGCCTTCCTCGCTGCCGCCTCCGCAGCCCTCCGGGCAGCGAGCGCACGGGCACGGCTGGCAACGGCGTCGTTCTTGATGACCATTTGGAGGCTCCGCGGTAACGAAGGGTGACAGCCTGACGGGCGGCAGGCGTGGCGGCAACACGAGGTCGGTCCATGTCGGCGCTTCGCCGACACCGGGCCGCAAACCCCCGCTGCGCCCGGAGAAATCGGGTGCCGCCAGGCGACCCAGCCCCTACGCTTGACCTCGCTCATGGAGTCGCGCGTTCGTCGTTCCGCTCTCGCGGCTCGTGGTTGGCGACCTCTGGCGTGGGGGCTGTTGGCGCTGGTCGTCGCGCTCGGCCGCGGCGCCGCCGCCCAGGAGCGCGGCTTCGCGCTGCAGCGCTACGATGGCGCCACCGTCGGCAGCTCGCTCTTCCTGCTCGAGCGGCCGTGGTACTCGAGCCAGCGCTTCGGCGCCGTGGGCCTGACGCTCGACTACGCCCGGAACCCGCTCGTGCCGCGGCTGGCGACGGGCCGCGACGCTTTGGCGCCCCTCGTGTCGACCGCGCTCGTCGGGCACCTCGACCTCGCGGGCTCGCTCTTCGACCGCGTGCTCGTGAGCGCGAGCCTCCCGGTGACGCTGCTCGAGACGGGCTCGACCGAGCCGGTGAGCCAGGTGGCGCCGCTGACGGGCCTCGGCATCGGCGATCCGCGCGTCGGCGTCATGGTGCGTGTCGCGGGTCAGGCCGAGCACGACGCGATCTCCCTGCACCTGGGCGCGACGGCGTGGCTCCCGCTCGGGGGGCCGGCGACGCATCAGGGTGACGTCGGCCTGCGCCTCATGCCGCGCGCGGTGCTGGCGGGGGCCTTCGCCGACGTGGGCCGGTGGACGCTCGACGCGGCGTTCCTCTACCGGCCCTATGCCTCCTTCGGCCCGCCGGCCCTCGGGCTCACCGCGGCGTCCGAGGCGCGCGTAGGCCTCGCGCTCGGCGCTTCGCTCTTCGACGGTCGCCTCTCCCTGGGCCCCGAGGCGCGCTTCGCCGTGCAGGTCGTCGGAGAGAATGCCTTCGCCGTCAACGGCATGAACCTCGAGCTGCTCGGGGGCCTGCAGTACCTCTTCTTCGATCAGGTGCTCCTCGGCGTCGCGGGCGGCTCGGCCTTCTTCGGCGCCGCCGGCACACCCGACGCGCGCGCGGTGGTGCGCCTGGCCTGGGCGCCGCGTCGCCAGCGTGTCGGTGACGGCCCACCTGAGCGCCGCACGACGCCAGTGGACCCCTGCGGCGACGGAGGGTGCCGCGCGGCGGAGCTCGACGACCCCGACGGAGACGGCATCCCCACCGAGGCCGATCGGTGCCCCTTCGAGCCGGAGACGAAGAACGGCATCCGCGACGACGACGGCTGCCCCGAGTTCGAGCTGGAGCGCGGCTCCGTCCTCGCCCGCGTGCTGGCGCCTCAGGCGAACCCGCCTCCGCGGCTCGCCCCCTCGCCGCCAGCCGGCGCGCCTGCGCTCACCCTCACTCGGGACGCGGGCCCCACGCCGCTCTCGACGGTGCGCCCCGAGGAGACGCCGCGCCCGGCGCTGACGTTGGCTGGCGAGCCCGACGCCGGAGTGGATCGCGCGGCTGCCTTCGCGACCGCCGACTCCGACGGCGACGGCGTCGTCGACGAGGTCGATCGCTGCCCCGCCACGCCCGAGGACCTCGACGGCTTCGAAGACGAGGACGGCTGCCCGGAACTCGACAACGATCGCGACGGCGTGCCTGACGCGATCGACGCGTGTCCGCTCGTGGCCGAGACGCCGAATGGCTTTCAGGACGACGACGGGTGCCCCGACGTCGCGCCCGACGCCGATGGCGATGGCATCGCCGACCTCGCCGACCGCTGCCCCTTCGAGCCCGAGACGCGCAACGGCGTGCGCGACGACGACGGCTGCCCCGAGCACGAGACGCCGGTGACCGCGGCGCTGGCGCAGCTCCTCGCGGCGACCACCGCGCCGAGCTTGCTCGTGCCGCCGCGCCTCGACGCGCTCACCGCCGGCCCGCGGCGCCCGCCCGACAGCGATGGAGACGGGATCGACGACGAAGCCGACCGCTGCCCGGTGAGCCCCGAGGACCTCGACGGCTTCGAGGACGACGACGGCTGCCCCGAGCTCGACAACGATCTCGACGGCATCCCCGACGCGATGGACCGCTGCCCCCTCGACGCCGAGACCTTCAACGGCTGGCAGGACGAGGACGGCTGCCCCGACGAGCCCCAGGACGTCGACGGTGACGGCATCGCCTACGACGCCGATCGCTGCCCCCTCGAGCCGGGCGTCGCGCCCGACGGCTGTCCCCGCGCCCCGCTGCCCGTCCTCGCTTTGCCCGGCTTCCCCGCTTTCCCCGGCGCGCCGAAGTCGACCCCCGAGCCCGGGGTGGCTGGCGCGCCCACGCCCGCGGTGGCCGACCTCGACGGCGACGGCGTGCCCGACGACGAGGACCGCTGCCCGATGAGCCCCGAGGACCTCGACGGCTTCGAGGACGACGACGGCTGCCCCGAGCTCGACAACGATCTCGACGGCATCCCCGACACCGCCGACAAGTGCCCCTTCGCCGCCGAGACCATCAACGGCGTCAAGGACGACGACGGCTGCCCCGACGTGGGCGCGAGCAAGGTCAGCATCCAGGCGGGCGCGGTGGTGATCGACGGCGTGGTCCGCTTCAAGACCGGCTCCGCCACGCTCCAGGCCGCGTCGCTGCCGCTCTTGAAGCAGGTGGCCAGCACGCTGCGCGCGGCGGCCAGTCTGTCGGTGGAGATCCGCGGCCACACGGACGACGTCGGCAGCGCCGCGCAGAACGTCCGCCTCTCGAAGCGACGGGCCGACGCCATCCGCGCGGTGTTGATCAAGGCCGGCGTCGCGCCCACGCGCCTCATCACCTCGGGCTACGGCCCGACGCGCCCGGTCGCCACCAACAAGACGCCCGCCGGTCGCGAGCAGAACCGCAGAGTCGAGTTCTTGATCCTGGGAGAGACGAAATGAAGGCGAACCCCCGCGTGCTGCTCCTCCTCGGCGGGCTGCTCCCCGCTGCCTCCTTCGCCAGCGCGCCCTGCGGCGGCGTGAAGCTCGAGGCCGCGCAGGTGCAGCTCGGCAAGCCCCTCACCGAGGCCTGGGTGAAGACCGCCGAAGGCAAGGCGTGCCTCGCGGACGTGGTGAAGGAGCTCGAGCGCCACCGCCTCGTGCGCGCCGTCACCGTGGCCGCCCTCGTCTCCGACGCCGACCGGGCCAGCGGCAAGGGGCTCGCTGCCGCGAAGGCCGTCGCCGCCGCGCTCGTCGAGGCGGGCCTGCCGAAGAACCGCGTCTTCGCCCTCGCGCCCGCGCCGCAGCGCACCGACGCGCTCGGCCTGTCGCTGCGCTACGTCGAGCGCGCCCCCGAGGACGTCGTGGCCCGCGTCGCAGCCTCCGGTGGCCCGGTGTTCCTCGGCCTCGACGAGGCGACGCTCAAGCCCGCGGAGCCCGGCATGCCCGTGCTGGTGAACGAGCTGGTCAAGACCGGCCCGAGCGCGCGCGTCACCATTCACCTCAAGGACGGCAGCGGCCTCGAGGTGAAGCCCGAGTCGCTGGTGAAGATGGCGGTGCTGCAGCTGCCTACCGGGGGCGATCGCCAGGTGAAGATCGAGGTGCTCGCCGGCGGCGTCACCGCCGACGTGCGCAAGGCGACGCAGCAGTCGCGCTTCGAGGCCTCGAGCCGCGTGGCCGTCGCGTCGGTGCGCGGCACCCAGTTCCGCTTCGGCGTCGAGGAGAACGGCGGCGCGCGCCTCGAGACCCTGGAGGGCGTGGTCGCCCTCGCGTCGGCGCTCGATCCAAATGCCAAGCCCGTCGAGGTCGCCGCTGGACAAGGCAGCGTGGTGAGCGCCGCTGGCGAGCCGTCGCCCCCGACCGCCCTGCCCGGCGCGCCGCGGGTGACGAGCCCGCTCAAGGGGCCGCTGGGCGCCGATGCGCGCTTCGACTGGCAGGCCGTCGAGGGCGCGGCCAGCTACCGCCTGGAGCTCGCCCGCGACGCCGACTTCCTCGTGGA
Organism: uncultured Archangium sp.; assembly: GCA_964449625.1. Lineage (GTDB taxonomy): Bacteria > Myxococcota > Myxococcia > Myxococcales > Myxococcaceae > Archangium_A. Next base: position 27,327 of record CAYUZK010000011.1, read on the forward strand.
GCCGCGCTCCGCCAACACCGTCGAGGCGACGCTCTCGTGGCCCGAGGCGCTCCCCGCCGGCAAGTGGTTCTGGCGGGTGACGGCCTTCGACGGCCAGGGCTTCTCGGGCCCGCCCTCCAAGGTCTACGCCGTCACGGTGGGGAAATAGGGACCGTGGCCCGGCCTCGCCTCGACCCGCTCGCCGTGGTGTCGCTCGCCGCGGCGGTGGCCACCTGGCTCGCGCGCGACAGCGTGGCCGGCGTGGCGCTCTCGCGAGGGCTGGGCATCGGGCTCCCGGCGGCCTCGCTCCTGGGCGCGGCCGCGGCGGCGTTGCTGACGGGAGCAGGCCTGTACCGACTCCGGGGGCTGCTGCTCGGGGCGAGCGCGGCGCTGGGGCGGTGGCTCGACGCGGCCGAGGCGCGGCTCGAGGAACTCTCTCCGGTCAGGGCCCGGGCCATCCGCGTGCTCCTCGTCGCGCTCCTCGTCGGCGGCGCGGTCGGCGCGGCGCTCGAGGCGACGCGGCTGGGCGAGGCGCTGGAGACCCGCGCCATCGACCTCTTCTTCCGCCTCCGCTTCCCCGAGCGCTCGCAGGTGGAGCTCGCCACCGACCCCACGCTCACCTCGGCCCGGCGCCAGGACGACGTGGTGGTGCTCGGCCTCGACGACGAGACCATCACCCGCCTGGGCTGGCCGGTGCCGCGCCTGCACTACGCGCGGCTGATCGACGCGGTGGCCCAGGCGCGCCCGGCGAGCCTCACCTTCGACGTGTCGCTGGTGGACCCCGGCCGCGAACACCCGGAGTGGGATCTCGCCATCGGCGAAGCGAGCCGCCGCGCCGGAAACGTCGCCTTCACCTTCGCCGTGGCGCGCGCGACGGGCGGCACCGTGCCCACGCTCTCCCCGGCGGCGCAGCGGGCCATCGACGCCCACTCGCTGCCCTGGCACGAGGCGGCGGCCGCGCTGCCCGACTATTCGGAGCTCATCGGCGGCCCGGCGGCGCTCACGCCGGTCATCGACCCCGTCGCCGAGCACGCCCGCGCCGTCGCCATGGCGAACGTCCTCCTCGACGGCGGCGACGACGTGCTGCGCCATTCGCTCCTCGTCGCGCGAGTGGGCCAGCGGCTGCTGCCGTCGCTGGCCGTCAGGCTCGCGGCTCAGGCGCTGGGCGTGCCGCTCGACCAGGTGCGCGTCGTGCCGGGCTCGCACCTGGACCTGGGGGGCAAGCGCCGCGTGCCGATGGACGCGCTCGGGCGCACCCTCGTGCGCTACCAGGGCCGCCACGACGCCCACGGCGACGGGCCCTTCCGCTACGTGTCCATCTGGTCGCTGCTCCGCGCCGACGCGACGGTGACGCTGGCGGAGAACCCGCTGGGCGACGATCAGCGCTTCCTGCTCGACGACCAGGTGAAGGTGACGCGCGACGGAGTGCCCGTGGCGCTCGCCGAGGTCGAGGCCGCGCTGCTCGCGCCGGGCGCACGGGTAGCGGGAAAGGCGCGCTACGACACCGACCCCGGCCGCGTCCTCGAGCTGGCGCTGCGCACCGGCGAGGCCGCGGTCGAGCCCGCCGACTTCGAGCTCCTCGACGAGACGACCCTGCGCTTCACCACCACCCTCGCCACCGTGACGCAGAACCGCGGCGACCTCTCGGCGCTCACGGGCAAGCACGTGCTCGTGGGCTCGACGGCCCTGGCGGCGGCCGACCTGCGCAACAGCCCGCTGGGCGAGCTGCCGGGCGTCGAGCACCACGCGACGATGCTCGCCAACCTGCTCCACGACGACTTCTTCCACCAGGCGCCGCCCTGGGCGACGGGCGCGGCCATCGTGGGTGGCGCCCTCGTCGCGGCGATCGTAGGCGTGAGCCTCTCGGGCGAGCTGGGCCTCCTCCTCACGGGGCTCCTCATGCTGGCCTCGCTCACCGCGTCGTTCCTCGCCTTCTCGGCCGGGCGCTACGTGCCCATCGTCGGGCCGCCGGTGGCCCTCGGGGCGAGCGCGCTGGTGTGCGTGGTGCTCGGCGCCCGGGCCGCCCGGCGCGCGCGGGGCCGGGCCGAGGCAGAGCGCGCCTTCGTGCGCCAGACCTTCGGCCGCTACCTCACCGAGCAGGTGGTGCAGCAGCTCCTCGACGCGCCTGACGGCCTGCGCCTGGGCGGCAAGCGCGAGTTCGTCACCATCATGATGACGGACCTCCGCGGCTTCACCAGCATGTGCGGCAGCATGGAGCCCGAGGGCGTCGTGAAGCTGCTCAACCACTACCTCGAGGCCATGACGCGCATCATCGCGCGCTACGGCGGCACCATCGACGAGTTCATCGGCGACGCCATCCTCGTGGTGTTCGGCGCGCCGCTGCCGCTGGAGCACGCCGAGACGCAGGCGGTGGCCTGCGCCATCGAGATGCTCAACGCCATGCCCGAGATCAACCGCTGGAACGCCGAGCACGGGCTCCCGCCGGTGGAGATGGGCATCGGCGTGCACTCCGGCGAGGTGGTGCTGGGCAACATCGGCTCGGAGCTGCGCGCGAAGTACGGCATCGTCGGCGCCACCATCAACCTCACCGCGCGCGTCGAGTCCTTCACCGTAGGCGGGCAGGTGCTCATCTCCGAGGCGACGCGGGCGCGCTGCCTCGACACCCTGCAGCTCGGCGCCTCGCAGGAGGTCGCGCCCAAGGGCGTCAAGGGTACCCTCACCATCCACGAGGCGCTCGGCGTGGGCGCGCCGTTCAACGTCGCGCTCCAGGCGGCGGCCGAGGCGCTGGTGCCCCCGCGCGAGGCCCTCACGCTCCGCTACGCGCACGTGCAGGGCAAGGAGGTCGCCGAGCTGACGCACGTGGCGACCGTCGAGGCCCTCTCGGAGCTGGGCCTGGAGCTGCGCGTGGGCGAGGCGCTCCCGGCGCTCACCAACCTGCAGCTGCGCGTGGTGGACGGCGAGGCCCTGCGGCCAGGCGACCTCTACGGCAAGGTGCTCGAGGCGAGCGTGCGGCCGAACGTGGTGTACCTGCGGCTGACCTCGGTGCCCCCCGAGCTCCGGCCCTTTCTCGAGGCGGCGCGCCGCGGCGCCGCTCAGCCGGCCCCCGTGCCGGAGTCTGTGCTGGTGTCGACATGATGCGACGTTCGACGTGGCTCTTCTCGCTGGCGATGGCGGGGCTGTTGGGCTCGGCCTGCCAGCTCCTTGTCGGCGACGCGGACTGCGCCGACGGGCGCATCAACGGCCAGGAGACCGATCTGGACTGCGGCGGCCGGCGCTGCGCGGCGTGCACGACGGGCCGGGTGTGCCTCGTGGACCTCGACTGCGCGAGCGGCGTGTGCACGCTCAACCGGTGCGTCGCGGCCAGCTGCGCCGACGCGGTGCTCAACGGCGACGAGAGCGACGTGGACTGCGGCGGGAGCTGCGGGCCGTGCGAAGCGGGGCGCGCCTGCGGCCAGGCTCAGGACTGCGCGACGGGCGCGTGCGTGGCCGGGGCGTGCGTCGCGAGCTCGTGCAGCAACGCGCTGCGCGACGGCGAAGAGACCGACGTGGACTGCGGCGGCCCCTGCGCCCCCTGCGCGAGCGGCCAGGCCTGCGTGCTCGACCTCGACTGTCAGGCCGGGGTCTGCCTCGACGCCACCTGCGGAGCGCGCTGCCTGGCGCCCCTCCTTGCCTGCGCCGGCGCCTGCGTCGACCCGCGCGTCGACCCGGCGCACTGCGGTGGCTGCGGCGTCACCTGCCAGAGCGGGAGCGTGTGCGGCGGTGGCCAGTGCCTCTCGGCCTGCGGAGGCGGCACGTTCCAGTGTGGCCTCGCCTGCGTCGATCGCGCGTCGGACCCCGCCCACTGCGGCGGCTGCGACCAGCCCTGCGGCGCGGAGGAGCTCTGCGTCGGCGGCACCTGTCTCTTCCCCTGCCCCACAGGCCAGGTGTCCTGCGGCGGCCGCTGCGTGTCTCCAGAGCGCGACCCGCTCCACTGCGGCGGGTGCAACCAGCCCTGCCCCGGCGGCACCGCGTGCGTGGGCGGCCAATGCACCGCCGGCTGCGTGAGCCCCCTGCTCGTCTGCGGCGGCGGCACCAGCTGCGTCGACCCGCGCAACGATCCCACCGCGTGCGGCAACTGCACCACCGCCTGCCCGCCGCAGGCGAACGCGCTGCCGGCCTGCGTCGCGAGCGCCTGCGTGCTGGGGCCGTGCCTCCCCGGCTTCGACGACTGCAACGGCGTCACCCTGGACGGCTGCGAGGCCGAGCTGAGCGTCGACGCGGCCCACTGCGGCAGCTGCGGGTTCGCCTGCGAGGGGGGCGAGAGCTGCCTGATGGGCCGCTGCTGTGGGCCGCTCCCCGCCGGCTCCTACCAGGCGACCTGCGTGGGCTGCGAGGCCTGCGGTGGCCTCCTCACCTGCCTGTGCGAAGACGGCACGCAGATGCTGCTGCCGACCTCCATTCCCATCGCGCCCTGCCCGGGCGGCTACACCAACTGCAACGGGGTGCTCCAGTGCGGCGGCTGCTGACCTCTCCAGCGGTGCTGGCCCTGGTGCTCCTCCTCGCAGGCTGCGCGACGAGCGTGGCCCCGGGCACGTGCACCGACGGGCTGCGCAACGGTGACGAGAGCGACGTCGACTGCGGCGGCGCGCGCTGCGCTCCCTGCGCCGAAGCGCGGGCCTGCTTCGTGGGCGACGACTGCGAGAGCGGCGCGTGCGCCCGGCGCGCCTGCGCGGCGGCGAGCTGCCGCGACGGCCAGCGAAACGGCGACGAGAGCGACCGCGACTGCGGCGGGCGCTGCGGCGGGTGCGACGACGGAGCCGCGTGCGCGGGCCCGGCCGACTGCGAGAGCGGCGTGTGCGCGGGCGGCGCGTGCGCGGCGCCGACCTGCAGCGACCAGGTGGCCAACGGTGACGAGACGGACCTCGACTGCGGCGGGGCCTGCCCCGCGTGCGCGCTCGGCGCGGCGTGCCTGCGGAGCGCCGACTGCGCCTCGAGCGCGTGCCTCGACGCCACCTGCGTGGAGCGCTGCGCCGCCCCGCTGCTCGCCTGCGGCCCCGGCTGCGTCGACCCCCGCTACGACGCGCTCCACTGCGGCGCCTGCGGCCAGCCCTGCGCCCCCGATGAGCGCTGCGAGCAGGGCCAGTGCCTGGGCACCGGCTGCCCCACGGGCACCCGCGCCTGTGGCCCCTTCTGCGTCGGCCTCGACGACGTCCTCAACTGCGGCCAGTGCGGCCGCGCCTGCCTCGAGGGCGAGCGCTGCGTGGGCGGCGCCTGCACCACCGCCTGCGCCGTGGACCAGGCGCTCTGCGCCGGCCAGTGCGTCACCCTCGCCTCCGACGTCCTGCACTGCGGGGCCTGCGGCATGCCCTGCGCGGCCGGGGAGCTCTGCGCCGGCGGCCAGTGCGTGCCCGGGTGCCTCGCGCCCCTGGTGCCCTGCAGCGGCGGCACGCGCTGCGTCGACGTTCGCTTCGACCCGGACCACTGCGGCGGCTGCGGCCTCGCGTGCCCCGCGGTGCCCAACGCTGGCCGCCTCTGCGTCGACACGCTCTGCGCGCGCACCGCGTGCCAGGCGGGCTTCGCCGACTGCAACGGGCTGCTCGCCGACGGCTGCGAAGCGCGGCTGGCCGACGACGACTTCAACTGCGGGGCCTGCGGCACCGTGTGCGGCCTCGGCGCGACGTGCGCCGGGGGCACCTGTCCGTGACGACGAGGAGTGACCATGAGTGACGCCGTGCGAGTGCTGAAGGACAAGGCCGCGGAGCTGACCGCGAAGGGGAAGCTGCCGAAGGCGCTGGAGACGTGGCAGCAGGTGGTCGCCGCCGCGCCCGACGACGTCGCCGCCCAGCAGAAGGTCGCGGAGCTCTTCGCGAAGCTGGGCCAGAAGCCCGCGGCGGTGCAGACCTACGAAGCCGTGGCCCGCCGCTACGCCGAGCAGGGGCACTTCTTCAAGGCCTCGGCGGTGTGCCGCCTGGTGCTGGGCCTCGACCCGGCGCACCAGCGCACGCAGGAGCTCATCGCCACGCTCTACGCCAGGCAGAAGGCGCCCTCGCGGCCCGTCATGCCCGCGCCGACGCCCGCGCCCGTGGAGGTGGAGCTCGTCATCGAGGCGCCGAGCCCCGGCGGGCTGCCCGCCATACCCCTCTTCTCCACGCTGGCCGTCGACGCGCTCAAGGAGGTGCTGGGCACGGCCATGGAGGTCCGCGCCTTCGCGCCGGGCGAGCTGGTGGTGGCCGAGGGCGCGCCGGGCGACTCGATGTTCGCGCTCGTCGAGGGCACCGCGGGCATCTACCGGGGCTGGGGCACGCCGGGGCAGCGCCGGGTGGCCTCGCTCGAGGCCGGTGACATCTTCGGCGAGGTGGCGCTCCTCTCGGGCGCGCCGCGCGTGGCGACGGTCGCGGCCGACGGTGACGCGGTGGCCCTCGAGTTCCCCCGCGAGGCCATGGCGAGGGTCATCGCGCGGCACCCGGCCGTCGGCGAGCAGCTCGAGCAGTTCTGCCAGGCGCGCCTGCTGGCCAACGCGCTCCGGGCGAGCCCCATCCTCCGGGCGCTCCCCGAGGCGGAGCAGCGCGCGCTCTCCGCTGCCTTCCAGCCCGCCACCTTCGTCCACGGGCAGCGCATCATCACCGAGGGCGAGCCGGCCGACTTCGTCTCCATCCTCGTGCGCGGCGCATGCACGGCGACGCACTCCAGCGGCGAGCGCTACCCCGACCTGCAGGAGGGCGACCTCTTCGGCGAGCTCTCGGTGCTGACCGGCGGGCTCCCCACGGCGACCGTGAAGGCGTCGGGCACGGCGCTGACGCTCCGCCTCGCCGCGAGCGAGTTCAAGGCGCGGCTGCTGAAGCACCCCGCAGCCATGGCCGCGGTGGAGCGCGTGGCGAAGGCGCGCCTCGAGCGCACGGCCGCCTTCGACCGCGAGCACGGCGTCGACGTGCGAATCTAAAGGAGTCGGCTCAGGCCCAGCCGACGCGGTTCCGGCCTGCGCGCTTGGCGGCGTAGAGCGCCTCGTCGGCGCGGTGCATGAAGTCGGCGACGCTCTCGCCCGAGCGGTAGAGCGTGCCGCCCATGGTGGTGGTGATGCGAATGCCCTGGTCGTTGCCGGGGTGCGGGAAGGCGCCGATGGCCCCGCGCAGCACCTCGGCGCGGTTTCGCGCGCCCGCCTCGGAGGTGTCCGCGAGGATGACGAAGAACTCGTCGCCGCCGAGGCGGCAGGGCATGTCGCTCTTGCGCACGCCCTCCCGGAGCAGGCGCCCCACCTCGCGCAGCGCGAAGTCGCCGGCCGCGTGGCCCAGGGTGTCGTTGAGGGGCTTGAAGTGGTCCAGATCGATGGCGATGAGCGCCAGGCCGGCGCCGATGGCCTTCGCGCGGTCCATGAAGTTGGGCAGCTCGGCCTCGAAGGCGCGGCGGTTCGACAGGCCAGAGAGCGCATCGGTGCGCGCGTGCTCCTCCTCCTGGCTCAGGCGCGTGCGCGTCAGGTCGAGGCGCTTGATGGTCTCGTGGAGCTCGGCGTTCTGCCGCCGCAGGTCGGCGATGAGGTTGCGCTCGGTGTCGACGAGGAAGGCGCAGGTGCGCTGGAGCAGCGTGCAGATGGCGTTGGGGTGGTTGGCGATGAGCGAGGGGATGCTCGCCTGGTGGAGCGCGAGCAGCCTCGAGGCCTGCGTGGAGACGAGCGTGGCGCTGCGACGGTGGCCCGGGTTGATGAAGGAGAGCTCGCCGAAGTAGCTGCCGGGGCCGTAGGTGCGCACCGTCTTGCCGCCGTGGATCTTCGCCTCGGCCTGCCCGTCGAGGACGAAGTACATCGCGTCGCCGGCGTCGCCTTCCGAGAAGATGACCTCCGCGGCGGCGCACTCGCGGGGCGCGCAGGCCGCGAAGATGGCTGAGAGGTCGGCTTCGGTGAACGCGTGGAGCGGAGAGTCGGGCAAGAAGGTCGAGCGCACGGACGCGGCAGTCTAGCGGCGAATCAGCCACTCGTGGCGGGCTGCGTCACAGGAGGCGGCGCCACCGCACAGATCGCCGACGGGGGCTCGCCCGTAGAAGGCCCTCCCTTCTCGCGGCGGAGCCCGGCATGACCTTCATTCGCAAGACGTTTCAAGCAGTTGTCGTCGCGGTGACCTGCACCACGGCCGCGTGGGCCGGCGACGCGCAGATGGACAAGGCGAACCGAGCGGCCTCGACCGTGGTGAAGGAGCGCATGGCGGTCGAGCGCCCCGCCGACGCGAAGGTGCTCGCGGCCGTGGAGGCCTCGGACATCGTGGTGGTGCGCGGGGAGTACGATCACGTCGAGCGGGTGCTCAAGACCCTGGGCATCCAGCACACCGTGGTGAACCCGAGCCAGGTCGCCGCGCTCGAGCTGAACGCGAAGCAGCTGCTCATCATCGACTGCCCCGGCACCATCGGGCGGGCGGGCATCGACCGCATCCGCCGCTTCGTCAACGCGGGCGGCTACCTCTACACGACCGACTGGGCGCTCACCAACGTCGTGCAGCGCGCCTTCCCCGGGTACATCGCCTTCAACGGGCGCGAGACGGCCGACGACGTGGTCGAGGTCGAGGTGAAGCAGGCCGAGCACAACCTCTTGAAGCACCTGACGCTCTCGGGCGAGAACCCCAAGTGGTGGCTCGAGGGCGCCAGCTACCCCATCCGCGTGCTGGCGCCGGACAAGGTGGACGTGCTCATCACCAGCCGCGAGATGAAGAAGAAGTACGGCGAGGCGCCCATCGCGGTGCACTTCCGCTACGGCGACGGGCAGGTGCTGCACATGGCCAGCCACTTCTACCTGCAGCAGGGCCAGGCCCGCACCGTGGCCGAGAAGAAGAAGAGCAAGGCCTACCTCCAGGAGAACGCCGCGCTCGCCCCGGCCACCAAGAAGGCGCTCGAGGGCAAGGTCGAGTTCGCCGAGGACGTGGTGGCCGGAGACCTGAACAGCGCCTACTCCGCGCAGCAGGTGACCTCGAACCTCGTGGTGGACCGCAAGAAGGACCAGTCGCGCATCGAGGGCCTCTACTCGAAGTCGCTCAAGGCGCCGGTGCCGGCGGCGGCCAGCCCGGGCAAGGCCGGCGAGGCGCGGAGCCCCGGCCTCTCCCTCGGCACGCGCGTGAAGGAGCTCGAGCGCCGCGGCGACGAGGTGAAGGTGCGCACCATGGAGGGCGACGAGGCCTGGGTGCCCGCCAGCGCGCTCTAAGAAACGCCCGACGGCGCGCGCAGGAGAGTCACCTTCGCGGTTGGCGGGGAGCCCGGTATGGTCCGCGCCCCGCCTTCCAGGAGCTCCCCGTGCAGCGTCAGCTGACCCCTCGCGCGATCGTCGTCGGCATGTTGATCGGCGCGGTGATGTGCCTGTCGAACATCTACGTGTTCTTCAAGACGGGCTGGTCGATGGGCGTGACGCTGACCGCCTGCATCCTCGCGTGGGCCGTCTTCAAGGGCCTGGGCGCGGCGAAGATCACCAAGGAGCCGCTGGGCATCCTCGAGAACAACGCGCTGACCACCGTGGCCTCGGGCGCCGGCTTCATGACGGGCGGCGGCAACATGGCGGCCTTCGGCGCGCTCCTCATGGTGACGAACGACCGGCCGCCCTCCATCCCCATCATCCTGTGGTTCGCGGTGATCGCGGCGCTGGGCGTCTTCGCGGCCATCCCCATCAAGCGGCAGCTCATCGACGAAGAGAAGCTCCCCTTCCCCACCGGCACGGCGACGGCCGAGACGCTCCGCTCGATCCACGGCGCTGACGCGGGCGGCGACATCGAGGGCGGCAAGAAGGCGCGCGCGCTGGCGTGGGCCGCGGGCGCCGGGGCCCTGGTGGCCTTCCTCCGCGACGCGAAGGCCGGGTGGATGCCCTTCAACATCCCCAGCGCCATCGACCTGCCGGTGATGCTCGCCGGCAAGGCCCTCAAGGAGTGGACGCTCTCGCTCAAGACGGAGGTGGTGCTCATCGCCGCCGGCGCGCTGATGAGCTTCCGCACGGGCTGGTCGCTCTTGCTGGGCGGCGGGCTCACCTACGTGGTGCTGGCCCCGGCGCTGCTCGAGGGCGGGGCCATCACCGGCACCGGCTACAAGGCCATCGTCGCGTGGACGCTGTGGCCCGGCGCCGCCGTGCTGGTGGGCAGCGGGCTCACCAGCTTCGCCCTCGACTACAAGAGCGTGGCCCGCAGCTTCTCGGGGCTGACCTCGCTGATCCCCGGCATGAAGAAGGCCGCGGCGGTCGAGGACCCGGAGGAGTGCCCGGGCTGGTGGTTCCCCGTCGGCTTCGCGGTGCTGGGCCCGGTGGTCATCTTCCTCATGGGCTGGCTCTTCCAGATCCCCGTGTGGGCCGGGGCCATCGCGGTGCCGCTGGCCATCCTCATGGGCTTCGTCGCCGCGCGCGTCACCGGCGAGACCGACGTGACGCCCACCAAGGCCCTGGGCCCCGTCACGCAGCTCATCTTCGGCGTGCTGACGCCGGGCAACCTGAGCGGCAACATCATGTCGGCGAACGTGACCGGCGGCATCGGGCTCCACTCGGCCGACCTGCTCACCACGCTCAAGACGGGCAAGCTCCTCGGCGCCTCGGCGCGGCAGCAGGCGCGCGCGCAGCTCTTCGGCGTCGTGGCCGGGGCCGCGGTGGTGGTGCCGGCCTTCAACCTCATCATCCCCGACCCCAGCGTGCTGGGCGGTGACGCCTGGCCGGCGCCCTCGTGCCTGGTGTGGGCCGGCGTGTCGAAGGCCTTCGCCAACGGCATCGGCGCGCTGCCCGAGTCGGCGCGAATGGCGGTGTGGGTGGGCCTGGCGCTGGGCATCGCGCTGGCGCTCCTCGAGCGCTTCACGCCCAAGCACTTCAAGGCCTGGGTGCCTTCGCCTTCGGGTATCGGCATCGCCATGGTGATCCCCGGGAGCAACGCGGTGGCCATGTTCATCGGCTCAGCGATGGCGGAGTGGACGCGGCGCAAGCGCCCGCAGCTCGCGGAGCGCCTCGTGGTGCCGGTCAGCTCGGGCCTCATCGCCGGCGAGAGCCTGATGGGCATCCTCGTCGCGCTGCTCATCGTCTTCGGGGTGCTGAGCAAGTAGCCACGCGACGGCGCGGCGCGGGTATCCTCGGGCGCCCTGGGGGTCTGATGACTCGAAGCGCTGCGTCGCTCGTGGTGGTGGCGGTCTTGCTCGGCGGTGCCGGCTGCGTGGACGGCAAGACGAAGATTCAGGAGGCGCAGAAGCGCCGAGACGCCGAGAAGAAGGCCGCCGAGGAGCAGGAGGCCGCCCGGCGGAAGGCGAACGCGCCGAAGGTGGACCGCGCGCAGCTCGGCGCCCCGTGGGACGACCCCTCGTACGCGAAGATCACCCTCGGCCGCCCCTGCCCCGAGGGGCTGTGGTCCATCTTCCCCGGCACGCCGGGCGAGGGGGCGGAGCAGACCGCCAACGAGGCGAAGCGAGACGCGCTCGCGGAGAAGATGCGGGCCACGACGTTCGTGGTGCTGCTCTCGCACGGCAACGGCGTGTCGATGCGCAAGTACAACGCGAAGAAGAAGCACCTCACCGTCGAGGTGGACGGGCTGGTCGAGTGCTACGACGGGCTGGGCCTGCTCTCGGTCGCCTGGGGCGAGCCCGCGAAGCCCTTCCGCCCGCCACCGCCTGACGCCGACGAAGAGGACATCACGCCGCAGAGCGTGTGGCGCGCGCAGCCGCTGCTCTTTCCGCTGCCCTTCCCCAACGCCGCGGCGGCGACGAAGTTCCGCGACGGCGACGGCCTCGGGCTCGAGGCGCGCCTGGTCTTCAAGCTGGGGAAGATCGACCTCGACAAGCGCGTGCTGAAGACGTCGAAGCCGCTCCCCGACGCGGGCGCGGTGAACGAGCAGCTCGACTGGGGCGCCGGGCGCCTGGTGCACGTCGAGGTCATCGGCGTGCGCGTCGGCACCCACTTCGAGAAGACGCTGCTCGCCGAGCGGCAGCCCTAAGCTCGAGGCCATGCTGCGCCCGGGCTCCTGCCTCGTCGTCTGCCTCGCGGTGCTCACCGCCGCGGGGTGCCGGTGCGGCCGGCCCACGCCCTCGCTCGACGCTGGCCCGCGCTGGCGCCGCGTCGACGTGCACCAGCACATCGCGCCAGGAGCCTTCGCGCGAACGCAGCGCCTCATGGATCGCTGGGGCATCGACGTGGGCGTGGAGCTCTCGGGCGGCTGGCCGGGCGACGGCCTCGAGGAGGCCCTCGCGCAGGCCCGCACGGTACCCGGCCGCTTCGTGGTCTTCGCCAACCCGCCGCTGCACCGCGCCGCCCTGGGCCCCGAGGGCGTGGCCTCGATGGTCGCCGAGCTGCCCGAGGCGAAGCGGCTGGGCGCGAAGGGCCTGAAGATCTCCAAGGCGCTCGGGCTGGGCTACGCGGGGCCCGACGGCGCGCTGCTCACGGTGGACGACCCCCTGCTCGACCCGCTCTTCGAGGCCGCCGGTGAGCTCGGCCTCCCCATCGCCATTCACACCGGGGACCCGGTGGCCTTCTGGCAGCCGGTCGGCCCACAGAACGAGCGCGTGGAGGAGCTCACGGTGCACCCGGGCTGGAGCTACTTCGGCAAGCCGGTGCCCGACTGGGAGTCGCTCTTCGCCGCCTTCGAGCGCCGCGTCGCGCGTCACCCGAAGACCAACTTCATCGGGGTGCACTTCGGCAACGCCCCCGAAGACCCCGCCCGCGTCGGCGCGCTGCTCGACCGCTGCCCCAACCTCTCCGTCGACACCGCGGCGCGGGTGCCGGAGCTCGGCCACGGCGACGTCGCCGCGCTCCGAGCGCTCTTCCTCGCGCACCAGGACCGCATCCTCTTCGGCACGGACCTCGGCGTGGGCGTGGACGAGTCAGACCTGATGCTGGGCTCCACCGGCGCGACGCCGCCGGGCCCCGCCGACGTGGAGCGCTTCTTCACCTCCACCTGGCGCTTCTTCGAGACGAGGGACCGGGGAATCCCCAGCCCGACGCCCATTCAGGGCCGCTGGAGCCTCGAGGGGCTGGGCCTGCCGCCGGAGGTGCTGCAGAAGGTCTACGCGACCAACGCAGAGCGGCTCCTCGGGCTGCGCTGAGCCCCTCGACGACTCGGGCAAAGACAGGCGGCGAGAATTCGGCCATGAAGCCCCCGTGCGCTTTCCAGGCCGTCGCAAGCACAAGCACTACTTCCCCGTTCAACCCCGCGATCCGCTGCTCCAGCGCGCAGGGCTCGACGTGCCCCGCACGAAGACGCACGTGGTGGGCGTGGACCAGACGCTAGTCGACATCGACGCCCGCATCCCCGAGGAGCTCCTCGCGCGGTACGGCCTGCCAAAGGGCGCCTCCACCGTCATCCCCGACGACCACGCCGCGCGGCTCTACGACGAGCTGCTGCAGGGCAAGCTCATCCACTACGAGTTCGCCGGCGGCACCATCGGCAACACGCTCCACAACTACTCGCTGCTCGCGGACGACGCGTCGATCCTCCTCGGGGTGATGAGCGAGGAGATCCGCCTGGGGACCTCGGGCTACCGCTACCTCTCGAACACCTCGAGCCGCGTGAACCTGGACCACCTGCAGCCGGTGCCCGGCCCCATCGGCCGCTGCTTCGCGCTCGTCACGCCCGACGGCGAGCGCACCTTCGCCATCAGCGCGGGGCAGATGAACGGGCTGCGGCCCGAGAGCATCCCCCCGCAGGTCTTCGAGGACGCCTCGTGCCTCGTCCTCTCGGCGTACCTGCTGCGCTGCAAGCCGGGTGACCCGATGCCCGACGCGACGCTGCGGGCCATCACCCTCGCCCGCGCGCGCGGCGTGCCCGTCATCCTCACCCTGGGCACCCGCTTCGTCATCGCCGAGCGCCCCGAGTTCTGGCGCGCCTTCATCGCGGAGCACGTCGACCTCGTCGCGATGAACGAAGAAGAAGGCGAGGCGCTCACCGGGAGCGCCGACCCGCTGGTGGCCTGTGAGCGCACGCTCGAGCTGGCGGACCTCGTGCTGTGCACCGCCGGGCCCACCGGGCTCTACCTCGCCGGCTACACCGACGACGCGGTCAAGCGCGAGACGCGCTACCCGCTGCTCCCCGGCGCCATCCCCGAGTTCAACCGCTACGAGTTCAGCCGCCCCATGGCGAAGGCCGCCTGCGAGACGCCGGTGAAGGTCTTCGCCCACATCGCGCCGTACCAGGGCGGGCCGGAGCGCATAACCAGCACCAACGGCGCCGGTGACGCTGCCCTCGCCGCGCTCCTGCACGACATGTCGGCCAACCGCTACCACCGAGCGCGCGTGCCCAACTCCGCCAAGCACGTGCGCGAGTTCCTCACCTACTCGTCGATGAGCCAGGTCTGCCGCTACGCGAACCGCGTCAGCTACGAGGTGCTGGCGCAGGCCTCGCCGCGGCTCACGCGGGGGCTGCCAGAGCGGGAAGAGGGCCTCGACGACGAGGCCTACTGGGCCCAGTGAAGACGTGCTGGCTGCGCGGCGCAGCGAAGGGCGGTGCTTTCCGCCCGCGCCTCGACTAGTCAGCCGCCCGTGGCTGGACTCACTCTCCTCCGCGACGCGGAGCTCTACGACCCCACCCCTCGCGGCCGCTGCGACCTGCTCGTCGGAGGCGGCGCCGTGCTCGCCGTCGGCCACGGCCTCGAGGCGCCCCGGGGCGTGCCCACCGAGGTGGTCGAGCTCGGCGGCGCCCGCGTCATCCCCGGGCTCATCGACGCGCACGTGCACCTCGCGGGCGGCGGCGGCGAGTCGGGCCCGGCCTCGCGCGTGCCCCGGCTGCACCTGGAGCACCTGACCCTCGCCGGCGTCACGACGGCCGTGGGCGTGCTGGGCACCGACGGCACCACGCGCACCATGGCGGAGCTGGTCGCCACCGTCCTCGGCCTGCGCGAGGAGGGCCTCTCGGCCTGGTGCTGGACGGGCTCCTACGCGCTGCCGCTCCAGACGCTCACCGGCTCGGTGCGCAGCGACGTCGTCTTCGTCGACCCCATCATCGGCGTCGGCGAGTTCGCGCTGAGCGACCACCGCTCGTCGCAGCCCACCTTCGACGAGCTGCTCCGCGTTGCCTCCGACTGTCACGTCGCGGGCCTGCTGAGCGGCAAGGCCGGCGTGCTGCACCTGCACCTGGGCGATGGGGCCCGGGGCCTCTCGCTCGTGCGCCGGGCCCTCGACGAGACCGAGCTGCCGGCCCGCGTCTTCCACCCCACGCACGTCAACCGCACGACGCGCCTCTTTGCCGAGGCCCTCGAGCTGGCGGCGCGGGGCAGCACCATCGACGTCACCGCCTTCCCCGTGGAGGACGGCGAAGACGCGTATTCGGCCCCCGAGGCCATCGCGCGCTACCTCGCGAGCGGCGCGCCGGCGCAGCGGCTCACCTGCAGCTCCGACGGCGGCGGCTGCCTGCCCACCTTCGACGCCGACGGGCGCCTGGTGACGATGGACGTGGGCCGCCCCTCGAGCCTGCTCGAGACGCTGCGCGCCCTGCACGCGAAGGGCGTGGCGCTGGAGGCGGCGCTCCCGTGCATGACGAGCAACGTCGCCGCGCACCTGCGCCTGCCGCGCAAGGGCCAGCTCGTCGTGGGCGCCGACGCCGACCTCTGCGTGCTCGACGGCGCGCTGGCGCTGCGTGACGTGATGGCTCGCGGGCGCTTCCTGGTGCGCGACGGCGCGCCCACCGCCGCGGGCACCTTCCAGCGAGTCACCCCATGAGTCCAGCCAAGGTCCACCCCGACAAGAAGCGCGGCCACATCGTCCCCATCGGCGGCGCCGAGGACAAGGAGGGCGACTCCGACATCCTCCGGCGCTTCCTCGAGGTCTCCGGCGGCAAGAAGGCGCGGGTGGTGATCATCCCCACGGCGTCGACGCTCGACGACACCGGCAAGCGCTACGAGAAGCTCTTCAAGAAGCTGGGCGCGCAGGAGGCCCGGGCGCTGCCCGTCTTCACCCGCGCCGGGGCCGCGAAGGAGGAGTGGCTCGCTTACGTGGAAGAGGCCGACGCCATCTTCATCACCGGCGGCAACCAGCTCCGCCTGTCCACCATCCTCGGCGGCACGGCCATGGCGAAGTCCATTCGCCGGGCCAACGCGCGCGGGGCGACGGTGGGCGGCACGAGCGCCGGCGCCGCCATCTTGAGCGAGCACATGATCGCCCACGGGGCCGAGGGCACCACGCCGAAGGCGGGCATGGTGACGCTCTCGCCGGGCTTCGGGCTCACCAACCGGGTCATCATCGACCAGCACTTCCGCCAGCGAGATCGCCTGGGCCGGCTGCTCACCGCGCTGGCCTACAACCCCTTCGCCCTGGGCCTGGGCCTCGACGAAGACACCGCGGCCTTCCTCGACGGCACGGGCACGCTGACGGTGGTGGGCAAGGGCGCCATCACCCTGGTCGACGTCGCGGAGCTCGAGTACTCGTCGCTGGCGGAGGCGCAGGTCGGCAAGCCCGTGTCGCTCACCAACGTGCGGCTGCACGTGCTCGTGCACGGGGGCACCTACGATCTCGAGACGCGCAAAGCGACGGCCTGACGCCGTTTGGGGCATGCGGGCGCACGGCGAGGGCTGGTAGCCTGCCGGGCACATGAAGTTCATCGAGCGACGGGTCTACCGCGGGCCGAGCCTCTACGCGCACTTCCCGGTGATGCGCGTCACCATCGACCTGGAGGCCCTGGAAGACTGGCCCAGCGCCAAGATTCCCGGCTTCAACGACGGCCTCATCGCCGCCCTGCCCTCGCTGCAGTCGCACACCTGCTCCTACGGCACGGAGGGCGGCTTCCTCCGCCGGCTCAGGGAGGACGGCGGCACGTGGCTGGGGCACGTCTTCGAGCACCTCGCCATCGAGCTGCAGCAGCTCACCGGCGCGAAGGTCGTCTTCGGCAAGACGCGCAGCGAGGGCGCGAAGGGCCGCTACCACGTCATCTATGAGTACGAGGAGGAGCGCGTCGGCACGGCGGCCGGCGACCTGGCCCTGCGGCTCCTGCACCACCTGCTCCCGGCCGACCTGCGCCCGAAGGACGTCGCCCTCGAGCTCGACTTCGACTTCAAGAAGGAGCTGGTCGAGCTCATCGACTACGCGCAGCGCAGGCAGTTCGGCCCGTCGACGGCGGCCCTCGTGCGCGCGGCCGAGGCCCGCGACATCCCCTGGCTGCGGCTCAACGACTACAGCCTCATCCAGCTCGGGCACGGCAAGTACCAGCAGCGCATTCAGGCCACCGTGACGTCGAACACGCGCCACATCGCGGTGGAGATCGCCTCGGACAAGGAGGAGACCAACCGCATCCTCGCGGAGCTGGGGCTGCCGGTGCCCCGGCAGGTGCTGGCGCGCAGCCCCGAGGCCGCCGAGCGCGCCGCGGAGCGCCTGGGCTACCCGGTGGTGGTCAAGCCCCTCGACGCGAACCACGGCCGCGGCGTGAGCCTCGATCTCAAGACGCCCGCGGAGGTGCGCGTCGGCTTCGAGAAGGCCCGCGAGCACGCGCGCACCGCCGTCGTGGAGAACTTCCTCCAGGGGTACGACCACCGCATGCTGGTGGTGAACGGCGAGCTGATCGCCGTGGCCAAGCGCGTGCCGGGGCACGTGGTGGGTGACGGCGAGCGCACGGTGGAGCAGCTCGTCGCGGTGGTGAACAGCGACCCGCGCCGCGGCATCGGCCACGAGAAGGTGCTGACCCGCCTCGAGCTCGACGCGCAGGCCGAGACGATGATGGCGCGCCGGCGCGTGACGAAAGACTCGGTGCTCCCGCGTGGTGAGGTGCTGTACCTGCGCGGCACGGGCAACCTCTCGACCGGCGGCACGGCCATCGATCTGACCGACGTGGTGCACCCCGACAACCGCGACATGGCGGTGCGCGCGGCGAAGGCCATCGGCCTCGACGTGTGCGGGGTGGACTTCATCACCTCCGACATCTCGCAGAGCTACCGCGACGTGGGCGGCGGCATCTGCGAGCTCAACGCCGCGCCCGGCTTCCGCATGCACGTGGCGCCCACCGAGGGCACCCCGCGCGACGTCGCCGGCCCGGTGATGGACATGCTCTTTCCCCGGGGCTCGCCCTCGCGCATCCCCATCGCGGCCATCACCGGCACCAACGGGAAGACGACGACCTCGCGCATGCTGGCGCACATCCAGAAGATGGCGGGGCACACGGTGGGCCTCACCACCACCGACGGCGTGTACATCGACGGCGAGCGCACGGTGGCGGGTGACATGACGGGCCCGCAGTCGGCGCAGCTCGTGCTGCGCGACCCGAACGTGGACCTGGCGGTGCTCGAGACGGCGCGCGGGGGGCTCCTGCGCGCGGGCCTGGGCTACCGGGCCTGCAACGTGGGCGCGGTGCTCAACGTCGCGTCGGACCACCTGGGCCTGGCGGGCATCGACACGCTGGAGCAGCTCGCGGAGGTCAAGCGCATCGTCATCGAGGTCGCGCGCGACTGCGCGGTGCTCAACGCCGACGACCCGCGCTGCCTGCAGATGGGCGACCACACCAAGGCCGCGCGCATCGCGTGGGTGACGATGAACCCCCGGCAGGAGCTGGTGAAGCAGCACATTCGCGCCGGCGGCCTCGCCGCGGTGCTCGAGGAGGGCATCAACGGGCAGATGATCACCCTCTTCGACAAGGGCGCGCACATGCCGCTGTTGTGGACGCACCTGGTGCCCGCGACCATCGAGGGCAAGGCGCTCCACAACGTGCAGAACGCGCTCTTCGCCGCGGTGATGGCCTACGCCATGGGCGTGAAGATCGAGAACATCCGCCAGGGGCTGCGGACCTTCGACACCTCGTACTTCCAGGTGCCCGGGCGCACGAACGTGTTCGACGAGCACCCCTTCAAGGTGCTCTTCGACTACGGGCACAACCCGGCGGCGGTGAAGGCCATGGCCGACCTCGCGCTGCGCCTCGAGTGCTCCGGCAAGCGGCTGTGCGTGCTGGCGGCGCCGGGTGATCGCCGCGACGAAGACATCCGCGGCATCGCCCGGAGCGCTGGGGGCGCCTTCGACCACTTCATCGTGCGGCGCGACGACAACCCGCGCGGGCGTGAACCCGAAGAGGTGCCGCGCATGCTCGAGGCGGAGCTCCTCGCCATGGGCGTCCCGGCCGACCGCATCACGGTGATCCCCGACGAGCAGCAGGCCATCGATGCGGGGCTGCGCCTGGCGCGGGCGGGCGATCTCCTCCTCATCTTCGCCGACGCGGTGTCGCGGAGCTGGAAGCAGGTCATCTACTTCAAGCCCGAGCGCGAGGCCGGCGGCGCGGCCGCGGCGCCCAGGCCCCCGACGCGGGCGCCGAGCCTGGCGACGGTCGAGCCCGGCAGCGGCGGCCTCCCCGAGGGGGCAGAGCTGATCCAGGACGAGCGCGGCGTGCGCATCGCGCGCAGCCAGGACGACTGATCGCCCCCATGCGACTCGAAGACGCGCGCCGGCTCACCGGCCCCAACTGGTACGGCCGCCGACCGCTCGCGCTGCTCGAGCTGGGCCTGGAGCCCGGCGACACCGCGGCGTCAGCGCGGGCGACCGTGCAGGCCGAGCTGACGAGGCTGCGCGCCGCCCTCGACCTCGCCCCGGTGACGCTGCGCGTGGCGCGCGCGAGCCCGACGTGGGTCGCCCTCGCGCACGAGGCCCCGCTCGACGAGCTGCTGGTGGGCGCGGAGCTGCTGGAGTGGGCGATGACGAGCGCCGGTGGGCCGCTGGAGCCGAAGCTGGCGGAGCTCACGGCGCTGCTCGCGCGCGAACGAAACCCGAGGCTGCTGGCGCTGGAGGCCGAGGCAGCGCGGCGCGGCGTGCCCTTCGCGTGGGACGACGAGGTGGTGAGCCTCGGCCACGGCAAGCGGTCCGTCTCGTACCCCCGCGACGCGATGCCGCAGGTGGCGGCGGTGCCGTGGAGCTCGCTCGGCGCGATGCCCGTGGCCCTGGTGACGGGGACGAACGGGAAGACGACCTCGACGCGGCTCCTCGCGCGGATGGTGCAGGAGGCGGGGCTGGCGGTGGGGAGCTGCTGCTCCGACGCGGTGACGCTGGCCGGCCAGGTCGTCCGCGAGGGTGACTGGACGGGGCCTGCGGCGGCGCGGCTGGTGCTGCGCAGCCCCGAGGTGGAGGTCGCGGTGCTGGAGCTGGCGCGCGGCGGCATCCTCCGGAGAGGCCTCGCCTGCGACGAGGTCGACGTGGCGCTCCTCACCAACGTGCGTGACGACCACCTGGGCGCCTACGGCGTCGAGTCGCTCGACGACATGGCGCAGGTGAAGGCCGTCGTCGCGCGCGCGGTGCGGCCGGGGGGCACCGTCGTGCTCAACGCGAGCGACGCCCGGCTCGTGGCGCTCGCGGCCGACCTGCAGGCGAAGGTGACCTGGTTCGCGGACCTCGACGCGCGCGGCGAGCTGGAGGCGCTGAGCGCGCACTGTGCGCGGGGTGGCACGGCCTGGGTCGCGCGCGGCGGGCAGCTCGTCGCGCTCCACGGCGCCGTCGCGACGCCGCTCCTCGCGGTCACCGCGATGCCGCTGAGCTTCGGGGGCACGGCCCGCTACAACGTGGAGAACGCGCTCGGCGCGGCGGCCGCGGCGGAGGCGCTCGGGGTGCCACCGGCGGCCATCGTGAGGGCGCTCGAGTCCTTCGGCGCGGAGGACAACCCGGGGCGCGGCGAGACCTGGAGGCGCGAGGGCGTGACGGTCTTCCTCGACTTCGCGCACAACCCCGACGGCGCCGCGGCGGCGCTCCGCGTGGCGGCGTCGCTCGTGCAGCCCGGGGGGCGGCTCATGGTCATCGGAGGGAGCGCCGGGGACCGCGCCGATGACGAGCTCGAGGCCGTCGCCGACCGCCTCCACGAGGCGAAGCCGGCGCAGGTGTACCTCCGCGACCTGGCGCACTACCTCCGCGGTCGGCAGCCGGGTGAGGTGCCGACGTTCCTTCGCCGCGCCCTGCTGGCCCGCGGCTTCGCCGAGGCGCAGGTCACCCTGGCCGGCTCGGAGGTCGAGGCGCTCGAGCGCGCGACCGCCCAGGCGCACGACGGAGACGCCGTCGCGCTGCTGGTACACGTCGATCGGAGCGAGGTGCGCGACTTCCTGCAGGCCAGCGGCTGGCAGCGGCGCTGAGCCGCTGAGCGGCCGAGCCTTGCGGCCGTTCGAACCGGCGTAATAACCTCGACTCCATGACCGCCCTCAAGCTCACGCAGATCGGCAACTCGGTGGGGGTGATCCTCCCGAAGGACCTCCTCGCGCGACTCAAGGTCGAGAAGGGCGACACGCTCTTCGTGACCGAGGCCGCGGACGGCGGGGTAACGCTGACCCCCTACGATCCCTCGCTGGCGGAGGAGGTCGAGCGCGGCCGCGAGTTCATGCGGGAGTTCCGCGACACGTTCCACGAGCTGGCGAAGTGAGCTGGCGGTGGGTCAACCGCCACGCGCTGCTCCTGCTTCACGACGAGAGCCTGGCGGAGCACGGCGGAGGGTCGGGCCTTCGTGACGAGGGGCTCTTCGAGTCGGCCCTCGCGCGGCCGATCAACCTCGCGGCGTACGGGGCGCCCGACCTCGCCGCGCTCGCGGCCTCGTACGGCGTGGCGCTCGCGAAGAACCACGCCTTCGTGGACGGCAACAAGCGGGTGGCCTTCCTCGCCGTCGGCCTCTTCCTGTCGAACAACGGGCACCGCCTCGCCTGCACGCAGGTCGAGGCGACGCTGACGATGCTCGCGGTCGCCGCGGGGACGCTCGACGAGCAGGGCTTCGCCGCGTGGCTGCGCGCGCACGTCAAGTAGCGCACCTGGCGACGCAGCGAGCTGCGGTACGACGACGCCCCAGGCTCGTGACGCTCACTCCACCGCGGCCCGCGCCTGCGCGACGGGCGCCGCGTCGAGCGGCAGCTCCAGCTCGCGGAACCCGATGGAACGCGAGGCGTCGTGCTTCCTCGAGCAGACCTCCTCCTCGAGCTCCCGCAGGAGCCCCGCCGGCTCGACCGGGCCGCCCAGCACCTCGACCCGCCGGGCGACGACGCCGAAGTCACCGGCCACGAGCTCGCCC
The DNA here is from genome assembly GCA_964449625.1 of uncultured Archangium sp. Taxonomy (GTDB): domain Bacteria; phylum Myxococcota; class Myxococcia; order Myxococcales; family Myxococcaceae; genus Archangium_A. The sequence continues at coordinate 49,157 of CAYUZK010000011.1, forward strand.
ATGGCGCGCAGCGCCGACTCGATCGCCCGCTGGCCCCGCGCGTCGGGCGGCGCGGCGAGGAAGCGCGCCAGGTGCGCGTCCCACAAGAGGAGCCGCTGCTCGACCTTGAGCGGCAGGAACTCCACCTTGAACATGAACCGCCGCAGCACGGCCGGGTCGAGCCCGCGGTACAGGTTCGTCGTCACGGCGACGAAGCCGCGGCACGCCTCGAGCTGCTGGAGGAACTCGTTCACCTGCGTGCGCTCCCACTCGAACTGGGCGCCGCGCCGGTCGGCGAGGAAGCTGTCGGCCTCGTCGAAGAGCAGCACCCCGCCCTCCCGCCGGGCCTCCTCGAAGGCGGAGGCGATGTTGCGCTCGGTGTCGCCCACCCACTTCGAGCGGAGGTCCGACACGTTGCGCACGATGAGGGGCCTGTCCATGCGGCGCGCGAGGTAGTGCACGTACTCGCTCTTGCCGGTGCCGCTGCGGCCGTAGAGGCAGAGCGTCATGCCGGCCTTCGGCCCGGGCTTCCAGCCGCAGAGCCGCTCCGAGAGCTGGGTCAGATCCCTCGAGGCGTGCAGCGCGTGGAGCCGGTACTCGTCACCGGCGCGGTCGGCGCGGGCGGTCGACCTCCCGCGGACCCGCTCCGCCCCCTCGAGGGCCAGGCGCAGCGTCTCGCGGTCGAGCCCCTCGGTGGCCGCGAGCTTCGCGGCGCTCACGGCCGAGGCGATCTCCCCCGGGCTCACGCTGTAGGTGCGGGCGAGCCCGTCGAGTTCCTCACCCGGCAACGCCTCGCCGGCGATGCGCTGCCACACGCCCCGGCGCTGCCGCTCGCTCAGCGGCGGGAACTCGACGGCGAAGTGGAAGCGCCGCAGCAGCGCCGGGTCGCACGCCTCGAGGGAGTTGCTGGTCCACAGGGTCGGCACCGGGTTCGACTCCACGAAGCGGTTGAGCCACAGCTTGGACAGCGGCGCCTCGCGCTCGCCGAACCCGGCGAAGGCCTGGGGGAGGATGTCTTCGAGCTCGTCGAACAGCAGCACGGAGCCGCTCCCGCGCAGCAGGGTGTTGCCCATGGCCAGCGAGGTCATGCGCTGGCGCACGGTGGGCGACTCGTTGCCCTCGCTCTCGCCGCCGGCGAGGAACAGCTCGAGGCCCGCCAGCTTCGCCACCACGCGCGCCGCCTCGGTCTTGCCGACCCCGGTGGGCCCATAGAAGAGAATGTTCACGCCCTTCTCGCGGGTGCGGTGCCAGCCCTGGAGCATGCGCACGATGGCGCCCAGCTCGGCGCGGCGGCTCCCGTAGTCGTCGAGGCCCAGGCTCGTCGCCGGCTCGGCGCTCAGGAAGCGCCCGAGGATGCTCTCGGACTTCAGCTCGGGGTCGAGCACCGCGACGGAGACGCGCGGATCCACCGACAGGCCCGTCTCCTCCGGCCCGTGGCTGTCGAAGCTGAGGAGGCCGCTCATGAAGAGCACGCCGGTGCTGGCGGTGGCCGGCCGCACGAGCTCGCGCGCCAGGCCCGTGCAGGCCGAGAAGAACGAGACGACCTCCTCCGGCCGGTGGTACGCGATGGCCGAGAAGAGGGTCATCAAGCCCGGCGTGCACTCCGCCGCGACCGCGAGCTGGAGGATCGACCGCTCCGCCAGCGACAGCCCCAGACGATCGCCGAGGAGGCCCAGGTTCTTCCCCGCGAGCCCGCCGACCGGCTCCGTCGCCTCAGGCGGCCCGCTGCAGGCCTTCCGCACCAGCCCGACCGGGTCCCAGTCTGGCGTGCTCAGCGGGTCGCCACACGCGTCCGACCCGACCTTGTGACGCTGCGCCGCGGGCACGAACAGCTCGACGCACACCAGGCTCCGGGTGAGGAAGTAGTTGACGTTGTGGTCGACGAGCCGCCCCCTCGCGTCCAGCCAGCGGAAGAAGTTCCGCACGTACGCGCCCACCACGGGGGCGAGCTCCGGGGGGATGCTGGCGAAGGCCGACACGGAGCGGTGGATGCGACGAATCACGGGGGACTCCTCGAGGCGGAGGGGGACGGGCTCAGCGGGGCGCTGCTCACACGAAGCGTAGCGGGCAGGTCTGACAACCTCCGGACCGCAGGACCCAGGTGTGACCCCAGCTGTCACCCCCGTGGGCTTGAGTGTCTTCCGCGAAGGAGCCCCGACCGATGGCGACGACCGACGTGCTGCAGGCCCTGCGTGGGCGCGTGCTGGAGGACCCCGACGACCTCGAGGCGCTGCGCGTGTTCGCGGACGCGCTGATGGAAGGCGGCGATGACCTGGGCTTCCACATCGCGCAGTCGCTGCGCGACGAAGAGGCGCCGCTGCCTGAGGCGCTCGAGGCCCGACTCCTCGGCCGGCTGCACCGCGCGGTCAGCAGCTTCGAGGTCCGGCACGGGTTCCTCCGGGGCGTCAGCCTGCACTCCATCACCACCAGGGAGCTGCGCGGGCTCGTGGGGTGCTCGGAGTGGGAGGGCGTGACCTCCCTGGGGCTGGCCTTTCGGCGTCGTCCGCGGCACCGCGCCATGTCGGCGGCAGCGGTCCTGCCGCTCCTTGGTCACCCTGTCTGTCGCCACGTTCGCGTGGTGGAGCGGCTCGGCTTCGAGGCCTTCGTCGCGCTCTGTGACGTCGAGCGGCGCTTCGACCGGCTGCAGCTCGTCGACCTGCCGCACTGGGGCGTCAACACGCCACCCCGGCACGGCACGCTCTCGGTGCGGGAGCTCGTCCTCGCGGGGCGAGACGACGAGTTTGGCGCGGTGCTCGCCTGGCTGAGGACGTGGGGGCGCGCGGTGTACGACCGCGTGGAGGTGCTGGAGCTGGGGGCTACCTACCGCGGTCACCTCGACTCGGTGCTGGCGCACCCGGGCGCCGCCCTGCGCCAGGTCGTGGATCACGACTGGACGGCGACCCACGAGGCTGGGGGCTGGCACGTGGAGCTCCGCGCGGGTGCGCCGGGCCGCTGCGTCTCGCTGGACCACTTCCACGCGTCGGTGCGGGAGCTCGGCGCCCGCATGGAGCGGACCACGAACTGCGCCAACCGGTTCACAGTGCGGATCCCCGGGGTGACGGAGGAGCTGCTCGACATGCTCGAGGCCGCCGCGGCGAACCGGCCCATCGAGATTCACCAGGAGGGCCCGCTCGAGCTCGCCGTGGATGAAGCGCCGTTCTGACGGGGCTCGTGCCCCCGACGCGAGGGGCACGGGTGCTACGACGCCGCCATGCGCGACGCGGACCTGCTGAAGGACTTCCCTGTGGTGGTGGAGCAGGCGGTGCGCTGGGGCGACCTCGACGCCTTCGGGCACGTCAACAACACGGTGTTCTTCCAGTACTTCGAGAGCGCGCGCATCGCGTTCTTCGAGGCGGTGGGCTTCGGCACCGCGCGCGGCGGAGGCGGCGTGGGGCCGATCCTCCACTCGACGCAGTGCCGCTTCCGGCTCCCCCTCGCCTACCCCGACCAGCTCCGGGTGGGCGCGCGGGTGACGACGGTGGAGGCCGACCGCTTCGTGATGGAGTACCGGATCGTCAGCGGCCAGCGCGGCGCCATCGCGGCCGACGGGAGCGGGCTCATCGTGGCCTTCGACTACGCGAAGCAGGCGAAGGCCGACCTGCCCGCGGAGGTGGTGGCGAAGCTGCGCGCGCTCTCAGCGGCTGGCGCCTGAGCGGCCTCCCCGTTGCGGGGCCGACCCCAGCGCGCTACCGAACGCCCCATGCGCGCCTCCCTCCTCCTCGCGGCCGGGCTCCTGGTGGCCGGCTGCGCCGACGTGAAGCCCATCGAGAACGGCAAGGCCTGGGGGCCGGTGACGTCGATGATCGACCTCTTCACGAGCTGCCACCTGCTGGAGACCAGCGCCGGGCCGGTGCTCTTCGACGCCTGCTGGCGCGAGGGTGAGCTGGCGGCGCGGCTCGCGGAGCGGGGGCACGCGCCGGAGGACGTGGTGGCGGTGTTCCTCACGCACGGGCACGCGGACCACGTGGGGGGCCTGCCGCGGCTGGGCAACGCGGGAGTGCTGGCGCTGGAGGCCGAGCAGGCGACGGCAACGAAGCACGCGAAGGCGCACGGGCAGCTCGACCAGGCGCTGGCCGATGGCGAGGTGGTGACGGTGGGCGACCGGCAGGTGCGCGTCTTCGCCGTGCCCGGCCACACCCCGGGGAGCGCCGCCTACCTCGTGGAGGGCGCCCTGGTGGTGGGCGACAACGGGCTCATCACCGGCAAGGGGGCCTTCGCGCCGGTGCCGGAGGATCGCAGCGAGGACCCGGCGCAGCTCGTGCGCTCCGTGGTGGCCCTCGTCGACCGGCTCACGGCGGAGGGGCACGCCGTGCAGTGGGTGGTGCCGGCGCACAGCGGCGGGGTCGAGGGGCGCGAGGCGCTCGACGCGTTCGCCGACGCCAACCGGTAGGCGCCTTCCAACCGCCTTCACCGCGGTCGACGCCGGGGCGCTCAGGCAGCCTGGCCGGGCGTCCACGCGGCGAGCCCGCGCTGCAGCCGCGTGCGCTCGACGGACTCGCAGAGCACGTCGAAGAGCTCGTCGAGCACCGCCTCGTCGCGGCCGACCTCGCGGCCGAGCTGCGCGGCGGCCTCGCGACGGAAGCGGTCCCGCGCGTGGGCCTCGGTGCGGGCCCAGGTGTCGGTGAAGACGGGCCTGCGCCCGCGGAGGTAGCGGCGCTCCGGGAGCTGGTCTGACTTGGAGAGGTTCGCCTTCTTCGAGGCGGGCACCAGGTTCCACAGGTCGTTGTTGTGCCAGAGGCTCCACGGCAGCACGTGGTCGATGTGGAGCGACTCGCGGGTGAGGCGGCGGTCGGTCCACACGCAGGCGGCGTCCTGCAGGAAGACCTCGCGCACGAGCTTCGTGTCACGGGCCTCGTCGAAGCTCGGCGGTAGGAGGTGCGGCAGGGCCCGCTCTACGGCGCCCTCGTCGCCGGCGAAGCGGCCGATGAGCTCGGCCCAGCGCACGAGGAGCGCGTCGCCGATCCAGTGGCCGAGGAGCGAGAGCTCCCGCCACAGCGCGCCGGGCACCACGACGCTCGCTCCGTCCCGCGAGAACAAGGGGCCGCTGGCGAGCGCGCCGCCGGCGTGGGTCACCGGGCCGGTGAAGATCGCCGTGCGCACGCGCCGCAGCACGGCCTCGTGCAGGCGGTTCGCCTCACCAGCCAGCACGCCCCGCCGCTCCTGCTCGTAGACGGCGAGGCCACCGCTGCCCTTGTAGTGCTGGCGCAGGTCGTTGAGCGCCGAGGCGAAGAGGAGCTTCGACGCCTGCTCGCGCCGGTCCGCTTGGTGCTGGGGCAGGAAGACGGGGGCGTCGAAGAGGCGCCAGTAGTAGCCGACCCAGCGCTCGGCGATGGCGGAGACCGGCACGGCCACCGAGCCGTCGTCACGCCAGCGGACCGCGTGGGGCTGGGTCATGGCGAGATCGTTCAGCGCGCGGAGGAGCGCCAGCTTGTAGGTCGCGACCTTCTTCTCCCGGGCGCCGATGACCGTGGCGAGCTGGTCGACCGGCCGCGTGGCGCCGGCGGAGGCGAGCTCGAAGAGGAAGGTCGTCCACGCGACGCCGGGCCGGCCCAGCGCGTCGTCGGAGTCTTCGCGGGCCAGGGTCGAGAAGCCGACGCGCTCGAAGAGGAGCTGGTACTCCTCCGGGCGCACGTCGGTGAAGAGCCGCTGCCAGGGGTCTCGGCCGTCGCGCACGTCACTCCGCGCGGCCCTGGGGACGGAGACGAGCGCCCGCCCGCGGGGCCCGAGCAGGCGACGGAGCTCGAGCACGGCGTCGAAGAGCTGCGAGCGCGGGAGGTGCTGGAGCACGGCCGAGCACACGAGGCCATCGAAGGGGCCCCGGTCACCGAGGCCGGGCAAGGCGCCCTCGCTCACTCGCTCGGCGCTGAGCCGCTCGTTGGCCGCGCGACGCAGCGCCTCGACGGGCTCGATGCCCCAGGCGTCGTAGCCCTCGCGAACGAGCGCCAGCACCTCGCGGCCGCCCCCGGCGCCGACGTCGACGACGCGACTGCCCGGCTTGAAGGCGACGCGGAACCACGGCGCGAGGGGGCTGGTCTCGAGCGACGCGTCGCGCACGAGGAAGTCGCTCGCGTGCGCGGCGTAGGCCTCGAGGGTGGTCGCATCAGCCACGCGCGGAGTCTGCCCCCGACCGGCGTCTGGCGCAGCACCTGTCCGATAGAGTCGACAATGGCGGGCCGAATGCCTAATTTATCGGACATGGGTCGCCGAGTTCGAAAGCCTTTCCCCCAGGCCGCCAGGCAACTGGAGGCGCTGGGCGAGCGCCTGCGTCACGCCCGGCTGCGCCGGAACCTGACCGGGGTCCTCTTCGCGGAGCGGATGGGGGTGTCTCGCGACACGCTGCACCGCCTGGAGAAAGGTGACCCGGGGATCTCCCTCGGCACGTACCTGCGGGCGCTTCGGGTCCTCGGGTTGGACCTCGACCTGGATCTCATCGCGCGGGACGACGTGCTGGGCCGGAAGCTGCAGGACGAGCAGCTGCCTCGACGTCGCAGGGCGAGCGGAGGCGACGATGACGACGCGCAGCCGAGCTGAGCGTGACTCCGTCGACGTGGTGCTGGACGCGGAGGAGCTCGCCCCGACCATGAAGGTGGGCACGCTGCGCTTCTCACGCGAGCGCACGGACCTGCCGCCCTCCTTCGAATACGACCCGGCCTGGCTCGAGGGCGACGCTTGCTTCCAGCTCGACCCCCGTCTGGAGCTCTTCGCTGGAGCGCAGCACCCGCCGGCGAAGGCCGTCAGCTTTGGCGTGCTTCAGGATGCCTCCCCGGACCGGTGGGGGCGAGTGTTGATGGAGCGCCGTGAGGGCGTGCTCGCGCGCAGAGAGGGCCGAAGGGCGCGACGACTCGGAGAGATGGACTTTCTTCTGGGGGTGCATGACCTCGCGAGGTCGGGTGCGTTGCGCTTTCAGTCGAAGCCAGGCGGAAGCTACCTTGACGACTCGAGGGAGCTGGCCGCCCCACCCGTCACCAGCCTGCGCGAGCTGGCCCACGTCAGTCAGAAGCTCGAAGAACCGGGCGCAGACGATTCGCCCGAGCTGGAGCGGTGGCTTTCGACCCTCGTCACGCCCGGGACCTCGCTCGGAGGGGCGCGGCCGAAGGCGAGCTTCTCCGAGACCGACGGCAGTCTCTGGCTCGGAAAGTTCCCGTCGCGTGAAGACCGCTACGACGTGGGCGCGTGGGAGTTCGTGGTGCATCAGCTCGCGCGGGAGGCCGAGGTCGACGTGCCCCGGGCGCGGCTGGAGAAGCTCACGGCCCGCTACGGCACGTTCTGCGTCGCCCGCTTCGATCGCCTGGGAGGTCGCCGACGCCTGTTCGCTTCCGCCATGACGCTGCTGGAGCGGCGCGACGGCGATGACGGGGCCAGCTACCTCGACCTCGCCGAGCTGATCGCGAACCAGGGGGCGGCAGGACACATCGAGCAGGATCTCGCGCAGCTGTTTCGCCGGGTCGTCTTCAACGTCCTGGTCTCGAACCGGGACGACCATCTCCGCAACCACGGCTTCCTGCGCACCCGCTCCGGCTGGCGGCTCGCCCCGGCGTTCGACATGAACCCGAGCCTGGAGAAGCACGAGCACGCGCTGACCCTGGATGAGGCCAGCGCGGAGCCTCGCCTCGACACGGTCCTCGAGACCGCGGAGTTCTACCGGCTCACCTCGACCAGGGCCCGGCGGGTCATCTCGCAGGTCCGCGCCGTGGTGAGCGGGTGGAGGGCGAAGGCGCAGGCGGTCGGCCTTCCGCGCGCCGAGGTGCAGCGCATGGAGTCCGCCTTCGCGCACGACGCGGAGTGAAGGGAGTCGCCCACCCGACCCTCCGCCCACCGGAGGCGCCCTCATCGACACCAGACGTCGAGGTGCCGACGCTGCTGGATTTCCCGGCTCCGAAGCTGCTCGGCTACCAACGCGGGCATCGCTGAGGGCTATCGTGACCAGATGAACGCGCGAGTCGTGCTGACGGCGGTGCTCTTGGTCGTCTGGTGCGGCTGCGCAGGCGTCGTCGCAGATCCCGACGCAGGGCTGGCTCCCGGCAGCGACGCAGGCGTGGGCGACGCGGGCGTGAGCGACGCGGGCGTGAGCGACGCGGGGTCGAGCGATGCGGGGTCGAGCGACGCCGGCCTGAGCGACGCCGGGCCACCCGAGCCCGTCTTCCAGGCGGGGGTGAACACGCTGCTCTGGCAGGATCGCTTCGACGGGCTCGCCTCAGACGCCGCGCTGCTCGCGAACTACACGACCCTCAACCCCACCGCCATCCACCTCGACGCGACGGCCGGGCTCAGCGGCTCGGGCGCGGCGCGCTTCGACTGGACCGGGTCGACCCGCTGCGCCGACGACTCCGTGCTGCTCGAGCGCGGCTTCGCGGCCACCCCCGAGATCTACGTGCAGTTCTCGGTGCGCTACGAGGCCGGGTTCATCTTCGACTGGACCCAGACCAGCGGCCCCTGTTCGGGCAACGCGAAGAAGCTCTTCTTCCTCTGGGCGGTCTCGGGCTCGCGCTTCGACTTCATCTGCGAGAACCACGTGCTGGGCATGGGGTCCGACTACGACCACCCCCTCTTTTCCCAGAACGCCGGCGCGGCGCTCACGCCCGAAGCGTGGGGCGACGGGAGCTGGCACCGCGTCACCATTCACACGCGGCAGAGCTCCACCCCGACCGCGACCGACGGCTTCATCGAGGCGTGGATCGACGGCACACACCAGTGGTCTCACGTGGGGATCGCGACCCACAACGCCGGGGGCTACAACCTGTTCAAGCTGCCCACCACCTTCAACCAGGGCTCGCCGGTCTCGCAGTCGGAGTGGCTCGACGAGCTCTCCATCTGGAG
>CAYUZK010000012.1:0-7453 GCA_964449625.1 uncultured Archangium sp.
CCGGCGTCGGGCGCCGAGAGCTCGCGCACCGAGAAGCCGAAGAGCGTCTCTTCGCTCCGGCCGGGGAACTCGAGGGCGCCGGTGAGGCGGGCGAGGTCGCTCGAGGTGACCCCGATGCGGCCCTGGGCCTTGAGCTCGACGGCCACGGCCAGCACCGAGCCCGAGAGCGCCGAGAGCTCGCTGGTGCCGAAGCTCGTGCGCGGCCGCGTCTCGTCAGCGCGGGCGACCGCCGGCAGGCCGAGCTCCTCGACGGGCGTCGGCGCGCGGCGGCTCGCGGCCTCGAGGGCGGCGGGCACAGGCAGCGCCGCGGGGGCGAAGACGTCAGCCACGCGGCTCACCAGCACCGGCGCGCCGTCGCGCTGCACCAGCACCTCGCTGCGCAGCTGCGCGATGAACTGGGCCAGGTCGAAGTCGTCGAGCTGCGCGTGCCCGTGAATGCGCGAGGCCTCGAGCATCTTGCCGATGAGCTCGGCGCGCTCGCGGCGGAGCGCGTCGGCCACCCGCGCCGTCTCTTCGCGCTCGGCGTGCGCGCGCGTCACCCGCACCTCGAGCTCGGCGATGACCCGGCGCAGCTCGATCTCCCGCTGCGAGGCCGCGCCCAGGTCACCCTTGAGCCGCTCCGCCTCCGTCCGGAGGTGGTCCGCGTCGTTGGCGAGCTGGTTCGAGCGCGCCTCGAAGTACACGATCTTCTCGAGCGCGCTGCGCAACAACGCTTCCGGCTTGTCATCACTCAAGGGCTTCGCGTGCCTCCCCGCATGCCGTCGGCCACGACGCTACAGGCCTGTGGCGCCGTGTCTCTTTTTTGACAGCGCGGGCACCCTATGCCCTCGCACCTACATTGTAAACACCTGGATCCACTCGATCTTTTGACGACGCTGGAAGAAACGCGCCGGAGGCCGATTTACCGGCCCTGGAGCCACTTTCGAGCGCCCCGGCCACGGCGCACCGCGGCACGCGCAAGCCCTTGCCGGCACCGGCAGCCAATGAGAAAGCGTAGGGTCATATGAGCGAGCCTTCGGCCCAGCTGCCGCCGCACCTCGAGCGGTACGTCGTCGACCAGGACTACGCCTCGTACACGCCGCGCGACCAGGCGGTGTGGCGGCACGTGATGAAGCGCCTCAAGGGGCACCTCGAGTCGCGGGCCCACCCCATCTACCTGCGGGGCCTCGACGAGACGGGCATCGCGCTCGACGAGATCCCCCGGCTCGAGACGATGAACGACAAGCTGGCGGGGCTGGGCTGGCGCTGCGTGGGCGTGCGCGGCTTCATTCCGCCGGCGGTCTTCACGGAGCTGCAGGCGCGCGGGGTGCTGGCCATCGCCGCCGACATCCGCAGCCACAAGACCATCATGTACACGCCGGCGCCCGACATCGTGCACGAGAGCTCGGGGCACGCGCCCATCCTCGCCGACGCGGCCTACGCCTCGTACCTGCGGGCCTGCGGCGAGGTGGGCTTCAAGGCCATCGCCTCGGCCGAAGACCGCGCGCTCTTCGAGGCCATCCGCAACCTCTCGGTGGTGAAGGAGGACCCGCTCGCCACCGCCGACGACGTCGAGCACGCGCAGTCGCGCCTCGACGCGGCGGCGAAGTCGGTGCGCTACGTGTCGGAGTCCACCCGCGCCTCGCGGCTCTACTGGTGGACGGCGGAGTACGGGCTGGTGGGCACGCTCGAGCAGCCGAAGCTGTACGGCGCGGGGCTGCTCTCTTCCATCGGCGAGGCGGAGCACTGCCTCAAGCCCGAGGTGCGGAAGCTCCCCCTCTCGGTGGACTGCGCCGACCAGGCCTACGACATCACGCGCATGCAGCCGCAGCTCTTCGTGGCGCGCGACTTCCGGCACCTCAACGACGTGCTGGCCGACTTCAAGCACTCGCTCGCGTACATCCGCGGTGGTGACTACGGCCTCGACGAGGCGCTGCGGAGCCGCTCGGTGAACCACCTCGTGCTGCGCAAGCGCGGGGGCGAGACGGTGGAGGTCACCGGCGAGGTGCGCGAGGTGCACCGCTCCGGCAAGGACACGGGGCCGGGCCTCACGGCGTCGGTCATCGAGCTCGCGGGGCCGACGATGATCTCCACCAACGGCCGCTGCACCGAGATCCCCAAGCGGGTCGACGCGGTGGTGCTCATCGGCAGCGAGCGGCTGCCCACGCGCGGGCGCTTCTCGATTCGCCTCGCGTCGGGCGTGGAGGCCTCGGGCTACGTGGTGGAGGGCCACGAGGTCGTCGACTTCCGCGTGTGGCTGCACGGGCGGCCGGTGCAGGTCTCGACCTGGGCCTACGTGGCCATGGCCGAGGCGGTGCCCAGCGTCGCTGGTGGGCCCGCCGACCCCGCCCGGTGGGACGAGTACTTCGGCGCCCTCGACAGCTTCACCGCCGGCGCGAGCGAGAGCCTCGCCCGGCAGCGCAAGGCCGAGGAGCTCCCGCCGGAGCTCGCGGCGCTCTACGCCGAGGTGCAGGCCATGCGGCGGGCGAAGGCGCCCGACCGCAAGCGCCTGGCCGCCATCCGCGAGGAGGGCCGCCGCTTCGGCGACGAGCCGCTGCTCAACGAGGAGATCGACGAGCTGCTCGGGGCCAACTGATGCCCACCGCCCTCCACGACCGCTTCCGCCAGGCCTTCAACGTGCTCGAGCAGCACGTCGAGACGAAGTACGGCATCCCCATCCGCATCCGCGACGTGCCGAACCCCTTCACCGGCGACCTCGACGGCGCGGAGATCCACGTCGACTACGACGAGGACATCGAGAGCGCGCTCTTCATCATCGCGCACCTCTTCGGCCACACGGTGCAGTGGAACACCGACGAGAAGGCTCGAGCGCTTGGCTACAAGCTCTACCCCAACCCGAGCGCCGAGCTGATGCAGCGGCTGCGCGACTACGAGTACGAGGCCTGTCAGTACTCGGTGCAGCTCTTCCACGAGGCGGGCATCGGCGACCTCGACCAGTGGCTGTCGGACTACTCGGCCTGCGACTTCCGCTACCTCGAGCACTTCTACCGGGCGGGAGAGAAGCCGCCCTTCAAGACCTTCTGGAAGGACGGCTCCCCGCTCCTGCCGGCGAAGCCCATTCCCCCGTTCCACCCCACGAAGTGGGTGTCGCGGTGGGAGGGCATCGTCGTCTGACGGCTCAGGCGCTCGGCGCGCCGCCGATGTACGCCTCGAGCTGCTCGATGACGTAGCGCTGCTCGCTCAGCACGTCCTTCACCAGGTCGCCGATGGACACCAGCCCGAGGATCTCTCCGTCTTGCTCCACCAGCAGGTGCCGGTGCCGCGCCTGCGTCATGAGCAGCATCGTCGCCTCGGTGTCGAGCGACGCGGGCACGGCGCGCAGGTTCGACGACATCACCTCTTCCACCAGCACGTCGTCGGTGCGCAGGCCCGTGGCCGCCACCTTCCGCAGGTAGTCGCGCTCGGTGAGGAGCCCCACGGGCTCGCCTTCGTCCACCACCAGCAGCGCGCCGATGTTCTTGCGGCTCATGAGCTCCGCCGCCTCTTGCATGGTCGCCGATGGCCGAATGGCCACCACGCCCCGCAGCGCCTTGTGTTGAATGACCTCTCGCACTGTCTTCATGACGACCTCCGTTTGGTTGCACTGCCACGCAAGCGTGGTCCCCGGTGCCCACCCCGACAAGGGCACCCCCCTCATCTGGCCAGCGCGGAACTGTCTCGGTGCGTCTTGCCCTCGTGGTGTAGACGAGGCCCATGCGCGCCCTCGTGTTGTCGCTCGTCTCGTCCGCGGCCCTGGCGCAGGCCGTGCCCGGCTTCGAGCTCGAGCGCCTCGCCCTCAACCCCGGCGCGCGCGAGACGTGGCTGGCCACCACCGGCGACGGCCTCGAGGCGGGCGCCGCGCGCGTGGCGCTCCTGGGCCACTACCAGCACCGGCCCCTCGTCTTCACCGTCGACGGGCAGGACGTCGGCGCCTCCGTCGGCAGCCGGTGGACGGCGCAGCTCCTCGGGGCCTTCGGCGTCACTGACTGGCTCGAGGCGGGGCTCTCGCTGCCCGTGGTGCTCTCGCAGACGGGCGACGACCTCACCGCGCGCGGCCTCGCGCCGGTGCCTGCCGCCGCCCTCGGCGCGCCCTGGCTCTCGGCCCGCGTCACGCTCCTGCGCGAGGCGAAGGCGCAGCCGGTGGACCTGGGGCTGCAGCTCGCCGTGAGCCTGCCGCTGGGCTCGAGCGCGGCGCTCACCAGGGACCCCGGCGCCGGCCTCGCCTTCGCCCCGCGGCTCGGCCTGGGCCGCGTCGTCGGGCCGGCGCGCCTGGGCGCAGAGCTGGGCGCGCTCGTGCGCGGCGCGCAGGCGCTGAGCCCCAGCAGCCCTGAGGTGTCCGACGAGGTGGGCAGCAGCTTCACCGGCGCAGCCGTGGTGTCGAGCGTCGGCTTGCCCGTGCACCTCGAGCTCGCCGCTCGCGTCGAGGTGCCCTTCACCCGCGCGCCCGCCGCCGTCGAGGTGCTGGCCGCCGTGCGCTACCGGGTGCTCGACGCGCTGGAGCTCTCCGCGCTCGGCGGGCCGGGCTTCGGCCGCGCGCCGGGCACGCCCGCGTTCCGTCTGCTGGCCGGCGTCACGTGGACGCCGCGCTTCGGCGAGCCAGCGGCCGAGGCTCAGGCTGAGCCGCGAGGCGAGTGAGGCGCGCGCCTCAGTGCGCGTGCGCCGCGCGGAGCAGCACGCGGTTCTTGTAGTGCGCCACCATCATCAACGCCGCGCCCACGAGGCTGAGCCCCGTCTCGGCGAGCAGGTTGCCTTCGAAGCCCAGGGCCGCCACCGAGAGGAAGCTGACGCCGCCCACCGCGAAGCCCACCACCGCGGCGTTGCGATGGCACCGGTAGCCGGGCACGAAGGCCCACAGCGCCACGGCGATGACCAGCAGCAGCAGCACCGGGTGCGCGCCGCCGAAGACCGAGCCCGCCGCCGGCGCCACCGTCATCAGCACCGGCGTCGCCACGCAATGCACCGCGCAGGCCGCTGAGAGCACCTGCCCCAGCACGTCGGGCGGGTCTCCCTGGGGGTGCGTGTGCGGCTCGGAAGAGGAGTGCGGAGACATCTGATCAGCCCGGTTAGTCCGCCTGCCGCGCGTCCGCAAGCTGGGTCACTGGAGCAACCCAGTTGAAAGAAGGGTTCACCGCTTCTCGAAGAGCAGGTCGCGCTGCTGGAGCAGGTCCACCTCCCCGGCGAACTGCGCGAAGGCGTCGTAGAGCTTCGGCGGCACGCGGCTCTGGGTGAGGCGAAACACCTCGTTCACGCGCACCGTGTCGCCGCTCTGCGACTCCTGGCGCACGTACTCGCCCGAGGGGCCCGTCACCTTCGCGTCGCCCACCGGGCCCTTGAGCACCCAGCCCGGTGGGAGCGTGAGCGTGGCCTTCGTCTCGGTGGCCTCGCTCGACTCGAGGAAGAGCGGCGTCACCCGCTGGGGCACGGCGAGGAAGCGGCGGCCGACGAGCAGCGGGTAGGTGAGCGACGAGGCCACCAGCCGGCCCTCACCCTCGGCGCGCCCGAAGCGGCGGGCGATGAACTCGTACGTCACCGTCACCGTGGCGCCCACCTCGCGCGGCGCCTCGACCGAGAGCTTCGAGAGGTCGGCCCCGCCGAAGTACCGAGAGAGCGCCGACTGCAGCGCCTGGTCGCGCTGGTCCAGGCTGATGGACTCGAGCGCCTCGGCGAGCTGCGCGGCCTCGAAGCCCTCGTAGCGCTCGACGCCGCGGCCGGTGAGCACGCCGTCGGCCGAGAGCTTCAGGTCGAGCGTCACCGTCTTGCCCGGGCGCCCGCTGCGGCCCGGCGTCGTCACCTTCTCCAGCGGCCGGCCCGGCTCCGGGAGCAGCCACGCCTCGAGCCCCCCGAGCGCGAACTCCGGCAGCTCGCCGAAGGGCGCGTAGCGCACGAGCGGGTCGAGCCACGCCTCGCCGCCGCCGGGCAGGCGCACGCGCAGGCACACGTAGGGCAACAGGCCCTCGCTGGGGAAGACGTAGGGCGCCGGGTCGGAGGTGAAGGCGCGCACGGCCACGAGGCGGGCGTCGAAGCCGAGCGCGTCGAGCGAGGCCTTGAGCAGCCAGGTGCGGCTGCCGCGGTCCTGCGCCACGGAGGCCGCGGCCGAGACCTGCAGCCCCGCGTCGCGGCCCGAGAGCTGCCGGTGCACCGCCGCGTACACCGCGCGCACCGCGTCGACGCCCAGCGGCGCCTTGTGATCCTTCACGATGTCGCGCGCGAAGGCGTCGACCTCGTGGGTGACGCGGCCCTGCGCGAGGAAGGCGTCGGCGTAGGCGTGCACCACGCCCTCGTTGCCGCGCTGCCCGGCGCCCACCACCACGAAGGGCAGCCACTCGTTGGCGCTGGGGGGGCCGAGCGGCTCGGGGATGTAGGGCGGCACCCGGCGCTCCTCGTGGCGGAACACCTCGAGCTCGCCTTCCACCGTGGCCTTCGGCGCCTTCATGTTGTGCGCGTCGACGGTGAGCCCGCTGCCCTTCGGCGCGATCACCACGTAGGTCGAGCGCGCGTTCGGCTGGCGGGCGATCTGAAAGTAGAAGGCCGAGGCGGTGAAGCCGGGCTGCGCGGGGCCACGCGGCGGGTGCGCGAGCAGGTACTCGTACTCGACGAGGTCGCCCACCTGCACGCCGGGCAGCGACATGGAGTCCTTCCCGTCGATGTTCTCGGGCTCGAGGGAGCGGCCGTCGGGCTTCAGGGTACGCAGCGTGAGCACCGTCGCCCCCTGGGGGATCTGCACCTCCGCCACCTCCTGCACCCCCTGCTGGTCGAGCGCCTTCTGGATGATGTGCACCCGGTCGACCATCGAGCCGTCGGGGAAGGCCTGGATGGCGGCGGCGTCGAGCACGAAGGTGCTGGTGGCGTCTTCGCTGCCGGGCGCCGCCTCGTAGGACTTGAGGGCCTCCTCGGTGCTGATGGCCCAGGCCTCGAGCAGCTCCTGGCCCGTCTTCTCGCGCTCCACGGCGCGGCGCAGCTGCAGGTCGGCCCCGTCGAGCCGCAGCGCCGCCTCGCGCGCGGCGAGCGCCTCCTTGGGGCGGCCAGCGAGCTCGTGCACGTCGCCGAGCGCCCGGGGGAGCGCGGCGTTCCTCGGCCACTGGGCGCGCAGCTTCGTCAGCAGGGCGACGGCGTCGTCGAAGCGGCGCTGGCCCACGTAGAGGCCGACCAGCGAGGTCGCCACGCCCACCTGCCCCACGTCGCGCGCGAGGAGCTGCTCCCAGCGCGCCACGGCGCCGGGGAGATCTCCCCGGCTGCGCAGGTGCTCGGCCGCGCGCGCGAGGTTGCCGTCGCAGTGGCGGGCCGCGGCGAGGAGCGCGTCGGCGTCGGCGATGGCGTCGCGGCGCCGCGCCACGTCGTACTGGAGCAGCAGCGCCTCGCAGAAGCCCAGGAGCGCCTGCTCCGCGTCACGCGCCGTGGCCACCGCCGCGGCCTCCAACCCCATGGCCAGCTCGACGCGCGCGAGCAGCTGCAGCACCGGCGCGCCCGGCGGCAC
>CAYUZK010000012.1:7463-57756 GCA_964449625.1 uncultured Archangium sp.
GAGTGCGTTCTGGCCGGCGCCGTATTGCAGCCGCTCGTGCGCCAGGAAGGTCAGCAGCCGGCGGCTGGCCCGGCAGCCCCGGCGCGCCCGGCGGCACGTGCGCGTCGCGGGCCGCGCGGGCCTGCTCCAGCGCGTCGAGCTGCCGGCCGTCGTCGAGGGCGAGCTGCGCGGTGAGCACGCGCGCCGACACGAAGCCCGGGTCCTTCACCAGGGCCGCCTCGAGGTCGCGCGTGGCGCGGCCGCGGCCCACGCGCGTGGGCACCGAGCGGTCCTGCAGGGCGAGGTCGGCGCGCAGCACCGCCACCAGCGGGGCGTTGACGGAGTCCGGCAGCCCGCCGAGGAGCGCCCGGGCGCCGTCGCGGTCGCGCCCCAGCGCGTCGCGCGCCGCCAGCACCCGCGCCAGCGCATCGCCCGCGTCGTCGAGGAGCGCCGCGTGCAGCGCGGCGGCGGTGGGGTACAGGCCGTCGACGTCATCGACGACGGTGACGCCCTTCCACGACGGCGCCGGGCCGCGGGGCGGCGCGAAGGTGAGGCCCGCGGGCTGCCCGTCGAGCCGGTGGAGCGCGACGGTGAGGTTGCCGGCCTGCCCTTCGCGCGCCATGCGCACCAGCAGCCGGTGCGAGCCGGCCGCCAGCTTCACCACGGCCGTCTGCAGCGTGCTCTGCGGGCGCTTGAAGGAGCTCCGCGCCAGCACCTGCGTGCCGTCGAGCACCGCGACGTGGTCCATGGAGGTGACGGTGCGCAGCACGTAGCGGCCCGCCTCGGCCACCGTGACGTCCACGCCGAAGACGTACACGTCGCCCGTCTGCGGCTCCCCGGCGAGGGAGAGGCGGCCGTCGGCGAAGCGAAACTCCCGCGCCGTCAGCGGGCCGAAGGGCCCGGGCGCGAGCCCCTCGAAGCTGCCGGACACCTCCACCGGCGTCGGCTCGGCCATGCCCAGGTACCGCCAGGGTGAGAAGGGCCCGGCCAGCGTGCCCACGGTGGGCATGCCCATGGCCGCGAGCGTCTCGCCCGCGCGGGCGTCGTCGTCCGTGTCGCGGAAGGCGTTGACGAGCGCGGCGCGGAGCAGGTGCGCGGCGTCGGGCAGCAGGCCCCGCTGTGCCAGCAGCGCCGGCGCGCGCTCGCGCACCAGCGCCGAGGTGCCGGCGCCCAGCGGCGAGACGTCGAGCACCACGCGCGCGCCCATGGCCGCGAGGGGGTGGCGGGGGTTGCGCTCCACGAGGTCGAGGGCGGCGACGAGGGCGCGCTGCGGGTGCTGCGCGCGCTGGGCGAGGAGCACCTGGCCGACGAGGGCCCACGGCTCGCCGGCGTCGCGCGCGAGCGAGCCGTCGAAGCGCACGAGGGCCTTCGTCGCGTCGCCCTCGAGGAGCAGCGCGTGGAAGCCCGCCAGCGCCAGGGTGTGCGCGCTCGAGGTGGTGTCGGCCCGCGCGGCGGCGGACTCGAGCGTCTCGGTGGGCGGCGGCACCCGGCGGGCGCAGGCGGCGACGGCGAGCGTGACGGCGAAGAGGACGACGCGGGTGCGGCGCATGGGCCGTGGGTCTTAGCCCGAGGCGGGGGCCGCGGCGCCACAAGAGGTGGGCGCCGGCGCGGTGGGGTGGCGATCGAGCGTCTCGAGGATCAGCCGCGCGGCCGTCGCCACAGGTGCTCCTTGCTCGCGGGCCGGCGCACGAGCCGGTCGAAGTCGTACTGGTAGCTGACCGCGCCGCTCCCCCGAGGCGCGAGCCGGGCGGCGAGAGCCCGCGTCGTCTCAGTGTGCTCCCCCTCGGGCAGGTGGCGCAGGAGCCACGCCAGCAGCGTGTCGGCGTGCTCCTGCTTCGCAAGCCGGGCCAGCCTCGGCACGTCGATGGGGCCTCGCTGGAGCGTACGCACCAGGAGCTTGAACAGGCGCCCATCGAGCTCGGTGTGGGGCATCGCCAGGAGCGTGACCAGCTCCTCGAGCGACACCTGGTCGTTCGGCGCGCGCTGGGGGAGCGCTGCGCCGTAGGCACCGAGGTGACCGCGGACGTTCAGCTCCTCGACCACCCACGCCGTCAAGGAGCGCCCACCCGCCAGGGGCGCCAGCCGCCGCCGGAAGAACGACACGTGCGCGGTCTGGTGCGTGGCGGCCTCGAGCAGCATCGCCCCGAACGCTACCAGCCTCCGCGCCGGCGCGGGCCCTCACTCCAGCACGGACACCTCGGCCAGGCGGCGGACGCCTCCGGGCACGCTGACCTGCACGCGCCACGCGGGCTCCCCCGCGGGCAGCGGTACGGCCACGAAGATCGGCTCCGGCTCGCCCAGGCCCAGCACGCCGCCGTCCGGCAGCGGCACGTGGACGACCTCTGTCACCGGAAGCCACAGCGACTGCGGCAGCACCTGCTGCACGAAGGGCGCGACGCCGCCGTCAGCCGTGCCGAGCTGCACCGCGAGGATGCCGGCCGTGGTCTCGAGGCCGCGCAGCACCACCCAGCGGACCGCCAGCGGCGTCGGTAGGTCCAGCACCACGGTCGTCACGCCCTCGCCCAGCTCGACCGGCGTGAGCTCACCATCGGTCAGCGCGCAGGGCGCCGGCAGCGGCGCGCACGAGAGGCCGCGGCTCGGCGGCGCGGCGCGGCCGGCGACGACCAGCGCCTCCCCCGCCTCGGCTTCGACCACCGGCGCGAAGCTCCTGCGCGGCTCTCCTGGCCCGGGCCCCGGCCCACCCGGCGCCTCGTCGACGGGCGCCGTGAGGCGCGCGCGCAGGCGCACGGTGACGGCCTCGTCCTCCGCCAGCACCGCCTCGTCGAAGCGCAGCGGCACCCGCTGGGGCGTGCGCTCCCCGAAGGCCATCACCCGGTCGTCTGCGCGCCACGCCAGGCCGCCATCGGCGGTGCGCGCCTCGAGCCGGTGCGTCAGCTGCGTGCCCTCGAAGCCCTCCACCTCGGGCAGCGGCGAGAGCGGCGCGAAGGCCACCACGCCCGCGTCGAGCTGCATGAGCGGGCGCCAGTCAGGCAGGTCCGGCAGCGTCTGCGGCCCGAAGAGCTGCGGCACCACCGTGGTGGCGCGGCTGCCCGAGGCGAACTGGGCCTCCACCCGGAAGCAGAAGTTCGTGGTGAAGCCCGTCAGGCTCTGCGCCTGCGCGCGGAAGACCTCGAAGACGAAGCCGCCATCGGCGTTGGTGATGGCGTCCTTGAAAGGCTTGAGCTCGCCGCAGATGCCGGTGCCTTGTTGGTCGGGCTTGCCGCGCAGCAGGCGCACCACCTGCTCTGCCGGCTCCGGCGACGTCACGCGGCCGTCGACGATGAAGATGTCGTCGGGGCCGAAGCAGCCGGCCGACATCGCGAGGAGGAGCAGGACGAGGCGCTTCATCAGTACACCGCCTTCACGCCGAGCGTCGGGAGGATGATGGGCGCGCTCTGCTCGGTCTTCGTCGGCGTCACCGTGCCATCCTCCGCGACCTGGTAGCCATACGAGTAGCCGTACACCTCGGGCCGCACGAGCACATTGAAGACGTCGAGGTAGATCTCCAGCGAGAGCGAGTTGAGCGCGATGCTCTTGGAGGCGCGCACGTCGAGGCGCCCGAAGAGGGGCAGCCGGTCGACCTGGTTGAGCGGCACCACCTGCCACAGCGAGCGCCCCGACTGAGGCTCGGTGAAGAGCCGCTGCGTGCGGCTGCTGAACTCGCCCGACTCCGGCCGCCCGGTGTTCAAGTGGAACGAGGCGCTCACCTTGAAGCCGCGCGGCAGCTGGTAGCCCGCGACGAGGTTGAGCGAGTGCGCCTGGTCGAAGGCGAACGGCACCATGGCCGTCTCGTCGCCCACCAGCTCCTGGTCTGGCGAGAAGACGGCGAAGCGCCGCTGCCGCTCGCTGCGCATGAGGGCGTACGAGAGCCAGCCGAACAGTCGCCCCTGCTGCGGCAGCCGCAGCATCAGCTCGAGCCCGTAGGCCCGGCCCATTCGGTTGCCGGCGAAGCGATCGTCGAGCGACGAGATGCCGGTGACGAACTCCGTGAGGCTCCGCTCGCGCGCCTGGAAGATGTGGTTCAAGAAGACGTCGGCCGACAGCTCGAGGTCGAAGGGCAGCCGGGCCACCGCGCCCACGCTGAACTGCCCCACCTGGTGCAGCCCGTCCTCGAGCGCCGCCACGTCGGAGATGGGCAGCGAGAGCAGCAGCATCGGCGCCTGGTGCGCGAGGCCGGCGGTGCCGCGCAGCGTGAGCGACTCCAGCGCCTTGTAGCGGACCTCGAGCCGCGGCTCGGCGGACACGAGGGTGAAGTCGGGCGCGAGGTGCCAGGTGTCGAGGCGCGCGCCGGCCACCACCGTCCACCCCGAGTGGAAGAAGGCCGCCTCGACGAAGGTGCCGGTGAAGGTGCCGAAGGCCCGCGGCTGCCGCAGGAGGTCGCCACCCGCGCCGATGCCGGAGCTGGTCTCGGTCTCGGACACCTGCCGCTCGACGTCGAAGCCCACCTTGAACTGCCAGTGCTCGCCGAGCTCCACGCGGTACTGCGCGCGGCCGGTGGCGAGGAAGCGGTTCAAGAGGAAGGAGCCCACGCGCTCGCCGTTCTGCTCGCCGAACAGGCCCATGGTCTCCCAGCCGATGAAGCTGCCCACCTCGAGGTGCCCGGGCCCCACCGGGTACTGCCCGCGGAGGTCGAAGCGGTTGAAGCGCGAGGTGAGGAAGGCCGAGATGGCGTCGGGGCCCGTCTGCCGCGTGCCGACGAGGTCGTTGCTGCCGAAGGCGAGCAGCCGCACGGTGCCCTTGCCCACCTTCTGCTCGAGGCGCGCCTGGTAGTCCCACGACTCCACCACCGGCGTGACGCCCTCGGGGAAGACGCCGGCGCCCGCCAGCGCGGCGAGCAGCCACGCGGAGTAGTTGACGTGCCCGGCGACGGTGATGCTGGTGCCGGTCGCGGTGATGGGCACCTCGACGAAGGCGCTCGTCTGCAGCAGGTCGGGCGAGATGGTGGCGTGCACGCGATCGTCGCGGGCCTTGGCCACGGTGGCGCTGATGACGCCGCCGGAGATGCGGCCGAAGCGCGTGGGCGCGTTGGCCGGGTAGAAGTCGATGCTCTCGATGAAGTCGGGGTGCACCACCGAGTTGCCCACCAGCAGGTGGTAGAGCTGCGGCACGCGCACGCCGTCGAGGAAGAAGCCCGTCGCCGCCGGCACCGCGCCGCGCACCACCGGGTAGTTGATGCCCGAGGCCGGGGTGGTGACGCCGGGCAGCAGCATCACCACGCGCAGGGGCTGGCCGCCCGTGCCCGCCACCTCGCGCAGCTCGGCGCCCGTCAGCGTGATGCGCGAGAGCTCCGCGCGATCGGCCTGGCCGCGCACCACCGTCTCGTAGGGCCGCGAGTACGTGCGGTCGAGGCGGTACACCACCTCCACCGCCTGGCCGGGCTGCAGCTTCTCCTTGAAGACACGCGGGCGGTGCCCCGACGCCGTCACCACCAGCCGCAGCGCGCCGGGCGGCACCTCGAGGGCGAAGCGGCCCTCGGCGTCGGTCTCGGCCGCGGTGACGCCGCCGTCCTCGAGGCCCACCTGGGCGAGCGGCACGACGTCGCGCGTGCCCTTCGTCAGCACGCGGCCCGAGATGCGCGCCACGTGCGCCGGGAGCCCCGCGTCGACCTCCACCGCCTCGCGCGGCGGCTCGAAGTGGTAGCGGTAGGCCAGCACCACCGACACCGGCTCGCCGTCCTGCGTGGCGGGGGCGAAGCGCAGGCCGCGGGCCGCCTCGAGCGCCGCCTCGGTGAAGGCCTCGCCCGTCGAGGACTCGACGGCGACGTCCACCACGCGGCCCTCGGTGTCGAGGGTGAGGCGCAGCTCGACGTCGCCACCCCCGAGGCCAGCGTCGGCGGGCCACTCTGCCGGGGAGGCCGCCAGGAGCTCCGGCGGCACCACCACGCCCGCATCACATTCGGCGCGCGCCGTCGCCGCCAGCACCACGCACGCGAGAAGCACGGACCCGAGGCGCCGCATGGGCGCGGTGTCTCGCCTTGACGGCCCCGGCTGTCCACCTGAAAGCACGACCCCCGGTCCAGCGGCGTGCAGCTGCTCGCCAGTGTCAGCGGCCTTCGTGCTACCTCCGGCACCCCATGTCGACGTTCGCGCTCCCCCGCTCCCTGATTCGCCTCCAGGACCGCCTGCTGCGCGTGCTCGGCGACAGCGCGGTGGGCCGGGCGCATCTGGTGCAGCACATGCTTCGGCGGGACGCGAGCGAGGTGACGTCGTACTGGCTCCAGATGGTGGTGGCGGTGGGCATCGCCACGCTGGGCCTGGTCGTCAACAGCGGCGCGGTGGTGATCGGCGCCATGTTGATCGCGCCCTTGATGGTGCCGATCGTCGGCCTGGCCATGGGCCTGGCCACGGGTGGACCCTTCCTCGTGCTGCGGACGGTGGGGCGCATCGCGCTGAGCGTGGTGGTCGCGGTGGGGGGCGCGGCGCTGATCACCCTGATGCTTCCCTACCACGAGCTGAACTCCGAGCTGGCGGCCCGTACTTCGCCCACCGTGCTCGATCTGGTCACCGCGGGCTTCTGCGCCCTGGCCGGCGTGTTCGCGTCGCTGCGGCCCGCGTCGAACATGGCCAGCACCGCGGCCGGCACGTCGATCGGCATCTCGCTGGTGCCACCCCTGTGCGCCAGCGGCTACGGCCTGGGCACGGCCGACTGGTCCGTCGCGGGCGGCGCCGGGCTGCTCTTCCTCACCAACATGGTGGCCATCGTCGCGGTGGGAATGATCGCCTTCGTCATCACCGGCTTCCACCGCGTCGAGGTGATCCCGCTGGAGCGCGACGAGCTGGCGAAGGAGGGCGGCGGGGCGCCCCTGGCGCGAGCCCTGGCGCGCCGGCTCGCGCGGCTCTTCGAGTCCAGGCCGCTGGGGCCGGCGCTCCGGTTCCTGATGCCGTTCTTCCTCCTGGCGCTGGTCTACATTCCGCTGGGGCGCGCGCTCACCGAGGTGGCGTGGCAGGTGCGCGTGAAGATGGCTGTCCGCAAGTCCATCGACACCGAGAGCGCGCGCCTGGTGCAGAGCCGGGTGCGGGTGGATCGCCACGAGGTCGAGGTGCTGGTGGTCATCCTCGGCGCGCCCGACGACGCCGCCGCGGTGCGCGCCCGCCTCGACGCGGAGATTCGGCTGAGCTCGGGCGTGGTGCCCCGCATCGAGGTCCTCGCCGTGCCCGACGCCTCGGCCCTGGCCGGGTTGGTCTCGACGATGACGCCGCGCGGGGTGGAGGCCCCGGTGGTCATCGCGGAGCTCGCACCGGACGAGGCGCTGAACGCGGCGCGCGCGCGGGTGCGCGCCACCGTCGCGCAGCTCTGGCCGACCGCCGCGGCGGGCGAGCCCCTGGTCATCGACGTGGGCACCGACGAGGGCGCCGCCCTGCGGGTGCGGGTGGTGCACCTGGGCCCGGCCCTGAGCCCCGACGGCGCCGAGGCGCTGCGGCTCGGGAGCACCCTGGGCCTGGAGCGCGAGGTGCAGCTCGTCGACGTCGCCGTCCCCGCCGCGACGCTGACGCGGGACGCGGGCGATCTCCCCTTCCTCGCCGTGGTAGCCGCGGGCGTGCGCGCGACGGCGGGGGTGCCCGCGGTGCACGTGTGCGTGGTCCGGCCCGCGCCACCGACGCGCAAGTCGACGCCCGCCGAGGTGGACCTGGCGGCGGCGCTCGACGGGGTCTTCGCGCTGCACCCGTCGGTCACCACCACCGCCGAGGGCCCGTGGAGCGTGCGCTTCACGAGTGGCCCGTGTGCCCCGACCGGGCCCGACGACGGCGGGGCTCCAGACGCAGGGCGCTGACTGGGCGCCGGGGCGGGGCCAGGGCCTGGCTGGCCGGTGGAATCGCGCAGCTCACCTCGACGGGCCCCGGGGGGCGCGCCCCGGTTGGCGTGGTCGACGGCGACTCCCGCGCCAACCTGATCGAAGCCTCGGTCGGCGCGGCGATCTACCAGACCGAGTGCGGCGACTTGCACTCCCGCTCGGTGAGGTCTGGCGCGCCGACCGCCGCGCGGTGGTAGCCTTGCCCCCTCATGAGAGTGGGTTGGGCGGTGGGTGCGGTCGCCATGCTCCTGGCTGGGTGTCCGAAGGCGTTTCCGCCCGTGGACCTCGCCGCGACCCCGGCGACGCTGACGAGCGGCGAGGGGCACTGGGTGGTGCTCCTCGACGAAGCGACGGTGGACTTCGCGCCGGGCACCGACGGAAAGCCCGAGGCCACGGTGACGCGGCGGTGGCGGGTGAAGATGCTCTCGGCGGGCGTCGTGCCCCCCGTGACGGTGCACTACGACACCACCTTCAGCCGCGTGCTCTCGGTGCGCGGGCGCATCCTCTCGCCGGAGGGCGTGGAGACGGCCCTCGACACCTCGAAGAAGGCGGACGTGCCGCTCTTCGACGCGAGCATCCTGTTCCAGGACGCGCGGGTGCTGCGGGTGCCTGTCCCGCCGGTGCCGGTGGGCGGCGTCTTCGAGTCGGAGGTGGTGACGCGCCGCGTGGACACGCGGGTGTGGGTACACCACGAGTACCTGGGCGACGCGGTGCCCGTGGAGCTGACCCGCCTCGACGTCACCGCGCCAGTGGGGTGGGAGCTGCGCTGGGTGCTCCACGCGCGCGACGGGCACCAGCTCTCACCCGCCGAGTCGCTCGAGGGCGGGCGCCGCCGCTGGCGCTTCGAGCGGGCGAAGCTGGCGGCCGTGGAGACCGACCCCGGCGGGCCGACGCTGCGGGAGCTGTTGCCGGTGCTCAACGTGCGCCTCGAGTCCTGGAGCGAAGGCGGCCAGGCGCGCCACGCGCCGGCCTCGGCGGAGGCCCTCTCGGCGGAGCTCTCGATCCTCTACGCCCCGCGGGCGGAGGCCGACGACGCCCTGCGGGCCGAGGTGACGAAGACGCTCGCCGGCGTGCCAGACGAGCCGGAGGCGAAGGCCCGCGCCCTCTACGAGCGCGCGTGCCGGGCCATCCAGTACTGCGCCATCGAGATCGGCTACGGCGGCTGGGTGCCGCACGCGGCGACGGAGGTGCAGCGCACCGGCTACGGCGACTGCAAGGACAAGGCGACGCACCTGCAGGCGATGCTGCGCCTGGCTGGCGTCGAGGCGTGGCCGACGCTCATCTTCGCGCACGACGGAATGCCCCGAGACTTCGGGCTGCCCTCGATGGGCTCGAACTTCAACCACGCCATTCTTGCGGTGAAGCTGGGCGACCGCACGGTGTACGCCGACCCCACGCACCGGGCCGTGCCCTTCGGCGAGCTCCCGGTGAGCGACCAGGGCGCGCCGGTGCTGGAGGTGCGGCCCGGGGGCGCGCCGCTGGCGGTGACGCCCCAGAGCACCGCGGACGACAACGAGGAGCGCCAGCACTTCACCCTCTCGGTGCGGCCCGACGGCGACGCCGAGGGCACGGTGGCGGTGGCGTCGCGCGGGGCCCGGGCCCAGCCCTTCAAGTGGCGGTGGCTCACCGGCACTGGCCTCGCCAACCGCTGGCTCGAGGGCCGCCTGTGGGCCCGCAGCGCCTTCGTGACGCACGTCGAGGAGGCGCCGCTCGACGACTTCGCGCCCGAGGCGCGGGTGGCAGGGCAGGTGCTGGTGCGGCGGGTGCTGGGCCCGGCGGTGAAGGGGCAGCTGCTGCTGCGCCCGGCAGACTTCCTCGCGGCGGGGCTCCCGCGGGTGTCGACGCAGCGACGCACCCCCCTCCTCGCGAAGAGCGCGGAGCGGCTGGAGACCACCCTGGAGCTCACCCTGCCGGCAGGCGCCGCGGTGACGCAGCTCCCGCCGCCGGTGGAGGTGGCCAACGCGGTGGGGCGCTACGCCCTGCGTTGGGCCCTGGAGGGGAGCCGGCTGCGCCTCACGCGCGAGGTGGTGCGGGCGCAGCGGCAGGTGCCGGTGCCGCTGCTGCCGGAGGCCGACGCCCTCGCCGCCGCCGCCGCGGAGGCCGAGCTGACCCCGGTGGTGCTGGCTCTGGGAGCAGCGCGATGAGCGCGCGGGCCTGGCTCCTCGCGGTGGCGGCGACGGCCTGCGCGACGGCGCCGAAGCCACAGTGGGTCGACGACGCCCGCCTGCAGTGGGACGCCACCCGCCACCCCGACGACGCCGCGGTGGTGCTCTACCGCGCCGACCGCACCGCGCTCCTCGAGGACGGCGCGAACGCCCTGACGCGCCGCATGCGCCACGAGGTCATCGCCGTGCAGGGCGAAGGGGCCTTCTGGCTGGCGGAGGTGAAGGTGCCCTTCCGCGCCGTGGACAAGCTGATCGAGTTCAGCGCGCGCCTCGTGCAGCCCGACGGCTCGCGGCAGGAGTTCGACGCCCGCGGCTTCCTCGGCACGACGGCCGGCAAGGGCGAGCGTGACGCCAACGCCTCCTTCTTCCGCTTCCCCAACGTCAAGGTGGGCAGCGTGCTCGAGTACCGCTGGGTCATCGAGAACGAGAACTTCTGGACGGCCGACAGCCAGGACACCCTCGGCCGCTACCCCATTCGGCACTACGAGTTCGAGCTGACCGCTTCCAAGCCCCTCGTGCTCGAGACCATCGCCTTCAACACGCAGGCGCCCATCACCGTGCAGACGCACGGGAACGGCCAGCACGCGCTGCACTTCACGCTCTCCGACCTCCCCGCCGCGGAGTCGGTCGACTTTGCGCCCCACTGGACCTTCAGCGAGCCGCGCTGGGCGTGGCGGGTGCTGGCCTACCGGGCCGGCCAGATCAGCTACGACTGGCAGCGCGACTGGCACGACGTGGTCGACTCGCAGGGCGCGCGCCTCTTTACCGAGCGCAAGTGGACCGACGGCTTCGCGCCCGCGGTGGACACGACGGGCTGCGGCGACGTGCGCTGCAAGGTCACGCGGGCGCTGGCGCCGCTTCGGGAGCAGACCCACACGCGCGGCGTCGCCGCCGGTCGGCTCGAGCCCCTCAAGCAGGTGTGGGCCAGCGGCGCGGCCAGCATCACCGAGCGCGCGCTCATGTTGAAGGTGTTGCTCGAGCGCCAGGGCCTCGAGACGTGGCTCGCCTACGGCACCGACGCGCTCTCGCGCCAGGTGGCTCCGACCTTCCCCAACTTCGAGCAGTTCAACCACCTCTTCGTCTACCTCCCGGCGCAGCCGGGCCTCGCCGCCCCGCTGGTGGTGGACGCGGCCTGCGACACCTGCGCGGTCGGACAGCTCGCGCCCGGCAACGCGGGGCTGCCGCTGTACGTCTTTCGCACCACGAGCGTGCTCGGCAAGAGCACCACCGAGGGCCGCTGGCTGCGGCCCGAGACGGCGGTGGCCCCCGGCTCGCGGTACCGCGTGAGGCACGTCGCGCGGGTGGGCGACGACGGCACCGTCGTCGACGAGGTGGCCCTGGAGTCGCGGGGGCGCCACGCCGAGCAGTACGTGGAGCGCTTCGAGCATCGCCGGCACAAGCTCGAGGAGGAGGAGCGGGACCGCTGGCACGACGCGAGCGCCCTCGCGCGCCTGAAGTCGGCGACGCACGGCCCGTGCTCGCGCCTCGAGGCCCGCTGCGAGTGGCGCGACGCGCTGGAGTTCCCCCGGCAGGCGACCCGCCAGGGAGACACGTGGCTGGTGCACCTCGGCTTCCTGCGCGCGCTTGACGACACCCTCTTCGACCCGCCCACGCGGCAGGTCGACGTGCACTTCGCCGGGGACGACATGCACTCCGAGGAGGTGCTGGAGCTCGCCGCGCCCGCCGGGACGAGGCTCGCTGAGGTGCCCGCCCCCGCCTGGCTCCGCGCCGGGCCGCTCCAGGCGGAGGTGCTGGTGGAGCGGACGGCCGGCGGGGCCCGGGTGACGCGCCGGCTGTGGTGGTCCCTGGGCGTCGTGCGTCGCGAAGACTACGCCGACCTCCGCGCCGCGACGGACCTCTTCAAGCGCGTGCGGCAGCAGGTGCTCGTCTTCGCCCCCTGAGCGGCAGCAGTCTCCCGAGATCCGCGGTGCGCTGCGGGCGCGACGCCGTGACGGCCTCGAGCACGCCTGCTCCAGGGGCTGCGCGTCATCACCGTGCCCTGGCCGCCGCTCGACTCCACGGTCACGCGGCATCGCGCTCCTTCGGACATTTCAGACCTGAGTGAGCAGTGCCGTGTCTTCTTCGGAAACACGAAGGGGGCTCCCCTGCCTCGCGTCAGGACGGCGGGGTGGTCTCCCTGTGGTTCTGCTTCCTCCAGTCACCTGGGGCGGTTGGCGCGCGGCCCGGCGCTTGCTGTCTCTCCCCTTGATGGTCTCGACGGGAGCAACCGTGACGCGCGAACGAACAGCTTGCCGGATCCATCAGGTCGCGTCGGGCCTCGTGCTGTCGCTGCTGCTCGGTTGCGCCCCGTCGGCGCCCGTCGCGGTTCTTCCTGCCGATGGTGGTGAACCGGGCGTCGCGGGCGGCGCCGCAGACGCGGGGCCCACACGAGACGCCGGCGACCGCGCGGATGCGGGACCAGCCACCGACGCGGGAGCAGCCCCCGACGCGGGAGCAGCCCCCGACGCGGGAGCGGCCCCCGACGCGGGAGAGCCCCCCGACGCGGGAGCTGCCGGCCCGGCGTGCGTGCCGCCCTGGAGCCCCACCTGGCGAACGCTCAACGCCAGCAGTTGGTGGGCCGAGTTCGAGCTCACCGGCGGTGGCAGTCTGCCGCAGCAGGTGACGCTGCAGGTGCTCAGCACCGGCGCGCTCACGCCGCTGTCGTTCGCGGCCGGTCGCTGGGCGGCCGGCGTGAGCAACCTCCCCCCGGGGGCCCCGGTCAGGCTGGCGGCGACGGACGTCACCGGCGCGACCGCGCAGACCGCGCCCTTCGCCTACCTCGTCGAGCTGACCCCACGAACCGACCCCTGCGCCGGTACGCCGAGCACCGCGCCAGGCTGCAGGCCACTCTCGCGCGGCATGGTCAGCCTCACCATGGACGACTCGCTGCCCTCACAGGCGACGCTCGCGCTGCCTGCGATGACCCGGCAGGGCGTCAAGTCCACCATCTACCACGTCACCAACAACCTCGAGACGTACGGGGGGCTCCCCTTCGCGCAGGCGCTCGCGGCAGGCGGTCACGAGGTCGCCAGCCACACCCGCACGCACGCCATCCTCACGACGCTCTCAGCGCAGGCCCTCGACGACGAGCTGCGGCTCTCGAAGCAGTACCTGCTCGCGAACGTGGGCGCGCCGGTGGAGTCCTTCGCCACGCCCACCGGCCAGTACTCACCGACGGTGCTCGACGCGATCCAGGGCCACTACACCTCCCATCGCACCTCGAAACCCGGGCTGAACTACGTCGGCTCCAGGGTGATGGAGCTGTCCGTCGACGGCGTCTACAACTCCGTCACCCCGGCCGTGGCCTGCGGCCTGCTGCAGGAGACCGCGGCCCTGCGCGGCTGGCGCATCTTCGTCTTTCACGACTTCACCAGCGCGGCGAGCGCGTCGTCGCCGCTGTCGTACCCAGTCGCCGACTTCGAGGCCATCCTCCGCTGCGCGAAGGCCACGCCGGGCCTCGACGTGGTGACCGTGCGCGAGGGCGTCGCCGCCATCGTGTGCGGCTCGCCCTGACCACCTCGACGCGGCTCACTTGAGCCAGGTGATGTTGGGCAGCGGCGCGCAGGCTCGAGAGTTCAGAAACAGCATCACCAGGAGCAGGACGACCAGCAGCCCCACCACCTTTCCGCCGTAGCTCTCCGACCCGCCGCTGGGAACGAAGGCGTCCGGATCGCGGTCTCGCTCGCGCGCGGCCTCGCACTCGGCGCAGCGCGACAGCGAGCCCTTCGTCTTGCACTTGCGGCACAGCGGGCGCACGCACCCGTCGCAGACGCTGAGGCCGGGGAGCTTGTGGTCAGGGCAGTCGTCGTACACGCCGCGCAGTAGAGGCATCGCGAGGTGCCGACGGCAAGCCATCGCCTGGTCCGTCGGCACCTCCACGGGCGCGACGCCGAGCACTCCATCACTTCGATGAGCGCGGCCCTTCAGAGTGAAGGAGCTGGCCCCTTCCGGGCCCGCGCGCGCAGGCCGACGCCCGCGCACGGCGCGTGCAAGCCCTTGTCTGGCCTGACCCGCTCGGAGGACTGCCATGGACCTGCTCACCGCCGTCGCCCTGTTGCTGCTGTCTGCTGCGCCGGGCAAGCCGCTCGCGCTGGAAGTGCCCACCACGGCCCGCGCGTGGACGATCGAGACGAGCGCCATGAGCGGCGGCGCCGTGCTCAAGGCGAAGGACCGCATCGACGTGCTGGCGGTGGTGACTGACCCGGAGACGAAGCGGAGCGCCGGCGTGCTGCTGCTCCAGGACATCACGGTGCTGGCCAACGCGGCGCCCGAGCGCGGCGAGGCGCGGCAGCTCTCGCTCCTGGTGCTCCCCGAGGAGGCCGTGCTCCTCGCGACCGCGCGCGCGCACGGCCACCTCACCGCCATCTTGCGCAACCCCGAAGACGTGGTCGTGCTGGAGCGCCGCGTGAGCGTGAGCGTCTCGACGGTGGTCGCCGGGGGAGAGCTGCCGCCGAAGAAGCCGAGCCCGGTCAGCGCCTCGAGCAGTCCTCCGAACTGACGAGCAGTCATCGCCTCCGACGCGGCCCTGGCGGCTCAGCGCCGTGCGCCCTCGTCACTCGTCGAGCGACGGCTCGAGGGCCGCGGCTGCGCCCGCCGCCGCCTTCTCCACCACGCCCAGGTAGTGCGCCGTGCGCCACGCGTGGCTCCCCACGCGCTCGAGCCACCGCAGCGCGTCGAGTGACGAGAGGGCCTCGCCGGGGCTGCGGCTGCCCACCGCCGTCTGGTGGAGGATGTCGAGGCGCTCCGCCTCCCGCAGCGCGGCCAGGGCCGTCGCCTGCGCTTCCGCCTGACCCTCCCATCCCGGCTCCGCGCGGCCCAGGAGCCCCTGCCGCACGAGCTCCAGCAGTTGCTTGCAGTGCTCCACCGCGGGCCGCAGGGTGGGCTGCGCCAGCTCCCGGTGGTGCGCCTCCTTCAAGACCAGCCGCGACGAGAGGCGCGCGAGGTGGTCGATGGCGTGCAGCTGCGCCACGCGCGAGCGCGAGAGCGGCTCGTCTTCGCTGACGGGAGGGATGCGCGCGAAGAAGCGCTGCGTGCGGTCGAAGGCCGTCGCGAGCTCCGCGGTGCGCCGCGCGTCGACGCCGCCCACGCCGCTCTCCAGCAGCGGCGCGAGGAGGTCCACCACCTCCAGCGTGACCTCCGTCAGCGCGCGCCGCGTCGCCTCCACCGCCACCGCGGGCGCGGCCAGCAGCGACTCGTCGAGGTGCCGGGCCAGCCGCGGACCCTCGTCAGGTAACAGCGCCTCGATGCGCCGCGCGATGCGCCCGGTGAAAGGCAGGAAGAGCGCCACGCCCAGCCCGATGAAGAGCGTGTGGAACGCCGCGAGGCTGACGGCGCCGGGCTCGAGGCCGGCGTGCTGCTGCGCCCACTCCAGCACCGGCAGCAGCACTGGCAGCAGCACGATGGCGATGAGGCCCGTGGCCAGGTTGAAGCCCACGTGGACGGCCGCCGTGCGCCGCGCCGACACGCTGCCGCCGATGCTGGCCAGCGCGCCCGTCACCGTGGTGCCCACCGCGGCGCCGATGACGATCGACGCCGCCTGCTCGAAGTTGACGGCCCCGGCGTGCAGGGCCGTCAGCGTGGTGGCCACCGCGGCGCTCGACGACTGCATCACCACCGTCAGCACGATGCCCAGGGCCATCGCCGCGAGGTGCCCCAGCACGCCCGCCGACGGGAGCCGCCGCAGGTCGAAGAGCGTAGACACCGACTGCATGCCCGCCTGCAGCGTCTCGATGCCGATGAAGATGAGGCCGAAGCCCGCCAGGGCGAGGCCCAGCGAGCGCCAGCGGCCGGACGCCAGCAGGCGCAGCAGCGCCCCGATGCCCACCAGCGGCAGCGCGTAGAAGCCCAGCGACACCTTGAGGCCCAGCACCGAGACGATCCACCCGGTGCCGGTGGTGCCCAGCGACGCGCCCATCACCACGCCCACCGCCTGCGGGAAGGTGATGAGGCCGGCGCTGACGAAGCCGATGAGCGTCACCGTCGTCGCCGATGACGACTGCACCATCAGCGTCACCACCGCGCCCGAGGCGAAGGCCCGCGTCGGCGTGCCGGTGAAGCGCACCAGCGCCCGCTGCAGCGCCTGGCCCGCGAAGGCCTTGAGGCCGTCGGTGAGCAGCACCATGCCCAGGAGGAAGAGGCCGATGCCCCCCAGCAGCTTGAAGATCATCTCCGTCATGCGGCAGCGAGGGCCCGGTGCCCTCCTCCTCGAGCGCCCGAGCCAACACCCGCGCGGTGATGTTCACCAGCAGAATGACCCGCGGGGCGTCGAGGCGGCACTCGCCCATCGCGCGGTCACCGCACCGCCAGCTTGCGCAACCCCGACGACCTGGCCGTGCTGGACGTCGAGTGAGCGTGAGCGTCTCTCGACGGTGGTCGCCGGCGGCGAGCTGCCGCCGAAGAGGCCGAGCCCGGTCAGTGCCTCGAGCAACTCCCCGAACTCGAGCGCGGCCCGCGACCTCGTTGCGCCGGGGCGTTTGAGTGGCGTGCGGCGCGCCGTCGCGACAGAAGGCGGCCGTGACTCCCCCTCCACGCCCCTGCGTCGCCGTCACCGGGGCCAGCGGCTTCGTGGGCTCGCACCTGCTCCCCGCGCTCGCAGACCGGTTTCGCGTCATCGCCCTCGGCCGGCACCCGCGGCCCGGCCCCGAGAACGTCGAGTGGCGCACCTGCGACCTGTTCTCGGCGAGCAGCACCCGGGACGCGCTCGCGGGCGTCGACGTCGCCATCTACCTCGTGCACTCGATGATGCCCTCGTCGCGGCTCTTCCAGGGCAGCTTCCACGACACCGACCTGCTGCTGGCCGACAACTTCGCGCGCGCCTGCCGCGCCCACGGCGTGAAGCAGATCATCTACCTCGGCGGGCTGGTGCCCGACACCGGCTACGTCAGCCCGCACCTGCAGAGCCGCCAGGAGGTCGAGGCGGTGCTCCAGGCCACCGGCATTCCCGTGACGTGCCTGCGCGCGGGCATGGTGGTGGGCCCGGGCGGAAGCTCCTTCGAGATCCTGCACGCCCTCGTCGAGCGCCTCCCGTGGATGGTGCTGCCCCGCTGGACCCGCAGCCTGGGCCAGGCCGTCTTCATCGACGACGTGGTGGCGGTGCTCAGCGCGGCCGTGCAGGCGCCGGCCTTCCTCGGGAAGACCCTCGACCTCGTCAACGGCGAGGCGCTCACCTACGCCGACCTGCTGCGAAAGACGGCCACCGCCCTCGGCAAGCGCCGCCTCATGCTGCCGGTGCCCATCGCCTCGACCGGCTTCTCGAAGCGCTGGGTGCAGCTGTTCTCCGGCGCCTCGCACGAGCTGATCAGCCCGCTCATCGACAGCCTGCAGTGCGACCTCCCGCAGCCCACGCCGGTCGAGCCCATCGCCAGCCTCATCACGTACCGCCGCTTCGAGGACATGCTCGCCGAGACCCTGCGCAGGGCGAGGCCGAAGCCCGCGAGCGCTCGGCCCGCTGCCGGGCACCGGGAGGCGACCGTGCGCTCGATTCAGCGCTTGCCCTCCCTGCCGGAGCGCGACGCGCGCTTCATCTCGAACCAGTACATGGCGTGGCTGCCGCGCTTCTTCCGCGCCATCATTCGCGTCAGGCCCCTCCCCGGCTCACCGCGCGTGACCTTCTCGCTCCTGGGCCTGCCGTGGCCGCTGCTCGTGCTCGAGCTCATCGGTGAGGGCTCCGACAGCGCGCGCGACAAGTTCCACATCGTGGGCGGCCTCCTGTCGAAGACCACCACCACGGGCTGGCTCGAGTTTCGGCAGGTCTCGCACCGGCGGCACACCCTGGCCGCGATCCACGGCTTCGTGCCGGCGCTGCCCTGGCTGGTGTACCGGCTTTCGCAGGCCCCGGTGCACGCGTTCGTGATGCGCTGCTTCGGGCGCTACCTCGCGCGCACCAACCCCGCCGCGCCGGCGCTCCCGCCTCTCGGAGCACCCGCGGCGGAGGAGGCCTCGCCGCACGCCCCACGGTGACGGCTTGGCCTTCGCGCGTCACGCGGCTGCCTCAGGCGGGCGGCCGGCGCGGCGGCGCGTGGCATGACGTGTTACGCGGAGAGCGTGAACGCGAACAGCCAGCGGATCCTCGTGACGGGCGCGACGGGCTTCGTGGGCCGGGCGCTCATCCCCGCGCTCCTCGCGGAGGGCTACACGCTCCGCGCGACCTCCCGACGCCCGGCCGCTGGTCGGCCCATCGACCGGCTCGAGTGGGTCACCTGTGACGTCAGCCGGCGCGCCGACCTCGACCGGGCCATGGAGGGGATCGACGCGGTCTTCTTCCTCGTCCATGCCATGGGGGGTGGCGCGCACGACTACGCCGACACCGAGCGGAGGACCGCGGTGGAGGTCCGGGAGGCGGCCGCGCGCGCGGGCGTCAAGCGCCTCGTCTATCTCGGTGGCGTGGCGCCAGCCGGCGAGGCCTCGGAGCACCTCAAGAGCCGGCTCGCGGTCGGTGAGCTGCTCCGGGCTGGCCCCGTTCCGACCGTGGAGCTGCGCGCGTCGATGATCGTCGGGGCGGGCAGCGCGTCGTGGCAGATCGTCCGCGACCTCGCGATGCGGCTCCCCGCGATGCTGTTGCCCTCGTGGACGGCGTCACGCACCTGCCCCATCGCGCTGGAGGACGTGGTGGTGGCGCTGGTGCGCGCGCTCGAGCTGCCCCTGCCGAAGAGCGCCTGGTACGACCTCCCCGGGCCCGAGGTGGTGAGCGGCCGGCAGATCCTCTCGACCATCGCCGCGCTCCGGGGCCGCCGGGTGCCGAGCGTGCCGGTGCCGTTCCTGAGCGTCTCATTGTCGTCGTGGTGGCTCAAGCTGGTGACGCGCGCCGACTTCTCGCTCGCGCGAGAGCTCGTGCTCGGCTTCAAGGGCGACCTCTTGCCGACCGACGCGCGGTACTGGGCGGAGATCGACTACGAGCCGAAGTGGCGCTTCGAAGACGCCGCCCGGAAGGCGCTCGCGAGCGAGCGCTTCGAGTTTGGCCTGCGCGCCGTGGCCGGCACCCTGGAGGAGGCCGTGGTGCAGCTCGTCTCGCCGAAGCTTCGACGCTGACTCACCGCGGCGTCGCTGGCGCGACGGGCTGGAGCCGACCCAGGAGCAGCGGGAGCTCGAGGCGCAGCGCGCGCCCCTCGGCGTCGCGCCGGTGCCGCGCGGCGGCGAGGGCCACCTCGAGCGAGGCGGTGAGCGCCTCCCGGGGCAGCGGGCAGGCGCCGGGCCGCTCGAGCTCGACCTCGGCGCACAGCGCCAGGAGCACCGTCGACTGCGGTGGGTGCCGGGCGCCGGTGTGCGCGCGCCACGCCTCGTCGAGCCGCAGCCCCTCCGCGAGGGCGCCGCGCGCGGTGTCCCAGCGGCCGAGGCCCGCGGCCGCGTGCGCGCGCTGGTGGGCAAGGCGAGCGAGGGCCGAGAGCGTCTCGTCACGCGGCACCACGGCCTGCTTCTCGCGCAGCAGGCGGCTGCGCGCCTCGAGCGCGGCGAGGCGGCCAGCGCCGTCGCCCACCGCGCCTCGGGCCTCCGCGTCGAGGCCCTCCACGAGCGCGTGGAGCTCCTCGGCCGGAAGGTGCGTCGGCCCGTGCGCGCCGAGGGCGTCGGTGGTGTGCAGCGGCAGCGGCGCGTCGAGGACGCGGCGCGCGGCGGCCAGCACCTCCACCGCGGCCGGCGCGCGATTGTCGCGCAGCAACGCCCAGCCCAGCGCGAGGCGCGCCTTCACCTGCGCGGCCGTCGACTGCGGCAGGAGCGGCAGCAGCGCCTCGGCCTGCCGCGCGGCCTCGGCGTACCGCCCGGCGGCGAGCTCGCAGAACATCGCCCGCTCGAGGGCCAGCGCGCGAAAGGGGCGGAGCGCCTCGTGCGCCTCGACCAACTCGAGGCCCAGCTCCGCCTCGCGCGCGGCCTCGGCGAGCGCCTGCGCGTGGAAGAGGCTGCGCGCCCGCGCGAGACGGAAGGCCAGCGCCTCCGTCGGCTTCACGAAGGGCAGCCGCGCCCGCTCGTCGAAGTGCCGCAGCGCGATGCGGTGGTTGCCCAGCGCGGCCTGGAGGAGGCCGAGCTCCAGGAGGAGGCTGGCGCGGCGGCGGTACACGTCGGGGGCGAGGTCGAGCGCGAGGTGGTAGCGCCCGTGCGCCTCGAGCGCCGCGGCCCGCGCGTCGAAGCGGTGGAACTCCTCGTGCGCGAGGTAGCCGAGGAGGTGCTGCAGCTCCGGCGCCCGCGGGAGGGCCGCCAGCGCGGGCGCGACGACCCGCCGGGCGCGCCCCAGCGCGTCGCGGAAGGGGCCGTCGGCGAGCGTCGGGAGCCCCCTTCCGAGCGCGACGGCCTCGCCGTACGCCCGCAGGGGCGCGTCGCGCGGCCCGGGCAGCGCGCCGCCGAGGCGCCCGACGATGTCGCCGACGCCCGCGCCCGCACGCACCGACGCCTCCACGAAGCCCGACAGCGCCTCGAGGGAGCGCGTGCGCGTGACGATGCCGAGGAAGAGGTCGGCCGCGGCCGTGAAGGCCCCCTGCCGGAGCTCCACGTAGGCGTGCTCGAGCCGCACCTCGGCGTAGAGCGCCTCGGCGTACTTCCGCTCCGGGTGGCCCTCGGGCACGTCGTCGAGCCAGCGCCGGCCAAACTCGTCCAGCACCACCTCGAGGTCGTCGTGCGCCGCGCGCTCGATGATGGTCATCGCCACCGCGCGGTGCGCCTCGAAGCCGGGGGCGCGGCGCCAGAGGGCCTCGAGGCGCGTGAGCGCGGCGCGCTGGTCGGCCCGGTCCACGGCGTCGAGGGCGGCCTCCACGTCGACGAGCAGCTCGGCCTCGCTCCCGGGCCCCAGCTGCGGCCTCACCGCGGCGAGCGCCTCGAGCCGCTGGGCCACCGGGCGGCCGCGCGTCAGCACGTCGATGAAGCGCCGCGCGTGCAGGAGCCGCTCGCGGGGCGCCAGCGCGGGGTGGTCGGCCAGGCGCAGCATCGCGCGGCTCCAGCGCGCCCGGTCGTCGTACTCACGGAAGAGGCGCTCCGCGAGGCGCCCCCAGAGCAGCAGCACGTCGGGGTCCGTCTCGTCGTCGATGCCCACGGCCTCGAAGAGGGCCAGCGCCTCGGCCTTGCGGCCCAGGGTGCGCAGCACCTCGGCGCGCACCACGCGGGCCAGCCGGCGCACCGTCGGCGAGACGTCGGCCTCGCGCGCCTCGAGCCGCTCGAGGCGCTGGCGCTCGCGCTTGACGAAGTCATCGGACAGCTTGGCGAAGCCCAGGCGCGCCTCGTCGCGGCGGTGCTGCACCAGCTCGATGGCCACCTGCGCCCACGCCACCCGCGCCTCGTCGGGGCCCGCGTCGCGCGTCATGAGGTCGAGGTCGAACTGAGCCGAGTCGTAGGTGCCCAGCTCGACGTGGGCCATCGCCAGGCGGCGCTCGAGGCGCACGCGCACCTCGGGCGCCTTCTCCACCTCGAGCCGGCGCTCCTGCAGCAGGAGGCGCTCCCACCGGTGGCGCGCCGCCGAGGCCTCCGCGTCGAGCCGGTCTGGCGCGTAGGCGAGCGGCACCTGGCCCTCGAGCGGCAGCGCCACGAGCTGCAGCGCGCCGCGGCGGTTGCAGGTGGCGATGAGCCGGTCGTGCCCGGGCATCGGGTACTGGCAGTTGTTGCGCTGGCTCGTCAGCACGCGCACCTGGGCGCCGTCGGCCGGGTCGCCCTCGCGCTCCCGCCACGGCACGCGCACCAGCACGCCGTGGTCGTTGCCGTCGCTGACGCCGTCGGCGTTCGAGTCGTCGGTGAACTGCGCGAAGTAGAGGAAGTCACCGCTCGCCGAGAAGGCCGGGTAGGCCGACGCGCCCGGCAGCTCGGGCTGGAAGACGAGGGGCTCACCGCCGGCCAGCGGCACGAGGAGCAGGCCGCGCGAGGCGCGCAGCAGCGTCGCCACCCCGCCGTCGGTGGTTGGCGCCAGCGGCACCGCGACGAGCCAGGTGCCGCCGGGCGACACCACGGGGCTCGAGACGTAGCCCTCGAGGAGCAGCTCGCCCTGGCCCGTCGGGTCGTCGTGCCGGAGCTTCACCACGCGGTGCGGCCCGCCCAGCTCGGCGCGGGTGACGAGGCCCAGGTGCCGCGAGTCGGGGAACCAGAAGGCGTGCAGCACGGCGCCGTCGGGGCCGAGGCAGCGCCGCGCGCGCGTGGCCAGCTCGAGGACGCAGGCGTCACCGAAGGCGTCGCTGCGGTACGAGAGGTAGACGACGCGGCGCCCGTCGGGGCTCAGGCGCGGCTGGCTGACGTCGGCCTGCTCGTCGAAGAGGAGCGTCGGCGCGCCGGCCCCCAGCGTCTGCGTGAAGAGCTCCACGGTGCCGTTCTGGTTGCTGGCGAAGACGAGGGTGCGCCCGTCGGGGTGCAGCTGGCCGAAGAACTGGTCCGAGGTGCCGGAGGTGAGCTGCGTCAGGGGCACCAGGCCCGTCGGGCGCGGCACGGCCTCCGCGCCGGCGGTGGACGCGAGGAGGAGCCCCAGCGCAGCGCCCGCGCGGCTCAGCACCCCCGCACCTCCCAGCCCCCGTCGTCGCGCTGCACCTGCGCGCCGCACACCACCGCGTCGAGGTGCTTGACGCGCCACCGCCGCCGCACCTCGTCGGGGGGCGCCGCGGGGTCCTTCTCGTGGAGGTGCTGCCAGAGCTGCCGCCGCGCGCGGTTGACCCGCTGCACCGAGGCGCTGGTGCGCTGCGCGTTGTGCCGCCCGCTGCAGGTGGCCGGCGTCTCCTCGAGCAGCCCCGACGTCGCCTCGCCCACGCAGCGGCGCACGAGGAGCTCGTCGAGGAGCTCCATCTCCGAGAGGATGACGGCGTGCACGCGCGTCACCTGCGTCAGGGTGTCGTCGCCCAGGTCGACGCCCGCGGCCTCGAGCTGCCCGCGCGTGAAGTCGACGGCCGTGGGCACGAGCGCCAGCTCGCGCAGCGTGTTGTCGAGCGGCTGCAGCTCGCCGGTGAGCTGCTCCTCGAGCATCGTCTGGCGGTCCACCATCACCACGTCGGGCGCGCGGATGCAGCCCACGAGCAGGACGGCGGGCAAGAACAGGCGGGTCATGGCGGAGTCCTCCGGCCGTCGCGCGGCGCGAGGTAGCGGGAGAAGAAGGGCCCCAGGGAGACGCCCCTCACAGTGCCCAGGTCGAAGAGGCCGGCGAGCCCGCCGAAGGCGACGTCCATCGAGAGCAGGCCGGCGCCGAAGGAAAGCTGCGCGCTCTTCGGGTAGCCGAAGCGCATGGCGCTGCGCAGGCGGTTGAGCGACGCCACCTCGCGGTGCGGGTCGAGCACGTTGAGGAGATCGAGGAGGTGCTCGCGGCTGGTGCGCACCACCTGCACGCGCCCGTCGAGCTCGAGGCGGCTTGGGCTGAAGACGAGGGCGGCGTTGGCATCGAGCGGCGTGTCGGCGCCCTGACGCGGCAGGCCGGTGATGGCGCCGCGGAAGGTGACGGTCTCCGCGCCGGGGAGGTAGTCGACGAAGAGCTGCCCCGAGAGGCGCGCCGGCCCGCGCTCGGCCTTCAGCTTGTTGAGGCTGAAGCGGTTGCGCTCCACCTCGAGGCTCGCCACCACCGGGCCGAAGGCGAAGTCGCCCAGCTGGATGCGCTTCACGGTGACGAGGCTGTCGCCGGAGAGGAAGGGCTGCACGTCCTGGTAGCGGGCGCGGGCGAAGACGTGCCGCTCCGACGAGGGCACCAGCGTGAGGCCGACTTGAGGGTCGAAGGTGATGGCCTCCTCGAGCGGCACGGTGCCCGACGCGCCCTCGACGACGAGGCCGTCTGCGGGGAGCCGCAGGTGGACGTCGGTGAGCTCCAGCCGGCCGCGCACGCGGAAGAGCGTGTGGTCGGCCGAGTCGACGGTGAGGGGCATGGCGAGCCGGCCCCGGCCGACGAAGCGCTTCGGCGCGCCGTCGAGCCGCGCGAGGTCCTGCGCCAGGCGGCCCTCGAGGAGGAAGCGCTGGCCGCCCGCGCTCCACAGCCCGCCGTCGGGGGCGCCGGGCGCCGTGGGCTGCGCGTCGCGGCGCAGCCGCTTCGTGAGCTCCAGCCTCGTGCCCCCGCGCTCGCTCTCGACGAGGAGCCGGTCGACGCTGAGCGCCGCGAGCCGGTCGACGCGCGCCGCGCCGGCGACGTGCACGGCCGCCGGGCGCCACGGCGGGAACAGGTTCTGCTCGACGTCGTCGATGACACCGTCGAGGGCGAGGTGCAGCAGGCCGGCGTCGGGCCGCGAGTCGGAGCGCCCGGTCAGCACCTGGTGCAGGCCGACGAGGGTGAGGTGCTGCGGGCCGAGGTCGACGTCGATGCGGGGCGCTTCCACCGACGAGCGGAACGTCACCGCGCCGTGCAGCACGCCAGCGTCCACCGCGAAGTCGAGGCGCGGCACCTGCACCTCCTCTCCTTCTGTGTGATGCACCAGGTCCGTCACGCCCAGGCGCGCCACCAGCGTCGTGTCGGAAAGCGCCTGCCAGTCGTCCACCGGCTCCAGCTGCGCGTCGAGGAAGCCCAGCGTGTCACCGCTGGACGAGAGCGTGAGGCCCAGGCGCGAGAGGTCGACCTCCGGCGGCACGAGGGCGAGCGCGCGGACGAGCGGCACCAGCGGGCCCAATGGCTTGAGGCCCGCGGTCAGCTCGTGGTGCACGCGGCCGTCGCGCTCGCGGCGGAAGTGAAGCGTGGTGGCCGCGCGCTCCTCCCCCAGCGCGCGGAGGGCCAGGGTGAGGCGGCCCTCCCCGCGGGCGCGGTGGAGCTCGGCGTCCACCGTCGCCACGAGGCCGCCGTCGAGCGTCACGTCGTCGACGCGCGGGCGGAGGAGCTCGAGCGCCAGCCGCAGCGTGTCATCGGCCCCGGCGTGCGCGTGGGTGAGGGCCAGGCTCGCGCGCTCCGCCGTCACCTGCTGGCCGCGGAGCTTCCCGGCCAGCCCCGTCACCGTCGCCCGCGCCTCGTCGGCCAGCACCCGCCACGGCTCGCGCACGTCGTCCACGCGCACCTTCGCGTCGAGCTCGGCGGCGGCTGGGGCGAGGTCGAGCACCATGCCCTCGCCGAGCGGCGGGACCAGCGGCGCGAAGGGCGCGAGCGTGGCGGCGCGCGCGCGCAGGGTGCCCACGAGGCGGCGCTCGGTGACCTCTGCCGCGAGGTCCACCTCGAGCGGCGGCAGCGCCCCCTTCACGCGGAGGCGCCCGTTCGCCGCGCCGAGGCCGACGGCGTCGACCTCGAGGCGGCCGTCGGCGAAGGCGAGCGGTGGCGCGCCGGGCGCGGCGACGGCGCGCACGCCCGCCGTGCTGATGGTGCCGACGAGGCGTCG
Organism: uncultured Archangium sp.; assembly: GCA_964449625.1. GTDB lineage: Bacteria > Myxococcota > Myxococcia > Myxococcales > Myxococcaceae > Archangium_A. Next base: position 32,624 of record CAYUZK010000012.1, read on the forward strand.
CAGCGTGTCGCCGAGGAGGTCGAGCTGCAGGTCGGCGCCGAGGCGGCCGAGCTGTACGCTGCGGCCCTCGCGCAGCGCCGTGACGCCGACGAGCTCGACGCCCGTCGTGCCATCGACGCGCACCGGCCCCGAAGCGCTCCCCCTCACGTCGGCCGTGAGGACCACCGACGAGACGCTCGCGCTCGCGCCGCTCAGCTCGGCTTTCAGGGCGCGCAGCGGGAGCCGCAGCGTCGCGCGGCCGGTGCGGCGAGTGGGGTCGAGCTCCGTGAAGGTGCCTTCGAGCGTCGCCGACGCCACGGAGACGGCGCGCCCCGGCCCGCGCACGAGGAGCTTCCCCGTGGGCAGCGTCAGCCGGACGCGACCGCGGCCGTCCTCGAGCGCACCGTCGACGTCGAGGCGCGCGTCGGCGAGCGAGGCCTCGCCCCCGGCCGTCTCGACGCGCAGCGCCGCCGCCTTCCCCTTCGCGCGCAGGGCGCCGGAGGAGAGGGCCGGCGTCGCCCCCTCCACCGTCGCCTGCAGCTCGACGCCGAGCACCTCCAGCGGCGTCGGGCCCTCGGCGTGGCGCAGGCGCTTCACCGCCAGCGTCAGGGCGCCATCCGTGGCGAGGAGCCCGGGCGTCGCGCTCGCCTCGAGGCGAAGCTCGTCGATGGACAAGCCGGCCACCGTCGCGCGCCGCGCCGCCGCCTCCAGCTTCGCCAGACGAGGGAAGCCGGTGTCCGAGAGCGTCGCGCCGAGGGTGGCGCGCGTCTCCTGGAGCTCCACGCCCAGGCCGGCGAGGTGGTCCGCGTCGAGCGCCGCCGTCACGGAGAGTTCGTCGTCGCCGCGCGCGCGGGCGCTCTCGAGGGCCAGCGTCACGCCGCGGGCCTCGAGGTCCGGCAGCGCGAGGCGCAGCACTGGCGCCAGGCGCTCCACGTCGAGCCGGAGCCGGCCCTCGCCCAATCGCGGGAGGCTGGCGTCGTCCGGCAGCCGCAGCGCCAGGGAGCCCTCGCCGGCGCCGTCGAGGAGCGCGAGGGTCTCCACGACCAGGCGGAGCTCGCGGGCGTCGGGCGCGAAGGTCACCTGCGCCCGGCTCGTGAGCCAGGGGCCGAGCGGCGCCGGCACGGGGCCCTCGAGGGCGCGGGCGACGACGCCGGCGTTCACCTCGAGCACGTCGCCGTCGACGGTGGCGACGAGGCTCGCCTCGAGGCGCGCGTGGCTCGGCTCCCGTTCCGGCGTGCGTACGGCGAGCCTCAGGCCGGCGAGCGTGAGGGCCAGCCGCGGCGCCGCGCCGCCACCGAGGGCCACCGTGCCCGAGAGGGCGAGGTCGGACAGCGTCAGCTCGCGGCCTGCTGACGCGTGGTGCACCGTGACGCGGCGGACGTCGAGCCCCTCGAGGCGCAGCGCGGGGCCCTCGGCGAGGGAGCGCAGGAGCGCCGAGCGCGGCGGCCCGGGCTCCGCTGGGGGCGCTGCCGAAGCCGGGGCCGCCTTCACGGTGACGGTCACGTCCTCGAGCGACAGGGTGTCGAGGTGCAGGCCACCGGAGAGGAGCGGCCACCACCGCCAGCCGAGCCGCAGCGTGCCCACCGCGACCGTCGCCTCGGGCGTGTCGACGCGCGCGGCCTCGAGCTCGCAGCGCGCGCGGTAGAGCGAGCACCGCAGCGCGCGCCAGCTCGCCCCCACGCCGGCGGCGGCGAGCCGCTGCGTCACGGCGGCCCGCGCGGCGCTCGACTCGAGCGCGAAGGCCACCACGGCCGGCAGCGCCGCGAGGAGGACCAACGCCATGGCGGCGACCCGCCAGAAGCGACGATGCGCGGGGCCGGGCGTGGAGGCGGGTGTTTCCGTCGACATGGGGCGAGGTTGGTGGGCCAACGACCCTACACTGGGGTAAGCACCTCGCCGCCCTCCGGCACCCGATTCTGGCTGGGCTGAAGGGCGACGCGAGCGGCGGGGCCTCGCGCGTCACCCCATGTCGAAGAAGAGCCCCACCTGGAGCTGCAGCGCCCCGCTGGTGAAGCGCGCGGGGTCCGTGAGGTAGCCCACCTGCACCGCGAAGCCCGCGGGCTGCCGGCGGAAGAGGCCCAGCGTGAAGCCGACGCGCGAGGTGTCGGTCGTCGGCGTGAGGCCCGGGCTCACCGTGACGCGGCGGCCGGCCAGCACGCTCGCCACGAGCTCCCAGCGCTCGAACTGGAGCCCGTAGAAGAGGGGCACCGCCCACTCACCGAAGGTCCACGGCTCGAGGCCCAGGCGCCCGGCCACGGCGCCGCCGCCCTGCAGCCCGAGCGACACGACGTGCGTCGGCCCCCGGGTGCGCACCCGCAGGAGCTCGCCCTTCACGTCGAGCGCCAGGCCCACCTGGAGCGGGCGCTCGGGCGCGAAGAGCTGCCCCTGCACCTGCGCCGTGGCGCCCACGTCGAAGCCCCGCGCCACGCCCACCCGCGCGCTGCCGCGCAGCTCCGGGAGCGGCACGCCGTCGGGGTAGTCGGTGCAGCGCGTGAGGCCCAGCACGCCGCCGGGGAGCTCGCCGCAGAAGCCCGCGGCCGAGAGCTGCCCGCCCACGCGCAGGCGCCCGCGGTCCACCACCGAGGCGGTCTGCATGGGCGCCACCGTGCTGCAGCCCGCCAGCACGCCGAGCACGAGGCACCCCGTCATGCGCCTCACGGGGCCTGCTCCAGCAGCCAGTCGAGGGTGGCGCTGGTCCAGCGCTCGTCGAAGAGCGGCAGGTGCCCTGCCCCCTCCAGCGACCAGAGCTCCGTGGCCATGCCCTTCGGACAGCCGGCCAGGCGCTCGCGCCGCGTCTCCGCCTCGTCGCCACCGAGGAAGTCCGCGGGCTCGAGCGGCTCCCACCCGCCGGTGCAGCCGCCCCGCCGCGCGAAGCGCTCGGCCGTCTCGAGGGCCCCGGGGTACCGGCCCGGCCGGCCCTCGATGGGCACCCAGGTGTCCTGCGTGCCGTGCACGAGGAGAATGGGGATGGCGCGGCCGTCGGGGCACCGGCGCGGGTCGCTCCACGTCGAGGCCGACACGGCCACCACGCCGTCGACGACGTCAGGCGCGTCGCAGGCCAGCCGCAGCCCCATGAAGCCGCCGTTGGAGTGCCCCACCACGAAGACGCGGCCCGGCGCCACCGCGTGCTTCGCCTGCACGTCGGCCACCAGCGCGCGGAAGAAGGCCACGTCGTCCACCGGCAGCTGCTCGCCGTTGCAGCAGGCGTCGGTGGCGTTCCAGAAGCGCTTGCCGCCGCTGTCCTGCGTGCCGTGCGGCAGCGCGTAGAGGAAGCCGCGGGGCTCGACCTGCTTCGAGAAGGGGAACACGAAGTCCTGCCCCACGCCGTTGACGCCGTAGCCGTGCGCGAGGATGACGAGCGGCAGCGGCCCCGTGGCCGAGGGCGGCACCTGCAGTTCGTAGGCGCGCCCCAGCACGGCGTGCTCGGGGGCGCAGGCCGCGAGGCAGGCCACGGCGAGGAGCGTGAGGCGCATGCGCGAGAGGATACCCCCGACGACCGCCACGGCCTCGCGCCGAGTTCGGCCCCTCAGCGCGACGGCGCGAGGAACTCGGCGAACACCGGCACGTGGTCGCTCACGGCTGACTCGATGCGGCCTGCGGCGGTGACCTGCAGGTCGAGGCCCTCGTCGGCGAGGATGTAGTCGAGGCGGCGGCTCGAGCCGAGGAAGGTGCGGCCCTCGTCGCGCCCCTTGAGCACGTCGACGAGGCCGGCGCCGAGCAGCGCGGCCACGCCCTGCTCGCCCGGCGTGGCGTTGAGGTCGCCGGCGACGATGGCCGGCGTGAGCGAGCGCGCCGCCAGCGCGCGGGCCAGGTCACGCGAGTTCGCCTCGGCAGACCAGGGGAACATGTCGGCGTGCACCGAGACCACGCGCACCTCGCGGCCGTTGACGCACACCGAGGCGTCGATGGCGACGCGGGGCTCGAGGGCCGCGCCGCTGCGCAGCTCGATGCGCTCGGCGCGGGTGATGGGGAAGCGGGAGAGGAGCGCGACGCCGTAGTCGCCGCCCCCGCGCTTGATGGCGCCGGCGAAGACGCGCTTCATGCCCAGGCGCTCGGCCAGCACGGCGGCCTGGTCCAGGCGGCCGGTGCGCTGCACGCCCACGTCCACCTCCTGCAGCGCCACCACGTCGGGCTCGAGCTCGGCGAGTAGGTCGCCGACGGCGGTCATGGAGGAGCTCAGCCCGGAGCGGATGTTGAAAGACACCACCCGCAGCGCCTGCGTCGAACCAACGGCGGTGCCCTCGCACGGCTCCAGCGCCGACGAGACGAAGGCGGTGCTGGCGGGCGCACAGGCCGTGAGCGCGACCATCGAGAAGGCGGTGAGGGCTCGTGACGACATCCGACGGATGCTAGCAAGCGCAGGCACGTCACCCGCCATGTCCCTGCCCACCTGGAGAGGCCTCACTCTCGTCGTCACGCTCGCCGCGGCGGCGCCCGCGGTCGCGGGTGACGGAGGCTCAGGCGCGCTGGAGCTCGCGCCCCACCACCACGCCTTCCTCGTGGGCGACGAGCTGCGGTGGCGGCACCTCGAGCTGGTGCCGAAGGGGCCGCTGCCGCTGCTGGGCGGCCTCGCGCGCAACATCGGCGCCGATCTCCTCGCCATCCCCGCGGGGGTGACGAACTGGTCGGCGCAGGACTGGGCGGCGCTCCTGGCGCTGGGCGGCGGCGTCATCGCCTTCATGGCGGGCCCGGTGCCGCTCGACGCGCAGGTGCAGTTCGAGGTGCGCCGCCTCTTCGGCCACCGCGACACGCGCTTCCAGGTCTGGACCCAGCTCGGCGACGCGCTCATTCTCGGCACGCTCGGCGCCCTCACCGTCGGCGCCTTCCTCAAGGGCTGGTACGGCGACCAACCGGAGCTGGTGGAGATGGTAGCGCTCATGGTGGAGGCCTTCGCGGTGAGCCAGGTCTTCCACCTCGGCTTCAAGCTGCTCCTGGGGCGCGAGGGCCCGAAGGACGGCGAGGGCCTGGGCGTCATCTTCGGGCCGTCGCGCGCCCTCTCGCTCTTCCCCGCGGGCACGCCGTCGGGGCACGCGGCCTCGGTGTACGCAGCCATGGGCGTGGTGTCGGCCTACTGGAACAACCCGTGGCTCACGGCGGGCCTGCAGCTCTTCGGGCTGGCCTTCTGCACCACGATGCTCATCGACGACTACCACTTCGTCTCGGACCTCGTGTGGGGCGCGGCCATGGGCTGGGCCATCGGGGAGTGGACGGTGCGGCACCGCTCGTCGCGCTTCGTGTCTGCGGGCGCCCCGCCGGTGCGGCTGCTGCCGGTGGTGGAGCCGAAGACGGGCACCGTGGCGCTGCTGCTCTCGGCTTCTTTTTGATCAGCGCGTTACAACGCCCCCATGAGGGAGGGAGGCCGCCGGCTGGCCGTGCTCGCGCTCGCCGCGCTGTGTCTGGCTGCGCCTGCCCCCGCCTGGGCCGAGGGCGACGACGCGGAGCGGCCGCTCGTGCGCCCTGTGCCCGGCGCGCCCCGGGAGCGGCAGTTCCTCCTGCCGCTGGTCGAGATCCCCCTGATGAACGTCGCGCTCACGCTCTTCAACTGGGGCGTCTTCAACGAGCCGTGGACGTGGGTGACGATGGACTCCATCTCGCGCAACGTCGCGGGCGGCTGGGAGTTCGACAAGGACGACTTCGCCATCAACAACGTCGGGCACCCGTACCAGGGGAGCTTGCCGTACCTCGCCACGCGCTCCGCCGGGTACTCCTTCTGGCAGGGCATGCTGGGCGCGTTCTTCGGCAGCGCCATGTGGGAGATCGCCGGCGAGGCGGAGCCGCCGTCGATCAACGACATGATCACCACCACCTTCGGCGGCTCGTTCCTCGGCGAAGCGCTCCACCGCACCTCCATCGCGCTGCTGCGCAACGCCGACGGCTGGCCGCCGTGGCTGCGGCTCGTGGGCTCCGTGCTCCTGAACCCGGTGGGCGCCTTCAACCGCTGGCTCACCGACGGGCGGTACGATCTCGTCGACTACGACGACGCGGCGCCGCTGCTCGCGCGCTTCTCGGTGGGGCTCAACGCGCTGGGCCGCGTCACCTCCAGGGAGGAGTTCCAAATCCCCGCGGTGACGCTGGGCGAGGAGGTGCACGTCGGGGCCTCGCTGCGCTCCGGGCTCCCCGGCTACCGGGACTTCACGCCCTCGCGGCCCTTCGACCACTTCGACGTGCAGCTCGAGGTGTCGGTGTCGCGCACGCCCTTCGCGAAGCTCTTCGTCTCGGGCCTCATGGTGGGCGAGGCCTTCACCTGGGGCACCTGGGGCCGCGGCGTCTACGGCCTCTTCGGCAGCTACGACTTCTCGAACCCGCCGGTGCTGCGCGTGTCCACCGTGGCCGCGGGGCCCGGGCTCGCCTTCGCCGCGGACCTCTCGCGCTCGTACCAGCTGCAGTTCATCGGCGTGCTCTCGGGCGTCGGCTGGGGGAGCGCGGGCGCGCTGCCGGTGGCCAGCGAGCTCGAGCGGCCGTACCACATCGGCCCCGGCGCCCAGGCCTGGCTCGAGCTGCAGCTCATCCACCGCAAGGCCGGCGTGCTGCGCGCCTCGCTGCGGCAGTACCTCATCACCGGCGCCTACGCAGAGCCCGGGCTCGAGTCGAGCACCACCGTCACCGTCGGCGCCGCCGTGGAGCTCACCACCCGCGTGGAGTTCACCGTCGACGGCGTCATCACCGAGCGCCACACCGACTACGGCGGCGCGCTCCCCAGCCTCTACCAGCGCGCCACCCAGGCCCGCGTGGGCCTCACCTGGGTCACCGACCCCACGCACGGCGCGACGCGCCCGCGGAAGTGACGGCCGCGCGTCCCGTGCAGCGTTCTGCCCCGGCGGGCAGCGCCCAGCTCGCTACGGCGGACACATGAGCGTGCCGAACACGCTCGTGGGGTCTGCCTGCGACCGGTAGAAGACGGCGACGAGGCGGCTCTGCGGGCCGGCCGCGAGCGCGTAGTCGGCCACGGTGCCGCCCGGCACCTGCACGGCGCGCGAGCGCACCTGGCCCACCGAGGGCAGCGCGGTGCCCAGCTGCAGCGTCTTCGCCTCGGTCCAGCCCACGAGCATCTCGGCCTGCAGGCGCACGCCGGTGGCGTCGCGGATCTGCATGTGGTCCTGCACGCGGGCGATGGTGGTCCACGAGATGGGGTTGGCCAGCGCGTCGAAGCACACCCGCACGCCCGACTCGTTGATGCTCAGCGGGAAGGCGAAGGGCAGGTAGCTCGAGAAGTCGTAGACGGCCTGCACCCGCGTCGGGGTGACGACGACCTCGGAGCGCGCGATGCCGGTGTTGGCCGTGGCCGCGCCCCCGTCGAGGTGCTCCACGCCGCCCACGGTAGTGGTCGAGCCGCCGTCCATCGGGTCGAGGTCGCCCTCCCAGGCGAGCACCTCGGCCTGGCGGCTCAGCGTGAGGGCCGTCACCTTCGTCACCGGGAAGCGCGGCGTCCACGGCACGGGCGTGGAGGTGGTGGCGCCGGGCGCCCAGCGGTGCAGCTCGAGGCCGCCGTCGCGCTCGAAGGCCCCCAGCACCGCCCCGCCCGGCTGCACCGCCAGCGCCCAGCTCGTGGTGGTGCCGCCCGCGGCGGTGGAGATGGTCGTCGGCGGCGCGCTGCCCGCCTGGACCCGCGCCATGGCGATGGTGCCGTCGGTGCGGCGGTAGCCGATGGCCGCGGTGTCGCCGGCCGCGGCGCGCGTGCGGAAGGTCGAGACCTCGACGCCGGTGAGGAGCGAGCGGGCGCTGCCCACCGGGCGCAGCTGCGCGTCGAGCTCCTGCACGGTGATGGCCGGCGTGCCCACCACGGTGGTGAAGAGGAGGTAGCCGGTGTCGAGGGCCTCCACGGTCCACGCGTTGACGTCGGTGGCCAGGCGCACCGCCGTGCGCGCGTCGACGACGCCGTCGCAGTCGTTGTCGAGGCCGTCGCAGGTCTGCTCCGACACCTCGTAGGCGGGCCCGTAGGTGGCCGGGCCGCAGGTGTCCACGTACCCGCCGTCGAGGCACTGCTGCGAGGTCTGCGCGCACACGCCCTGGCTCAGGGGGCAGGCCGGCGCGTCGATGACGTCCTCGTCGATGAAGCCGTCGCAGTCGTTGTCCTTGCCGTCGCACACCTCGGCGCTCGGCCGCACCTCGCCCAGGCAGGCCCCCCAGATGCGCGTGTCGAGGCAGCGGCGCGCGCCCGCGCGGCACTCGCCCCGGCCCCCGCCGCAGACCTGCTCGTCGCCGGGCGTGCAATCACAGGCGCCCGCGAAGCCGTTGGGCCGGCAGAAGCCCTCGTTGCAGGTGGTGCCCGCGGGGCACAGGCCGCCCTCCCCGCAGCTCACCGCGCAGTCGCGGAAGGTCGGCGTGTAGAGCGAGCAGGCGGCGCCCAGGGCGAGGCCCAGCAGCGCCGCGAGGTGCGGCCAGCGCGCACGCGTCACCATGAGAGCCTCCAGGCGGCGGCGAAGCCCTGGTTCACCGGGGCCACGAAGAAGCTCACCTCGCCCTCGCCGCCCGAGAGCAGGTCCACCAGCACCATGATGAGGCCGGTGCCCAGCGTGAGGCCGCCGGTGACGCCCAGCACCCACGAGAGCGCGCTGGCCGTGTGCCCCGTGGCCTCGGCGGTGCGCGCGGCCTCGTCGTAGGTGCCGCCCTCGGCGAAGAGGGTGGTGAGCTGCCGCCCCGAGTGCTGCGCCTGGAGGTTGAAGGCGATGGCGCCGGCGAGGAGCCCCAGGCCCGCGGTGCTGACGACGATGCCCGCCACCGGCACCTGGAGCGGCCCGCGCGCCGAGCCCTCCGTCGCGCCGCCCGGCGTCAGCTTCACGGTGACGGTGCGGCTCTGGCCGGGCGTGAGCACCACCTCCAGGTTGGTGGTGGCGTGGCCGTCGTGGTCGGCGGTGACGGTGTGCGCCCCGGCGGCGAGCGTCGCCACCACCGGCGCCTCGCCGCGCAGCGTGCCGTCGATGGCGATGATGGCGTTGGGCGGGTCGCTGTTGACGATGAGGCGGCCCTCCTGGTCGGCCTTCGGCTTGGGGTCCAGGGTGATGGTGACGCGGCTGCCGGTGAGGAGCTCGGCCTGCTCGGTGGCCGTCTGGTCGCCCCGCGTGGCGACGAAGGTGTGCTTGCCGGGCCGCAGCAGGAAGGGCACGCGGACGGGGCCCTGGGCCTGCGCCTCGCCGTCGATGGTGAGGATGGCGGGCCCCTCGCCCTTGATGACGACGGTGACCTCCGCGGTGAGCTGGCGGATCTCCTCGAGTTCCTTGCGCACGAGCTCGCGGCGCTGGGGGCTGATCTTCTTGCCGCCCTGCTCGAGGTAGTCGTTGAGCGCCTTCACCGCCGCGCCGTACTGGTACAGGCGCCGCTGCGTGAGGCCGATGTTGTAGAGCACCTCGTAGAAGGGGGCGACGCGGTAGGCCTGCTTGAACTCGGTCAAGGCGGCCTCGAAGTCGCCGTCCTTGAAGAGCGCCACGCCGCGCTGAAACCGGGTGGCGGCCTCCTTCTCGCCGGGGCTGCCCGCGGCGGAGGCCACGACGCTGAACGCCAGCAGGAAGACCGCGAGCCTGCGGAGCCAACGCGCCATGGCGGGCAGCATAGCCGCGTCTCGAGCCAGAGGGGTTCGTCTCGTCGAGCGTCAGCGCGCCGGCCACAGCTGCACGAAGACCTGCCCGCCCGCGGTCTGCTGAGGCCTTCGGCGGGCTGGGCGTCACCGTTGACTCGGGCCCCGCGACCCGCTCCGATGGGCGCCCTTTCACCTCCCGGAGAGCCCCGCCCATGACCGTTCGCAAGGTGCAGCACAGCCACGCCGAGACCGAGAAGATGCTCAAGGAGGTCTACGGCCCGTCGGCGGTGCTCCGGGACGCGGGCATGCCCGGCAAGGTCGACCCGGCCGACGTGTTCGTCTACCGCAACGGCAAGGGCAAGCTGGTGAAGACGACGCTCGGCAAGACCCGGCACCAGCAGGCGGCGATCCAGCTCAACGTGGTGAAGGCGGCGAAGGCCTTTCACGCCGCGGGGGTGAACTTCGCGGGCTCGAGCAAGCAGGACAAGGTCAACCAGGACCTCTGGTGGATGGGCTACGGCGGGAAGATGGGCGTGCGGCAGGGCGTGAAGCCGTCGGACGCCATCAACGACATCTTCAAGAACGGCTCGAAGTACGGCATGGAGTGCGCGACTGCGACGATGGTCATCCTCTACAAGGGCATCCTCGACACCATCGGCCCGAAGGACTTCGACACGGCCTTCGCGAAGACGCGCCTCTTCCGCTGGGACATCAAGGACGACGACTTCAAGAAGGCCGAGAGGGTGGGGAAGCTCCCTGGCTTCTGGCCGGGCGACCACACCTACTTCAAGAACCCCGAGTTCGACCCCGCCAACAGTGCCTTCCAGGGCGAGAACGTCATCTACCTCGGCGACGGCCAGTACTTCGGGCACGGCCTCGGCGTGGTGAGCGAACAGGGCGTCATCGACTCGCTCAATGGGCTGCGGCGCAGCGGCGCCACGAAGACGGCCTACCGCGACGACTTCGAGCTACGCCTCGACGGCAAGACGATCGCGATGCTCGACCTCGACCCCGACTGACGGCCCTCCAGCGCAGGTACGGCAAGGTCAGCGAGAAGACCGTCACCTTCAAGCCCGTGCGGCCCTTCTCGACGTGCTTCGGCCGCCCGCCCGAGCCCTGGTGCGCGGACTTCGTGAGCTCCTGCTCCACGAAGCCGGCGGCCTGGCGTGGGTGGCGCTCGCCTTCGCCCGGCGGCTCAGCGGTAGGGGTTCGTCTCGTCGAGCTCCAGGGCGCCGGCCTTCGGCTTCTTGCCCTTCGCCGCCGGCAGCCGCTTGCCGGGCTCCGGCGCCGCCACGGCGGTCGGCACGGGCTGGAGCGCCACCGTCACCAGGCGCTCGCTGTCGAAGGCGAGCTCCAGGGCCTGCGCCTCGAACCCTTCGGCGGCGACGCGCGCGCTGACGCGGGTGCCCTGCGCGCGGCTCACCGTGCACGGGTTGCAGGGCGCCGCCTGGTCGAGCTGCCAGCGGGCCTCCGCCGGCTCGGCCTTGAGCGTGAGCGCTACCTGGACCGCTGCGGGCGGCGGCACGGGCTCCGGCCGCTCCACCACCACCACCGGCGGTGGCGCCGAGCGCGAAGCAACGAGGGAGGCCCCAGCGCCTAGCGCGGCGATCACGAGCGCGCCCACCCCGATGAGGAGCGGCACCGGCAGCGGGCGTTGGCCGCCACCGGTCGCCGTGGGGCGCGTGACGGTGGCGCCCTTCGGCGCGGGGAGTTCCCCGGTGACGCGCGGACGGCCTCGGCTGGGCTGGCTGTCGGGCCCCTGCGCGCGCAGCGACGGCTTCGACTCGGTAGGCGTCAGCTCGCGCACGCGCGAGAAGACCCAGGTCTCGTCGGGCGCCGCCAGCGCCAGGAGCGCCTCGCGCAGCCCCTGGGCTGAAGCCGGGCGGCCGCGGGGCTCCTTGCTCAGGCACGCGTCGACCAGCGCGCAGACCTCGCGGGGCAGCTCGGCGTTGAGGCGCGCCAGCGGCGGCGGCTCCTCGGTCAGCACCTGCGCCACCACCGCGAGGTCCGAGTCGCCGTCGAAGGGCGGCCGCCCCGAGAGGAGCGCGTAGAGGATGGCGCCGACGCTGTAGAGGTCGGCCTGCGGCCCCGTGGAGCGGCTGTCGCGGACCTGCTCGGGCGCCATGTACGCCGGCGTGCCGAGCGTCGCGCCGGTCTTCGTCATGCCGTCGCTGTTGGCGAACTTCGAGATGCCGAAGTCGAGGATCTTCACCGCCGGCCGCGGCTTCACCGCGAGGAAGATGTTCGCGGGCTTGAGATCGCGGTGCACGATGCCCGCCTCGTGCGCCGCCGCCAGCGCGTCGAGGAGGGGCGCCACCAGCGCCACCGCCTGCGCGAGGGTGACTCGCTGGAAGCGCTTGATGAGCTGCCGCAGCGTGATGCCCTGCAGGTACTCCATCACCATGAAGGGCGCGCCCCACTCGGTGGTGCCGGTGTCGAGCACGTCGACGATGTCGGGGTGGTCGATGAGGGCCGAGGCCTGCGCCTCCAGCTCGAAGCGGCGCATGAACTCGGGCTGCGTGGCCAGCGACGGCTCGAGCAGCTTGATGGCCACCCGCTTGCCGACGGCCTCGTTGACGGCCTCCCACACCGAGCCCATGCCGCCCCGGCCGATCGGGCGGATCAGCTGGTACTTCTCCGCGATGCGGGTGCCGGGCTCGAGCTCTTGCATGGACGACGAACGCGCGCAGCGTACCAGCGCCCCGCGGGGGGGGCACGCGCCCTGCGCGTCAACCGCGCCGACGCCCTGCAACTGCCCTACACTCCCCCCATGCGGCGCGCGCTCCCACTCCTCGTCCTCGGCCTCACCGGTTGCCCCTCGGAGTCTCTCGACGACGTGCTCGCTCGGCGCCGCGCCGGCGTGGAGGCGACCTTCGCCAGCATCCGCGCCGCCCAGGCCGCCGTGCTGGCGCTGCCGCCGGTGACCGAGGCCGCGCTGGCCACGGCCGGGCCGAAGCTCGACCTGCGCACCAACGCCGCCTTCGTGCACGTGGAAGACCTCGCGGCCCCCGGCGAGGCGAAGGGGCTGCCGGTGCGCACCTTCGACTCGCAGGCGCTCCTGCACTGCAGCTCGCTCCTCACGAAGAAGACCTTCTTCGACCCGCTCCACCCGCGGGTGAGCGTGAAGGCCGCCGACGCGACGCTCGGCCGCTGCGTCGACCTGCGCTACCTGCTGGTCATTCGTGGCGCCCGCTACGAGTCGCCCACCGCCGACGAGGAGCAGCGCACCTTCACGCCGGGTACCTTCGAGGGCGACGTGGTGGTCTTCGACCTCTCCTCGCGCCGCGCCGTGGGCGGCTTCCCCTTCTCGGTGAGCAACGAGCGGAAGCTCCAGGTGCCCGAGGCCGAGCCGCAGCTCGCGCGGCTGTTGCGGAACCTCGACGCGCTCCTCTACACGCAGCTGCGCGAGCGCCTCGAGGCCCTCGTGCCCGGCGCGGTGCCCGCCTCGCCACTCTGAGGCATCGAGAGGGGTGACAGGCCCGGCCGGCGTGGTACGCGCAGGCGCCATGGCTTCGCCCCCTCCGCCTCCCGGGCCGCTGCTGCCGATGGGAGCCCTCGTGGTCTCCGTCGTCGGCCTGTGCTTCCCCCCGCTGATGCTGGTGTCCATCGGGCTGGGCGCCTGGGGCCTGTGGCGCGCGCGGTCGGACGCCGCGTGGGAGGCGAAGAAGTCGTTGTCGCAGGGCGCGCTGCTGGTGAGCGCCGCGGGGCTCCTCGTCTTCGCGGCCCTGGTGGTGCCCAACCTCCGGCGCGTCGCGGCCGTCTCGCGCCAGCGCGAGTGCAGCGAGCAGCTCTACGCGCTCTACGCCGCGCAGACGCGGCTCCACGCCAGCAACCGCCGCTACACCACGCAGCTCGCCGAGCTCGACGTGGCGCTCACGCCCGGGCGCTACCTCTACCGGCTCGCGGCCTCGGGCCCCCTGTGGACCTCCGGGCCCGTGGACCCCGCGGCGACGGGCGTGGGCGTCGGCACGCCCGAGCGCCCCGAGGACACGAGCGAGGCCGTCGAGGCGAAGGTGCCCTCGCTGCTGCGTGAGTCGCTCGGCGTCGCGGGCACCTGCCCGGGCTGCACGGTGACGATGCTGTGCGCGGGCAACCTCGACGACGACGACACCCTCGACGTGTGGAGCATCTCCTCGGCCGAGCGCACCGACGCGAACGGCGACACGGTGGGCGCGGGCGTGCTCATGGTGCACTCCGACGACACGCGCGGCTGACGAGCGGGCGCCCGCCGCGGGGACCGGGCCGCGGCACGGGGCCTGCGCGCGTCACCCCACCAGCGCCGTCGACGCGCCCACCGCGCCGACGAGCTGGCGGTACCAGTCGGCCGTCTGCGCCGCGCGCCCGGGGAGCGCGGTGGTGCCCCACACCACCGACAGCGTGCGCCGCGTCTGGGGCGAGGTCTTCGTGCGCTGCGAGTCCTTCACCGCGTTGGCGCAGGGCCCCTCGGCGTCGAAGAGGCAGACCAGCCCGCCGACGTCGATGGTCTGCCCGCCCTGGTTGAAGACGTAGCTGGTGCCCAGCGGCGCGAGGGCGACGCGGAAGGGGCCGGCGGCGCGGTCGAGGTCCACCACGCTGATGGGCAGCCCGCTGTGGAGCGACGCGACGTTGCAGGCGTCCACCGCGGCGTTGATGGAGGCCAGGGCGCCCTCCCCTACCGCGCGCAGGAGGTACTCCGACGCCGGCTTGCCGCGGCCCGTCGGCTTGTAGCCCCCGTAGCGCAGCAGCTCGCGCACGGCGCTGCGCACGGCGTCGTCGCTGCGCAGGGGCGCCGGCGCGTCGAGGGCGAGGAGCGCCAGCACCGCTTCGACTCGGCCGGCCTCGCCCAGGGGCCCGGAGAACTCGGTGGTGAAGGCGACGGCGTCCAGCAGCGGGTGCGGCTCCAGGGTCAGCATGCCCGCCCTTCTACCCGACGAAGATGCGGACAGGCGCCCGCGACAGTGGCATCACGCCGTGCCCCTCTCACCTCACCCGGAGCGACCCCAAGTGGCCCTCGACGCCGTCATCCTCGACCTCGGCAACGTGCTGGCGCTGCACGACAACACGAAGCTCTTCGCTCAGATGGCGCGGCTCTTCGACGCCACCCCCGAGGCCATGAAGGCGAAGCTGGAGGGCGACCTCTGGGAGCGCGTCAACCGGGGCCAGGTGCCCGGCGACCAGCTCCGCCTCGAGCTGCAGGCGCGCCTGGGCAAGCAGGTGACGCCGGGCGCGTGGTTCGACGTGTGGAACTGCCACTTCACCATCAACGAGCCCATGGTGGGCACGGTGCAGTTCCTCGTGGGGCAGGTGAAGCTGGTGCTCCTCTCGAACACCCACGACGCGCACTTCGCCTGGCTGCGGCCCCGCCTGCCGGTGCTCGAGCAGTTCGACGCGCTGGTGCTCTCGTACGAGGTGGGGCACGTGAAGCCCGAGAAGGCCATCTACGAGAAGGCGCTCGCGGCCGCGGGCACGCTGCCGTGGAAGACGGTCTTCTTCGACGACGTGAAGGCCTACGCCGCCGCGGCCACGCAGGTGGGCATGCACGGGCGCGTCTTCACCGGCGTCGAGCAGTTCACCGAGGACCTCGCGGGGCTGGGCTTCAAGGCGGGCTAAGGGCCCGGGTCGCGGGAGGCGAGCCAGCGCACGAGGTCCATCGGCGTCAGCACGCCCACCACCTGGCCGTCGGCGGACACCACCGGCAGCTCGTTGAGGCGGTGCCTGGCGATGAGGCGCGCAGCCTCGGCGAGGGGGGCGTCAGGGCGCACGGCGGCGAGCGCGGGCACCACCGCGTCATCCACCACCTGCGGCACGACACCCGGGTAGCGGCGGCCGAGCGCCTCGTCCTCGGCGTGCAGGTGCCGGAGGGTGGCCAGGCGCGCGCAGCCGATGAAGGCGCCGCGGTCGTCCACCACCGGCGCCGCCGTCAGCCCGCGCGCCACGAGGAGCGCCACGGCCTCGCCCACGGGGAGGTCGCCGTCGAGGCACAGCGAGTCGCGCCCCAACAGCTCGTCGCAGGTGCCGGTCTCGAGGCGGGTGTCCTCGGGCACCTGGCACTCGAGCGCCTCCTCGGGGCCCTCGACGTGCCGCGTGAGACGCGAACAGTCGCGGCAGTGCGCCAGCGTGCGCGCCGCGCCGTGCACCGGGCAGTAGACGGTGCTGGCGTCCACCGTCTCGCCGCCCTCGAGGGCGACGGTGCGGCGACGCACCGGCAGCACCACGCGCTTCTCGGTGTCGTCAGCCACCGCGGGCAAGGGCTTCCCCCATGGCAAGAAGTGTCCGCCGCCCGGGGGACCCTGTCACCTCCTCGAATCACCGGAGGGACTCGGGCCCGCGAGCGCAACTGATGGCCGCCGCGGCGGGCCGCACTGGCGCTATACCCTCGGGCTCATGGCTCGAATCTTCGTCATCGACGACAACGACACGATGCGTGAGGGCATGACCGTCACCCTCAAGAAGGCGGGCCACGAGGTCTTCGCCTTCCGCAGCGGCGTGGAGGGCGTCGCGGCCCTCAAGAAGAAGCCCGACGCGGCCGACCTCGTCATCACCGACCTCAAGATGGACGTGATGGACGGCCTCGAGGTGGTGAAGGCCGTCAAGGCGCTCGCCCCGCACGTCGTCTTGATGATGGTCACCGGCGCCGCCACCGTGGCCACGGCCGTGGAGGCCATGCGCGAGGGCGCCAGCGACTACCTCGAGAAGGGCTTCACGCCCGACGTGCTGCGCGCGAAGGTCGACGCGGCGCTCGAGCTGTCCCGCGTGCGGGCGAAGGTCGAGAAGCTCGAGGCGACCCGCGAGGCGCTGACGAAGGACGCGCACGGCCGCGTGGGCGTCACCCTCGTCGGCGAGAGCGAGCCGGTGCAGCGGCTGCTGGCCCAGGTGCGCCGCGCCGCCGCCACCGACGCCACCGTCTTCGTCCACGGGGAGTCGGGCACCGGCAAGGAGCTCGTCGCGCGCATGCTGCACGAGCTCTCGCCGCGCGCGGCCGGCCCCTTCATCGTCACGCACTGCGCGGCGCTCGCCGAGACGCTGCTCGAGAGCGAGCTCTTCGGCCACGAGCGCGGGGCCTTCACCGGCGCGGTGAAGAAGAAGCTGGGCCGCTTCGAGCTCGCCGACGGGGGCACCATCTTCCTCGACGAGCTGGGGGAGATCAGCGCCACGGTGCAGACCAAGCTCCTGCGCGTGCTGCAGGAGCGCGAGTTCGAGCGCGTGGGCGGCGAAGACACGGTGAAGGTCGACGTGCGCGTCGTCTGCGCCACGCACCGCGACTTGAAGGCCGAGGTGGCCGCCGGCCGCTTCCGCGAAGACCTCTACTACCGGCTCCACGTGGTGCCCCTCGAGCTGCCCGCGCTCCGCGAGCGCCCGGAGGACATCGCGGTGCTCGCCCGGCACTTCGTCGCCAAGCACGCGCCCCGCATCAACGCCGCGGTGAAGGGCCTCTCGCCCGCCGCCCTCGCCGCCCTCGGCCGCTACGCCTGGCCGGGCAACGTGCGCGAGCTCGAGAACGCCGTCGAGCAGTCGCTCGTCTTCGCCGAGGGCGCACAGCTCGACGAGCAGGACCTCCCGGCCTTCCTCCAGTCGCCGGCCGCCCGCGCCGCCCAGAGCCACGGCACCCTGCCCGTGCCGCACGGCGACCGGCCCCTGCCCGACATCCTCGAGGATCTCGAGCGCCAGCTCATCGAGCGCGCCTACGAGAAGGCGAAGAAGGTGAAGACCGAGACCGCCCGGCTGCTGGGCATCAAGACGAGCGCGCTCTACTACAAGCTCGAGAAGTACGGCTTCATCCAGAAGGGCGAGCAGCCGGGCGACGAGGGCTGACGTAAGTGGGCTCGCGCCGCGGCCCTGCGCTTCGAGTGAGCCAGCCGCCGGGGGCGCTGGTAGAGGGGCGCCATGTCTTCGACGCTCGAGGCGCGGCTGGTGGTGCTGGCGGTGGCCCTGGGGCTGAGCGGCTGCGCCACGCTCGGCGCCCAGACGCTCCCTGACGTGCAGGGCGCCTACAACGAGCAACTGGCGCTCACGCAAGACACGCAGTTCCTCTTGAACATCGTGCGGCTGCGGTACCGAGACACCCCGGCCTTCCTCGACGTGGCGAGCCTCACCACGCAGCAGACGATGGCCAGCTCCCTCGGGCTGGGCGGCTCGGCGACGCTCCTGCCGGCCCCGGGCCTGGGCGGCACCGGCAGCGTCGGCGGCTCGATGTCGGTGACGCCCACCACCACCTTCACGCCGGTGCGCGGCGACGACTTCGTCAAGCGCCTGGTCGCGCCCATCGCGCTGCAGACGGTGGTGATGGTCGCCTCGTCGGGCTGGAGCATCGCCCGCGTGCTGCACCTCACCGTGGACCGCCTCAACGAGGTCACCAACGCGCCCACGGCCACCGGGCCGACGCCCGACCTCCCGCCCGACGCCTCGCGCTTCATCTCGCTCACCCGCGCGCTGCGGGTGCTCCAGCTCGCCGAGCAGCTCTCGCTGGGCATCGTGCGCGAGGAAGGCACGGGCGACACGGGCGTCCTCTACTTCGACGAGGAGGCGGCGACGGTGGAGCCGTGGCGCACGGTGCACGAGCTCCTCGCGCTGCCGGCCGACACGACGCGCATTCGCCTCACGGAGGACTTCACCCGGAAGGACCCCGGCGCCCTGCGCCTGCGCCTGCGCTCGGTGCTGGGGGCGATGTTCTACCTCTCGCAGGGCGTGGAGGTGCCGCCGGCGCACGAGGCGGCGGGCCTGGTCACCGTGACCAGAGACGTAGGCGACGAGCGCTACGACTGGCAGCGGGTGCTCGACGGCACCTTCCGCGTGCGCTGGAGCCGGGACGAGCCGGCGAAGGCCGCGGTGAAGGTGAAGCACCGCGGCACCTGGTTCTTCGTCGCCGACGACGACCTCGAGACCAAGAGCACCTTCATGCTCCTCATTCAGCTCTTCAACATGCAGGCCGGCCGCGGCTCGCTCCCGGTGCCGCTCCTCACCATTCCCGCGGGGCGCTGAAGGGCGCGCAGCCCCGCGTCACACCCCGCCCGGCAGCAGCACCGGCGGCCCCGCGCCCACCAGCGCGACGAGGCGCCCCTGGTGGAAGGCGCGGACCCACGGCGTCGGCGGGGGGAAGCCGCTGGGCAGCGGCCACTCGGGCGCCGTCAGAGGTCGCGCGGGCACGGTGCCCTGGCCCCGCAGCGCGCCCCACTCGGCGTCGCTCAGCTCGAGCGACGGCAGCCACGGGAGCACCGCGCGGCCGGTGAGCGCCACCGGCGAGGCGGGCGCCGTCCACGGTCCAAGGCCCGTGCGCTCGAGGGCCGAGAGGTGCGCGCCGACGTCGAGGGCGCGCCCGAGGTCCACCGCGAGGCTGCGCACGTAGAAGCCGCCGCGCACCGAGAGCTCCAGCGTGCTCGCGCCGGGCAGCGCGTGCGCGAGCCAGCGCGCCGCGTGGCAATAGACCTGCTGCGCGGGCAGCTCCACCACCTCGCCGCGGTGCGCCCGCTGGTACGCGCGCTCACCGCCCACCCGCTTGTTGCTCGTCGCGGGCGGCACCTGCGCCGTCCACCCCACGAAGGCCGACAGCGCGCGCTCGAGCCCTTCGCCGGTGAGCCCCGCCGGGTCGCCGCGCCGCGCCGCCGCGCCGCCGGCGTCGCCCGTCGCCGTCTCGAGCCCCCAGGCCACCCGCGCCACGTAGCGCTTGGGCACCTCGTGGAGCCGCTCGAAGAGGCGGTTCGCCGCGCCCACCAGCAGCACCACGAGGCCCTCGGCGAAGGGGTCGAGCACCCCGCCGTGCGACACCTTGAGGGTGAAGTCACCGGCGTGGGCCCGCCGGAAGTCCTCCACCAGCGAGGCGCTCGTCACCCCCACCGGCTTGCGCACCAGCCACAGCGCCGAGGGCGGCCGCTTCATCGCACCCCTCGAAAAACTGTCGATCGCCGGGTTTCCACGAGGCGCCACTGTCGCACACCCGGCCAAGCAACTGGAATTGGCGGACTTTCTGGGGCAGACCTTGGCACCGCCGTTGCTCAAGTGGACCCTGCCATGAAGCTCCTCGCCGCCGCCCTCGCCGCCTGCCTCCTCGCCTCGCCGGCCTGGGCCGCGGGGTCTCTCGACGCGCTGAGGGCCAGCAGCCGCGCGGCCCGCGAGCAGGTGTCGGCCCTCAAGGCGGAGCAGCTCAAGCACCGCAGCGAGCTGTCGGTGCTCTCGAGCCGCATCGAGGCCCTCAAGGCGGCGTCGCAGGGCAAGCTGCTCCCGGGCGGCGAGCTCGACGCGGCCCTCAAGCGCTCGCAGGAGCTGTCGGGCGTGCTGACGGACCTCGCGCAGCGCGCCGGCGGCCGGGAGTCGGAGCTCGAGGTGGCGAACCTGGCGCTCCTCGACGGGCTGTCGGGCGAGCTGTCGCGCCTGCGCGCCGACTTCGACCGGCAGACCGACCGGGCCCGGCGACAGGGCCTCATCGACCAGATGCGCCGCGTGCGCGCCGAGCGCGAGGCCCTGCGCCAGACGCTGCCCGCTGCGCAGCTGCCGACGCTGGGCGCGGTGAGGCCGTCCGACGACCCCGAGGAGTTGCTCGAGCAGGCCGACCTGCTGCGCGACAACGAAGAGAAGGTGCGGCGCGAGCTCAAGGCGCTCCAGGCGCGCATCACCGAGCGCCGCGAAGAGGTGGAGCTCGACCGCCGCGTGCAGCGCTTCATGGGCGAGGAGTCGATGTTCGACGACGGCGATCGCCGCCTGCGCGTGCAGCGCACCACCACCACCCCGCTCGCGCCGCCGACGCAGTTCGCCAGCCAGCCGCCGCGCGACGCCTCGCCCGAGGGCACCTCGCCGCAGCCGGCCTTCGAGGTGGGAAACAGCGTCGGCTCGCAGAGCACCACCGCCGGCGCCGGCGGCGCGTCGAACGACTCGCTGGGGCCGCCCCCCAGCAGGGAGAGCGCCGCGGGCGGCTACGACAGCTCCGGCGTGCGCGTCACCAACGCCTCCGACGCCCGGCCCCAGGTGGGCGGTGCGCGCGGCCTGGCGGGCGGCGGCGACGGCGACCTCGACGAGCTCGAGGTCGAGCGCCTGCGCCTGCAGGGCCTCGCCGAGCAGCTCAAGCGCAGGGCCGACGAGTTCCAGCAGCGCGCGGCCGACCTCCGGTAGGGCTCACGTCCCGTCGGGGAAGCCCGCGCCCACGAGCAGCTTCACCGAGGCCTCGAGGCGCGTGTCGCGGTTGGGCTGCCGCCCCGAGCCGCGCACGATGATGGTCATCGACGAGGCGCGCACGAAGGACGCGACGTCGACGTCGTCGAGGTCGAGCGTCAGCGTGGGCGTCGGCGGCGGCAGGTCGAGCTGCGCGATGCCCGTCTTGAAGGCGACTCGCTGCTCCTGGTCGGCCGCCTTCACCGACACCTCGAGGCTGTCGAGGAAGCCGAAGTCCTGGTCCACCGGAGAGAGGATGCGCACCGTCATCGCCGTCACCCGGGTGGTGCGCACGAGGTTTCGCTCGGTGTTGTTGTTCTTGAAATCCTGGTTCTGAGAGAAGTCGATGTTCGAGAAGCCGCCCACCTGGGGGAAGGCCCCCAGCACCGCGCCTAGCGGGTTGCCCGGGATGACGGCCTCCCCTTTTTGCTCAGTGCTGAAGCTGATGAGGGACTGACAGGCCGAGAGACAGGCCAGGGACAGGACGGGGAGCAGGAGAGGACGCATCGCGCGTGACTGTAACGGCGCGGGCACTTGTCCGCTAAGTTCCGGCGCCTCGTGAGGTGGGCCCCCGCTCTCGTCAGTCTCCTGCTCGCGTCCGCCGCGACGGCGGCCGAGTTCCAGGCGCACGGGCGCGTGTGGGTGGGCCCGGGCTTCGACTCCAACGCGCGCCGCGACTTCGTGTCGGAGGGCATCGGCACCCAGCCCGACGGCTTCGCCTTCGCGCTCGGGCAGGTCGACGCCCAAGCCGTCTTCTTCGACCGCTGGCGGGTGGTGGGCGCCTACGACATCGCCGCGCGGAAGTTCTTCCAGCTCCCCACCGAAGACACGGTGGTGCAGGCGGCGCAGCTCGAGTCCACGGTGGCCCTGGGCCGCTACTTCCAGGTGGGCCTCGCCGGCCGCGTGCGCGATCGCCGCGGCGCAGAGCGCGACTACACGGACCTCGTGGGCGGCGCGGTGGTGGACTTCTTGCCCGATGCGCACCTCGACGTGCGCCTCAACGTGAGCGCCCACCGCTTCCTCTTCTACAACCGCTTCGCCTACAGCTTCTGGGGCCCCGACGGCGCCCTCACCGCGCGGTACCGCTTCGATCGCCGGCACAGCATCGCGGCCTTCGGGGCGTGGAACCCGCGCACCTACAACGCCAACGCGACGCCCTACCCCGGCCCCGAGGGCATGCCTGTCCCCGTGCTGACGCGACAGGACGCGGTGCTCGGCGCCGGCCTCTCGTACACCTACCGGGGCCCCTTCCACGTCACCCTCGGCTACGCCTACGTGGACCAGACCTCGAACTCCTACGGCGAGACGATCCGCCGGCACCGGCTCAGCGTCACTGGCGGGCTGCGGCTCCCGTGGAAGGTGACGGCCGTGGCCTCGGCCACGCTGCAGCTCTCGAGCTTCCCCGATGGCGTGTACCTCTCACCGGACCTGACGGTGGTGGAAGACGCCGAGAACGCGTCGAACGCGACGCTCAAGCTGGTGCGCCCGCTGACGAAGTGGCTCGACCTCGACCTGCGCTACGCGCTGTACGTCAACGTGCTGCCGGGCAACGGCTTCCTCTACCTGCGGCACGTGGCCAGCGTCGGCGTGGCGGCCAGCTTCTGACAGGCGCTACTCGCGCGCGGCGCCGTCGTCGGGCATGCGCACCTTGCGGCCGGTGAAGGGGTGCACTACCCACCGGGAGCGCCGCGGGTCCACAGGCCCGCCCGGGCGCCCGACGAGGCGGTCGAAGCGCTCATGGATGCGGGCGTCGAGCGCCTGGAAGGCGGGCAGCCGCTCGAGCCACGAGAGCTCGTCGGCCGGCAGCGTGCTCCAGGTGGCGCGGCCCGCGCGCACCGTGATGCGCTCGCCGAAGCGAATGCCCTGGTAGCCCGAGCAGCACAGCTCGCCCACGCCGCCGAAGGGCGCCGCCGACGCGACGAGGAGCGCCAGCGCCTGGCTCGTCTCGCGGAAGCGATCCTCCGACACGTAGCAGGCCACGATGAGGCGGCCGGCGACGAGGGTGACGTCGAAGATCTCGTGGGGCGCGAGCGCCTGCTCCGCGAAGCTGGTGAGGAGCGCCTCGGGCGTGTCCTGCACCACGTCCACCCCGCCAACCTCGTCGAGCCACGGGTAGTCCGTCGGCTCCACGGGGCTGACGAGCCACTCCTCGAGGTTCCGCTCGGGGACCGCGAGGGAGCCGTACATCACGACGTCGAAGGCCATGGCGTTTTCTCCTGGTGCAACAGGCTGCATCAGGAGTGTCGCGCGCTCCGCGCCGCCCGCAACTTTCTGCCTCAGGTCACGGCGCGGCGTCGGCCTCGTCTTCGAGGTGGTCGCCTTCGACCAGCCAGGCGCAGGCCCCGAGGCGCGTGTGCGCGATGCCGTAGAGCGTCGCTAGCTCGAGCTCGCCGAGGGCCAACAGCTGCGCGGCGTCGAGGCGCTGGGGGCCGGAGGCGCTGCCGTCGCCAAAGGCCGAGTCGAGGAGCGCGCGCGACCAGAAGCGCAGGCCCAGGACGAGCTCCTGCGTGGGCCCCTGGGCGGCGGCGGCGACGCGGTCGAAGCCCTCGGCGGCAGCGGCGGCGAGGAGCTCCTCCACCTCGGGGTCCCCCGCGTGCTGAGCGGGGTCCTCCAGCAGGGTGCGCGCGTACACCTCGCTCTCCACGGCCTGGAGCACGGCTTCCCACAGCACGCGCTGCGCCTCGAGCTCTTCGAGCGGCAGCAAGGTCGCGCCGGTGAAGAAGGCGGCGACGTCGCCAGAGAGCGGGAGCAACGCCACCAGGGCCGCGCCGTCCGCACGGGCGTCGGGCGACGGGGGGGCGACGCGGCCGAGCGCCCAGAGGAGCAGGTGGAGCTCCTCAGCGGTCCAGCGCACGGCCTCGAGATCGTCCGGCGTCCAGGCCCCGGGGTCGGCCTCGAAGAGCGCGAGGCCCTCGACGCCCAGGTTGCCGAGGAGCCCGTGCCCCTCGACCAGGCCGGTGAGCTTCGCGAGCGCGGCGACCTCGCCGCTCGTCTCGAGCCGGGCGCGCTCCAGCATCACGGCCACCATCAGCGCACGCGAGGCGACGACGTCGGCCTCGGGGGGCGCGCCGGGCACCTCGCCCTCGGGCAGGGCCTCGTCGGCGCTCGCCGCGAGGGGCGCCGTCACCTCATCGGGCTCGAAGAGCGGCTTCTTCGGAGGGGCCATGGCGCGGGAGCGTAGCCCGCCTGCCCGTCAGCGGATCCTCCCGAATCCGGTGATGCGCGGGGCGCCCGCGGCGTACGTGGCGGGATGAGTGTTCAAGAAAGGCTGCGGCTTGCGCGCATCCGTGAACAGTCAGTGAGGGCGGTACCCGCTCAGCGCCCGACGCTGATCGACCGCGGAGCGCGCGGGGGATGCGTGACCACCGCGTCCACCGCGAACACAGCGCAGACCACCGCCGCGCCAACGAGGCTGAGCGCCAGGGGTCGCTCCCACCAGGCCCACCGCGGTGTCGCCGGCTCGAGCAGCGCCGCGGCCTCGGCTCGGAGGCGTACCGGCGCGGAAGCTGACGGCGCGGGCGCCGACTCCTCGAGCTCCACGTTGCGCTTGAGCGCGCTGAAGGCCTGCACGCACGCTGGGCACGTCGCGAGGGGCGCTTCGACGGCCGCGCGCGGCGCCGGCTCCAGCGCGCCGAAAGAGGTCCACGTCGAGGGCGCGCCACCTTGCCGCTAATGCGCAAATCCTGCGACGGCCGACGCAACGCGGCACACGCGGCGCACCCGGGCCGCGCGGCGTACGGCTACAGTCGTGCGCAT
Organism: uncultured Archangium sp.; assembly: GCA_964449625.1. GTDB lineage: Bacteria > Myxococcota > Myxococcia > Myxococcales > Myxococcaceae > Archangium_A. Next base: position 56,991 of record CAYUZK010000012.1, read on the forward strand.
GCGCAAGAACGGGATGCGGGCACCGCGGCTGCCCCGATTGACCGAACCCCTGGTGCGGGAGCACGGCGTGCTGCGGCCCGCCAGCTGGGACGAAGCCCTCACCCGCGCGGCCTCCGGCATCCGCGCCGCCGTCGAGCGCCACGGGCCGAACACCTTCGGCCTCTTCAGCTGCTCCAAGTCCACCAACGAGGTGAACTACGCGGCGCAGAAGTTCATCCGCGGGGCCATCGGGTCGAACAACATCGACAGCTGCAATCGAACATGACACGCGCCTAGCGTCGTCGGTCTGGCGACGGTCTTCGGAGCAGGTGGAAGCACCTCGAGCTACCGCGAGGTGGAGGAGACGGACGTCATCCTCCTGTGGGGCTCGAACGCGCGCGACGCGCACCCCATCTACTTCCACCACGTGCTCAAGGCCGTGCACCGCGGCGCCCGGCTCTACGTCATCGACCCGCGCCGCACGGCCAGCGCCGAGTGGGCCGACGGCTGGCTCAGCCTCGAGGTGGGGCACGACGTCGCGCTCGCCAACGGCGTCGCCCACGTCATCCTCGAGGAGGGCCTCGCCAACGAGGCCTTCATCCGCAGCGCGACCTCGGGCTTCGAGGCCTGGCGCGAGGTCATCGCGCGCTACGACCTGGCGCGCGTCTCGCGCCTCACCGGGGTGCCGGCCGAGCTCATCCGCCGCATGGCGCGCGACTACGCCACGGCCGGCCGCGCGATGATCTGCTGGACGCTGGGCATCACCGAGCACCACAACGCGGTGGAC
>CAYUZK010000013.1:0-27379 GCA_964449625.1 uncultured Archangium sp.
GCGCACCGCCAGCACCGCGCGGTGCGCCGGCCGCTCGTCGAGCCAGCCCAGCAGCCGCGCCTCGTCGTCCTCCCCCAGCGCGCGCGCGACCTCCAGCACGAGCAGCGGGCCACCCAGGTGCGCCAGCGGCGGCGTGAGGGGCTCGGCGAGCGTCTTGAGCCAGGTGGACTTGCCGGCGCCCTCGGGCCCCAGCACCAGCGTCAGCCGCGCCGGCGCCCGGGCGAAGCGCTCCCGCGCCCGGCGCTGGGCCGGGAGCTCGTGGGCGGCAGGGGGCGGCGAGAGGGTCGGCAGCTCGACGGTGGGCCTCGCGTCGCGCGGGGCCCCGGGCCCGCCGAGGAGCTCGAGGGCGCGCTGGCCGCACCCGGCGCAGACGAAGGCGCCGGCGGGCCCCGCGACGAGCGGCCCCACCTCCTGCCGGGGTCGACAGCAGAACGAGCACCAGGCGTCGAGACCGGGGTCGGCCAGCTGCGGGGTGCGCTGCTCCACGAGCGTCCGGCGATCGCGGCGGAGCTCGCTCTCGCCCTCGCCCTCGCCTTCCGCGTCGGCGTCGGGGCCACCGGCCTCGTCGAAGCCGAAGGGCGACTCGTCGAAGGGCGCCCCGGGCTCGGCCTCGGCCAGGGCGACGAGCCCCTGGACGCGGCGGGCCTGGCGCAACATCTGGGCGGCGCGGCGCAGCATCTGGCGATCGCGGTACCACGCGGCGGCCTCGAGGAGCAGCCGCGCCGCCTCTTCCTTCCGACCCCGGGTCTCCGCCTCCTGGGCGCGCGCGAGCAGGTTCCTGATGTCCGACATGCGAGGCCTCGCACCTTAGCGGCCAGGCGGCCTTCGCGCAGCGCGTGCTTCGTGCCGACGGGGGTCGAGTCACGCTAGAAGCCAGGGGGTGATCGATCTCGCCGCCTACGCCCTGGGCCTGTTGCTGGCCCAGGAGCCCGAAGCCCCGCCTGCCGCCGAGCCCGCCGGTGCCCCCGCGGGCGAGGAGACCCGCGCCGCCCCGGCCCCCGCCCCCGCCGGAGCCGCCAGGCCGCGCGGCGCCGACGAGGTGAGCCGGCTCATCCAGAAGATCCCCACCATGAACGAGGTGGACCGCGCGGCGGCCCTCGAGGCGCTCGTGCGCCAGTACGGCGTGGTGGAGTCGAACCCGGTGCTCCCGGGGCTCGACACCGATCTCGAGCAGTACCTCGCCCTGGAGCCGAAGGCGCAGGTGGAGGTCGTCGCTCGCGGCTTCCTGACGGAGCTCATCGGCGGCGACCCCAGCCGCCTGGTGGCGCGCGCGGGCTTCCCCTTCTTCCTCGAGGGCCGCCGGGTGGATCGCCCCGACGAGCTCAAGTCGGAGTGGGGCAAGAGCCTGCGCTCCCGCCGCACCGAGCTGTTGCAGCTCTACGGCGTGGAGGTGCTCAGCCCCGCGGACATGGAGAAGAAGTACGGCAAGCCGCCCCAGCGGCTGAGCGCCTGGGGCTGGCGCGCGCCCAACACCTTCGTGGCGGTGGCGAACGTCTCAGGTCACGCCACCGTGCTGCTGCTGCGCCAGGCCGGCGCAGCGTGGCAGGTCGTGGGCTTCCACGACTGAAGGGGGGGCGGGCTAGCGCTTGCCCTTCTTGCCGAGGTTCGCGTCGATCTCCTCTTCGGGCCGCACCGACTCCGTGGCGCCCTTCCAGCCCTCGCCGGCGCCCAGCTTCCAGGCCGCGGGCACCTCGCTCTTCCACGTGTAGTCGGCGTTGATGTCGCCGCCGGTCGGCGAGCGCGCCGAGATGCTCCAGACGATCTCCACCGTCTTGGCCTCCGCGGGCAGCTTGTCGATGTTGTAGTGGCCGATCACCACCATCGGGGGGAAGAACTTCACGTAGCGGTCGGGCCAGTCCACGCGGCTGTCGGGGCCGCCCTCGCCGGGGATCTCGGCGATGAGCTTCTCCTTCTCGTCGTAGAGCTTCCAGTTGAAGCGGAAGCTGGCCGCCACGGTGACGCGCCGGGTGCCGCGATCATCGACGCGCTCCTCGCGCGGCAGGCCCCACACCACCACCGGCATGTGGATCAGCTCGTCAGGCCCGACGCGCAGGGTGTCGGCGCTGAGGATGTCGAGGCGAATGCCCTTGTTCGTCGCGCTCCACCAGGGCGCGTAGTCGCCCTTCTTGAGCGAGTCGAAGACCTTGCGCGTGTAGTCGTAGACCGCCTTCTTCTCCTCGAACTTGCCCCCGGTGTCGTCCTTGGCCTTGGCCGAGCGGGCGTCGAGTTCCTGGAGGTAGTCGTCGAACTCGCGGTTGCCGCCGTGCTTGTTGAGGTGCTCGGTGACGCCCTTGAAGTACCAGCGCATGAAGTTCTGGTTCTCGTCGATGTAGGCCTTCTGCTCCGGCACGTTGCGCAGCCAGGCCGCCCGCTCGAGGTAGTCACCGCGCAGCTTCGCCAGGCTCAGCTCGCGCGCCGCCTCCGCCGTCTTGGAGTCCCACTTGCGCATGGTCCAGACGATGGAGGCCGTGACGCCGACGATGGCGACGATGATGCCGAAGTATCGCTTCATGAAGTCCTCGGTAAAGGGTTCGACTTTCTAGGCCGGCGCGGGCACGGGCTCAAGGAAGCCGTCACTTCTTGCGCAGCTCGGCCTGGATCGCCTTGAGCGAGTCGACGCCCAGCTCCGCGCCGTTGAGCCGCTCGGCGGCGACGAGCTCGGTGACCCTGGTGATGCGATCGGAGTTCGAGGGGTGCGTGGAGATCCACGTCAGCACCGGGCCGGTGTCGCCGTACTTCGCCTTGAGCTTCTCGAAGAAGCTGGCGAGGCCGCGGGGGTCGTAGCCGGCCGCCGAGGCATAGCGCGCGCCGTACTGATCGCTCTCGAGCTCCATGTCGCGGCCATAGGCCATGAGCGAGCCCTTGCCGACCAGGCCCGCGGCCACCTTGGCGACGTCGCCGGCGTCCTTGCCCAGCGCCATGTCCACCACCGTCTGGAGCCCGTAGGTGGCGACGAGCTGCCGCGCCGAGTGACGACCGACGACGTGACCGAGCTCGTGGCCCATCACGCCCACCACCTCGGCCTCGTTCTCCGCCGCCAGGAGCAGGCCCGTGTAGACGTAGATGCGACCGCCGGGCGTGGCGAAGGCGTTGACCGTCTCGGGCTCGTCGATGACGAACCACTTCCACTCCAGCTTCCGCTCCTTGTTGGCGTGCTCGATCAGCTTGCGAGCGAGCGCCTCGACGTAGAGCTCCACCTTCTGGTTCTCGAGGAACTTCACGTTCTCCTGCTTGAGCGCCTCGTGCACCTGCAGCCCGAGCTGGAACTCCTGCTCGTCGGAGATGAGCGACTGGGCGATGGCCTTCTCGGTGTCCCGGCGCTGGGTGAGCGAGCAGCCGACCGACAGCGTCGCGACGAGGGACAGGGCGATGATCGTTCGAGTCATGTCCAAGGCCATAGCAGCGGGCAGATCGCCTTTCCACGCTCACGGGCGGCGGACCGCGTTAGACGGGCTCGCCCATGGCCCGCCGCGCTGCCCAGCTCTTGATCCTCACCGCGGCGCTGGGGCTGGCTGGGCCGGCCGCGCGGGCCGAGCCTCCCCGGCGCCTCGGGCTCTTCATCGCAAGCACCGAGGCGGGCCAGGGCACCCTCCCGCTGGAGTCGGCGAAGGCTGACGCGGCGCGGGTGCGAGAGGTGCTCGTGGCCCACGGCGGGCTGGCCGACGCCGACGCGCTCCTGCTGGTGGACGTAGGCCCCGACGCGGTGCTGCTCGCGCTCGGCGAGCTCGAGGCGCGCGTTCGCGAGGCGACGGCCGCGGGCCAGGAGACGGAGCTGCTCGTCTGGTGCGCCGCGCACGTGGCGGGCGGCGAGCTCTTGCTCGGCCGCGGGCGGCTCCCCCTGGCCACGCTGGGCGCGCTGCTGCAGACGAGCCCGGCCAGCCGGCGGCTGGCGCTGTTCGACTTGAGCGGGAGCGAGCCCGCCGCGGGCCCGCGCGAGCCGCCGACGCTGCGCCTCGAGACGCGCGGCGTGCCCGGGCTCGCGCTCTTCACCTCGCAGGCGCGGGGCGAGGCCGCGTGGGCGAGCGAGCTCACCGGCGCCAGCCACCTGTCCTTCCACGTCACCAACGGCCTGCGCGGCGCCGCCGATGCGGACGGCGACGCGGTCGTGACTCCCGCGGAGCTGCTCGCCTGGGTCGCGAGCCGGGCCGGCCAGGCGCTGCCGCCGCTCGAGGGCAGCTGGCCCCCGCTGAGCCGGCTGGGCGCGCAAGGCCTCGTGCTCGACGCCACCGCGGCGCCGGGCCACTACGTCGTCGCCGACCCGCGCGGCCTCGTCGCGGGCGAGCTGCAGAAGGGCCCCGGCCCCGCGCAGCTCGCGCTCCCCGCGGGCCGCTACGGGCTCAAGCGGCGCGCCGGCGAGCGCCTCCGGCTGGCCACCGCGCTGGTGCCCGAGGCGGGCGCGGCGCGAGTGGGCGAGGTGGACTTCACCGACGCCTCACCGTCGCGCGACCCGGTGCGCAGCCCCGGCGGCGCCTCGTCCGCGGGCCGACACTGGAGCGCGGCGGTGGGCGCCCACTACCTCGTCCTCTCTGATCCCACCCTCCCCTCCTCGCCAGCGCTGGGCGGCGAGCTGACCCTGCACCAGGTGCTCCTCGGCGGGCTCGCACTGTCGCTCGACGGGAGCTACGGCTGGGCGTCGGGGCAGCTCGCGCCTCCGCTCGTGGCGCCGCAGGCGTGGGACGCCAGAGTCACCTCCGTCGGCCTCAGTGCGCTCTACGAATGGAACCGCGACGCGCGGCTGCTGCCCTTCGCGGGCGTTCGGCTGGGCCTGCTCTTCCTGACCCGCGCCTTCACCGACCCGGCCTTCACCGAGCAGAGCACCTCGGCGGTGCTGCCCGGGCTCGTCGCCGGCCTCCGGGTGCGCCTGGGCCTGGGCCTGTCGCTGGTGGGCCGCGCGCGGCTCTCGTACCTCGGCCTCGACGTCGATGGGCCCCGGAGCCTCCTCGCGGTCGATGCGGGCCTGCTCCTCAACTACGAGTTCGGAGGCTGACGAGCCATGTCCTTCGCCTGGCGCCCGCTCCTCGTGCTCCTGCTCGCGCTCGGCTGCGGCGGCAACTGGTCCGACGACGATCTCGTCTTCGCCTCCGCGCTCCCCTGGCGGGGCGACCTCCGGCTCACCCTGCCGGAGGCCACCGGCCCCTCCCGCGCGTGGACGGCCACGCGCGCCGCAGCCGGCGAGGTCAACGGGCTGCTCGACCGCCTCCTGGGCGTGATGGACCAGGCCCGCGCGAGCGCGCCCACCAGTCGCACCGCTGAGGGCCGCGCCTGGGGCCCCTTCGCCGCGGGCAGCGCGCCCAGCACGACGGTGAGCCTGGAGATGGCTCGCGAGGAGCCCAGCCGCTTCACGTGGTCGCTCACGGCCCAGGCGCTGGGCGGCCAGCCGGCGGAGGTGATGGCTGGCCAGACGCTCGCGGGCGCCACGCTGCGCGCCGGCCGCTTCACGCTTCAAGCGCCGCTGGGCCCCGTGCGGGAGCTCCTCGCGCTCCCTTCCCCGCTCGACGCGGTGGAGCGCGTGGAGCTCGAGGCCTTGCCCGGCGCGAGCCTGGCGCTGCAGCTCCAGCTCCGGCCGGGCGCGGCGTCGACGCTGTCGCCGAGCGGCTACCACGCGACCTGGAGCGCGAGCGCCACCTCGCTGCGCTTCACCACCACCCGCGAGGACGCCTCGGCCGAGCTGACGGCGCGCTGGAACGCGACGGGCGCGGGCCGGGCCGAGGGCACGCTGCTCGACGGGCCCAACGCCGGCGCGCGCTTCACCGAGTGCTGGAGCGGAGCCTTCGAGACGACGTGGCTCGAGGAGGCGTGGCCCGGCGGCACCACGGCGGGTGACGTGGCCACGTGCCCGGCCCTGGAGTGACGGGCGCTACGGCCCGAGCGCGGCGGCCGTCGCGCGCAGGAGCGGCTCCGCAGACACCGGCGCGCCCGTGGCGTGGAGCATCCACGCGTCGGGGGTGACGGCGCCGAGCTTCGCCATGCGCTCGATCTCCGGGCCGACCTTGCCCGTCTTCTTCACCTGCTCCTCGAGCTGGAAGGCGATGAGGTGCCCCAGCGGGTAGTTGAAGAGGTACAGCGGGTAGCTGATCATGTGCGAGTAGATGCCGAGCAGCGGCGTGTCCCTCCCGCCCAGCACCGGCGCGTAGTACTGGTTCCACACCCGCTTCGCGATGGCGACCGTGGCGTCCTTGAGCTGCGCGGGCGTGGCCTTCGTGTGCGCGTACATCCAGTGCCACACCTCGAGGTCCACCAGGGCCACGCCGGCGATCTCCCACGTCTGCCAGAAGTCGTTGAGCACCCGCAGGCGGTCCTGCTCTGCGCCGGGCTTGCCCAGGCCCAGCAGCTCGAGGTCCTTGGCCTGGAAGACGAAGGCGATGGCCTCGGTGAAGGCGGTGTTGGGCACGCCGGCCAGGAGCGTGTGGTCGACGTCGTAGAGCGAGAAGACCTGCTCCACGTTGTGCCCCAGCTCGTGCACCGCGATGTTGTAGCCCTTGTAGTTCATGCCCTCCTTCTCGACGCGGGTGCGCAGCCGGGGGAAGTCGCCGCGGCGGGCCGCCTGCATCGCGTGGCCGGCGCCGCGCGAGGCGTCCACCTTGATGCGCTCGGCGAGGTACCGGGCGCGCTCCGCCGGGAAGCCCAGGGCGCCCAGGATGCGGGGAAGGTCCTTCGCGAAGGCGTCGGCGGTCGGGTACCGCTCGCGGGTCTTCGCGTCGAGCTGCGCCTCGGCGATGGCGCCGCGGGGGAGGAAGCCGTTGAACCACAGGTCGGTCGGCTCGAGCTTGCGGCCCAGCTGCGCCTCGACCTGCGCCGCCACCCTCGGCACCAGCGGGCTCTGCAGCACGGCCTCGAGCAGCGCCTTGACCCGCGCCTCGGGCATCTCGGCCCCGAGGTCGAAGGCCCGGTCGATGGCCGTCTTCGCCGCCGGCGAGAAAGGGTCGGCCTTCCGCTGCGCCGCGAAGGTCGCGAGCAGCCGCTGGTAGCGGGCGTTGGGCTCGGGCTTCGGGTCGGCCACCGCGGAGCGGCTCGGGGCGTCGGCCTCCACCGTGTCCGCCGGGGCCACGGTCACCGCGTTGGTGAAGGGGTTCCAGTCGAGCCGCGGGTTGTCGATGACCGCCCTCGGGATCGACTGCGTCACGATGCGCTCCATCACCTTGATGATGGTGCGCTGCCGCTCGAGGCCGTCGGGGTCGGCGTACTGGCCCTTGAGCTCGTCGCGGAGGTTCCAGTGGCTGATCAGCCGCTTGCCCTTCGGGAAGCGCCGCGCCCCCGACTCCGAGAGGACGTGGTGCATCCACAGGTTGTACTCGGCGATGTAGAGGTCGGCGGCGGCGAGGGAGGCGGTGAGCTCCTGCTGCACCGCCGCGGGCACCCGGCGGGCGAAGCGGCCGGCGAGCCGCGCCTGCGCCCACTGCTGGCGCGACCAGCCCGCCGACGCCTCGAGGCGCTGCGCGAGCGTGGTGAGGGGGAAGTTGAGCAGCACCACGAAGCCCAGCTTGCTCGTGAAGAGATCCTCGGTGAGGTGGGCTCCGGGGTCCCACGCGGCGAAGAGCGGGTCGATGGTGAGCAGCGGCCCCAGGTCGAGCTCCGTGGGGCGCCGCACCTCGCGGCCGATCTCCAGCAGGTGCCCGTCGATCTGCTCCAGGTTGCTCTCGAAGCGCGCGAGCGCGGCGTCGAGGTCTTCCTGCGCCGCGAGGAAGTGCGCACGGCAGAAGGCGGCCAGGTCGCCGTCTTCTTTCCGCCACAGGGCCGCGACCTGCCGCACGCCGCGCTCGACGCGAGCGCGCTGCGCCTCACCGTGCTTCGCCGTCAGCTCCGCTTCGAGAGACTTGGTGTTCATGGGGGCCGCGGTCATCACCAGCGCCAGGAGCATCATGGCGGGGGACCGTGCGGCACCGCAGCGGGGAATTCAACCCCGGACATACGACGACCCGGCGAAGTTCCCCCGCGCCGGGCCGCGTAAGAGTGATGCACCGCCGCGAGATCAGATCGCGCGAACGTTCTGCGCCTGCAGGCCCTTCGGCCCACGGGTGACGTCGAACTCGACCTTCTGCCCCTCCTGGAGGGTACGGAACCCGTCCATGGTGATCGCAGTGTGGTGGCAGAACACGTCCTCGCCCCCGCCATCCTGCGTGATGAAGCCGAAGCCCTTCGCGTCGTTGAACCACTTCACGGTACCAGTAGCCATATGCGTCTTTTGTCCTTCAAGTAGCCCACCCACAAGCAGGTGGGTGGGCGCCTCATAGGAGAGGGGAAACTGGCTTGTCCAGCCCTCGCCTTCAGGTTTTTCGAAGCATCACCACCCGCACTGCTGGCCCTGGTTCTGCTGCTTGAGCCAGGCCTGCAGCGGCTGGAAGTAGTCGAGCATCGCGGTCGCATCCATCTGGCGCTGGCCGGTCAGCACCTCGAGGGCGTCCGGCCAGGGCTTCGAGGCGCCGAGCTCCAGCATGGCCTGCAGCTTCGCGCCGGCGGCCTTGTTGTCGTAGATGCTGCAGGTGTGCAGGGGCCCCTGGTGACCGGCGGCCTGGCACATGGCCCGGTGGAACTGGAACTGGAGGATGCGCGCGAGGAAGTAGCGCATGTACGGCACGTTCGCGGGGATGTGGTACTTCGCGCCGGGGTCGAAGAACTCTTCGCCGCGGGGCCCGCCGGCCGGCGCGATGCCCTGGTACTTCTGGCGCAGCGCCCACCAGTGCGCGTTGTACTGCGCGGGCTTCACCTTGCCGCTGAAGACGTCCCACCGCCACTGGTCGATCATGCGCCCGAAGGGCAGGAAGGCGACCTTCTCGAGGGCGTCCTTCATCTGCACGTTGATGAGGCCCTTCTCGTCCTTCGGGAGCGCGTCGAGCAGGCCGAGCTTCTTGAGGTACTCGGGCGTGATCGACAGCGTGAGCGCGTCGCCGATGGCCTCGTGGAAGCCGTCGTTGGCGCCCTGCTGAAAGAGCACCGGCTTCGTGTAGTAGTACATGAAGTAGTAGTTGTGCCCGAGCTCGTGGTGGACCGTGACGAGGTCCTCCTGATCGATCTTGATGCACATCTTGATGCGCAGATCGTTCGAGAAGGTCACGTCCCACGCCGAGGCGTGGCACACGACGTCGCGGCCCTGCGGCTTCACGAACTGGCTGCGCTCCCAGAAGGTCTTCGGCAGCGGGTCCATGCCCAGCGAGGTGAAGAAGCGCTCGCCCAGCTGCACCAGCTTCACCGGCGTGTACTTCTGCTGCGCGAGCTTCTTGGTCACGTCGAGGCTGGGCTGCCCGGCGTAGGGCTCGACGAGCGGGTACACGTTGGACCACTCCTGGGCCCACATGTTGCCCAGCAGGTGCGCGGGGATGGGGCCCGTCGTGGGCACCGTGTCGGCGCCGTACTTCTTCGAGAGCCGCGCGCGCACGTAGCAGTGGAGATCGTCGTAGAGCGGCTTGACCTGGCCCCACAGGCGGTCGGTCTCCTGCTCGAACTCGGCGGGCGTCATGTCGTAGGCCGAGCGCCAGAGGTCGCCCAGGTCGCCGGCGCCGAACTCCTTCGCGCCCTCGTTCGAGAGGGTCACCAGGCGCTCGTAGAGCGGCCGCATCTCCTTCGAGGTCTGGTGCCAGCCGGCCCAGGCCTCGAGCAGCTGCTCTGCGGTGGGCGGCTTCTTGTCGCTCACCTGCGCGAGCACCTTGCTCAGCTGCTGGAGATCGCGGCAGCTCTTCTCGTCCTTCGGGTCCTTGCAGAACTTGCCCTTGCCGTAGAGGCCCTCGAGCTTCGCCGCGGTGGCCGCCAGCTCGGCGCGCTTGTCGGGGTTCGACGGCGCGGGCAGCGCGGTGGACACGCGCAGCAGGTGGAGCTGGCGCGCCGTCTCTGCGTCGAGCTTGAGGCCCTTGAAGCGCTGCGCCTCGCGGGCGGTGCGCGTGAGGTACGCCATCACGTCCTCGTTCATGGCCGCCGCGTTGCGCTCGGTGTCGTCGGTGATGTGGGTGGACTTGATCCACTCCGCCACGGACTGCCGAATCCACAGCTTGCGCAGGTCGCCGTCGACGCGCTTGACGAAGGCCTTCGCCTCTTCGACGGTCGCGGGCTTCTGCGCGGCCGGGGCCTGGGCCACCACGAGGGTGGCCGCCATCACGAGCAGGGTGTGCATGCCCCGCCGCTTACGGCAGCGGCGGCAGGGAGTCGAGCGTCAGCGCCACCTTCGTCTCGGGCTGCTCCGGCCCCAGCACCATCACCAGCTTGCGGCGGCTGCCGTCTTCTTCCTGCACCTCGAGCACGTGGTGCCCCGAGGGGATGATGGCCGTCAGCGGCAGCTTGCCGAGCGCCTGCGCGCCCAGGAAGAGCTCCGCGGGCCGGTCGGCGTCGATGGACACGCGCACCAGCACCGCCGGCGTGGGGGGCGGCTGCGACTGCTGCATGCCCTTGTAGAGCACCGCCCCGCCCAGGGCGCCCAACCCCAGCGCGAGGAGCGCCGCGATGACCAGCGGCGTGCGCGACGGCTCGCCGCGGCGCACCGCGGCCCGGCGCGGGTCCGTGGGGAGGTCTGCGACCTTGGGCAGGCCGCGCAGCGAGCCCCCGGGGATGATGCGGGTGCGGTCGTTCTCGGGCAGATCGTCGAAGAGCTGCGCGGCCGAGAGCCCCGCGGGGAACTGGGGCGTCGGCGGCTGCGTGGCAGCCAGGGCCGGCCGGCCAGGGTCCGTCGCCACGTCGCGCGCGGGCTCGGTGGCTCGCGGGGGCAACTCGAAGCCGTGCCCCGGCTCGGTCGTGAGCGGCACCCTCGACCCCGCGATCACCGGGTTGTTCCCCACCAGCGTCCGCGGCTGGTCGTCCGCGTCGGAGAGCTCGGCGGGGGCCCTCGCCATGAGCGTGCGCCCTTCGGGGTAGGCCGGCGCCGGCGCGCGGGGAATGCGGGCCAGCAGCTTCTCGATGTCGCGCTGGCGGCTCGCGAAGCGCTCCTTCACCAGGTCGGCGCAGCGCTCCTTCGACCAGGCCGTGGAGCTCGTGGCGAGCGAGAGGTCGCGGATGAGCTCGAGGGCCGATTGGTAGCGGCGCTCGACCTTCCGCTCGAGCATGCGCATCACCACCGCGTCGAGGGCCCTGGGCACGCGCCGGTTCACCGTGGACGGGGGGGCGATCTCTCCCTCGTACACCGCGGCCATCTCCTGCCCCGGGTTGCCCCGGTAGAAGAGCCGCTGCCCGGTGAGGAGCTCGTGGAAGATGGTGCCCAGCGAGAACAGATCGCTGCGCGGGTCGAGCTCCTGGCCGATGGCCTGCTCCGGCGACATGTACGCCGTCGTGCCGCGCACCATACCCGCCTGGGTGCGGCGCTCGCTGCCCTTGGCGCGGGCGATGCCGAAGTCGAGCATCTTGATCGCGCCCTCGAAGTCCACCATCACGTTTCGAGGGGTGACGTCGCGGTGCACGATGGGCGCGAGCTCACCGCGCGCGTTCTTGTGGGCGTGGGCGTGGCTCAGGCCCTGGGCCGCCTCGCGCACTGTCGAGATGGCGAAGCCCAGGGGCACCGGCTCCTTGCGCGCGCTGGAGGCCTCGACGACCTCCTCGATGTTGGCCCCGGCGATGAACTCGATGACCAGCAGCACCTCGTCGCCGTCCACCTCGAGGTCCATCACCTGGGCGACGTTGGGGTGGCTCAGCGTGGCCGTCATGCGGGCCTCGTCGATGAGCATCTGCATCGCCGTGGGGTCCTCGCGCTGCTCCGTCAAGATGCGCTTGATCACCACCGCGCGGCCGGCGAACGGACCCGTGCGCGCAAAGCCGAGGAAGATCTCGGCCATGCCGCCAATCGCCAGCCGGCACAGCACCTCGTACTTGCCGAAGCGCTTGCCGGTGAATTCGTCAGGAGCCCACTTCATTTGGGTTCCGCCAGTCTAGGCGCGCCCGGGGCCGGCAGAAAGTAACTGGTGGCCTCAGGCCCGCCGGGCGGCCACCAGGCCCTCGATGTGGTGCACCACCTCCGAGAGGGCCAGGGCGGTGGCGTCGAGCTGCACGGCGTCGTCGGCCGGCTTGAGGGGGGCCACCTCGCGCTGGGAGTCCTCCCGGTCGCGGCGGGTCTGCTCGGCCAGCACCTCGTCGACGGGCTTCTCGTGGCCCTTCTGGAAGAGCTCCTCGTAGCGCCGGCGGGCGCGCACCGCGGGGTCCGCCGAGAGGAAGACCTTCACGTCGGCGTCGGGGAAGACCACCGTGCCGATGTCGCGCCCCTCGAGGATGGCGCCCTGCTCGGCGGCCAGGGCCAGGCGGCGCTGGAGCCCCAGCAGCGCGTCGCGCACCACCGGCTGGGCCGACACCCGGCTGGCCGCCATGGAGATCTCAGGGGTGCGGATGAGCTCCGAGACGTCCTCCCCCTCGAGGAAGACGTGGTTCTTGTCCACGTCCATCCGGAAGGACACCTCGAGGCCCGCCAGCACGCCCTCGAGGCCCTGGCGGTCGTCGAGGCCGACGCCCTGCCGCCGCGCCTTGAGGGCCACGCACCGGTAGATGGCCCCGGTGTCCACCAGGGTGAAGCCCAGCCGCAGCGCGAGGATCTTCGAGACGGTGGACTTGCCCGCGCCCGCGGGCCCGTCGATGGCGACGATCAGGGGGCGCGCCACGTCACTTCCCCAGGAAGGCGCCGAGCGCGCGGAACTTGTCGTAGCGATCGGCCACGAGCTGCTTGGGCGTCAGCGGCTTGAGGTCGCCCAGGTGCTTGCGCAGCGCGCCGCCGAGCGTGTGGGCCATGCGCCGCGGGTCGCGGTGGGCGCCGCCGGCCGGCTCGGGCACCACCTCGTCGACGATGCCCAGCTCCATGAGGTCGGGGGCCGTCACCTTGAGGGCCTCGGCGGCCTTGTCGGCGCGCGTGGCGTCGCGGAAGAGGATCGACGCGCAGCCCTCGGGGCTGATCACCGAGTAGATCGAGAACTCGAGCATCAGCACCCGGTTGCCCACGCCGATGGCGAGGGCGCCGCCGGAGCCGCCCTCCCCGATGACGGTGGAGATGACGGGCACCGGGAGCCCCGCCATGACCTCGAGGTTGACGGCGATGGCCTCGGCCTGGCCGCGCTCCTCGGCGCCGATGCCGGGGTAGGCGCCGGGCGTGTCGATGAAGGTGAAGATGGGCCGGTTGAAGCGCGCGGCCAGCTCCATCAGGCGGCGCGACTTGCGGTAGCCCTCGGGCCTGGGCATGCCGAAGTTCCGCAGCATGTTCTCCTTCGTGCTGCGGCCCTTCTGGTGGCCCATGACCAGCACCGGCTCGCCGTCGAGGCGGGCGAAGCCGCCCACGATGCTGGGGTCTTCTCCGAAGAGGCGGTCGCCCGCGAGCTCGCAGAAGTCGGTGAAGACCTCGCTGACGTAGTCGAGGAAGTAGGGGCGCGCGTTGTGCCGCGAGAGCTGCACGATCTGCCAGCGGGTCAGGTCGCTGAAGATCTCCTCCTGGAGCCGGCGCGCCTTCTTCTCGAGGCGGTTGATCTCAGCCGAGACGTCCACGCTCCCCGACGACAGGGTGCGCAGCTCCTCGATCTTCTTCTCGAGCTGCAGGAGCGGACGTTCGAACTCGAGCGCGTGGGCGATGTTGAGGGCCATGGACGCGCGCGGGTCTCGTCGAGCGGGGGCCCGCCGTCAAGGCGAAACCCCCGCCGCGGTGAGTCAGGCGGCCTTGCTCTTGAGCACCGCCGCCGCGGCGTACCAGCTCGTGCGGAAGCCCTTGAGCTCGCGCAGGCCGGCCGGGTGGCGCCCCAGGGCCGGGGCCATGGTGACGGGCAGGCCGATCTTCTTCTCGACCTGGCGGGCCACCTCGAGCTCGCTCTTGCGGCGCTCCTCGGTGACGAGGCAGGTCGTCTTGGGCAGCACGCGGTTCACCAGCACCCGCTCCACCGGCAGCTTCTGGGCCTTGAGCGACTCCACCAGCCGCTCGGCCGCCGGCACCGAGAGCTCCTCGGCGCGGGTGACGACGATGAAGCGGCACTCGGTGGGGTTCAAGATGGCCCTCTCGAAGCGCTCCACGTGCGCCTTGAGCTGCTCGAGCCACCCCAGCAGCGGCGCCCCGCCCTTCGCCTTGTACTTGCTCACCACCGCGTGCACCGCGGCGATCCACGCTCGGGCGACGGCCGGCAGCTCCAGCAGGCGCAGCGTGTTCGACGACGGCGCGGGGTCGATGACGATGCGCTTGAACCGCTCCTGCACCAGGGCGTCGGTCACGGAGCTGAGCGCCGCGAGCTCGTCGAAGCCGGTGGGCATCACGTCGAGCAGGTTGCGGAAGAGCTCCTTGTCGAGGGCGAAGGGCTCGCCCTTGCCTTCGGGGCCGAAGAGCGGCTCGGCGAGCTCCTTGAACTTCTTGCGCAGGTTGCCGAACCAGGTCGCGAAGTCGATCTCGCGCGCGTAGAGGCCCTTGGTGCCCTTGACCTGGGTCTCGGTGTCGGTGAGGCGGCTCTGGAGCACGTCGGAGAGCGAGTGCGCGGGGTCCACCGAGAGGAGCAGCACCGGCCCCTCCTTCTCGGTGAGGGTGACGGCCGCGGCGGCCGCGCAGGAGCTCTTGCCGACGCCGCCGGAGCCCACGAAGAAGATGAAGCGCGTGGGCGGAATGGGCGGGGCCGCCATGGGAGGCATCGACGGCGCGCGCACCAGCGCCGGCGGCGCCTCGGCGGGTGTGAACTGGAGCGCCCTGGTCTCCTTGCCGCTCGCCCAGTCCTTGCCGAACTTCTTCACCTCGTCGAAGCCGCGGGGCCCGACGATGCGGCGCTGGAGCAGGTCTACCTTCGCGGCGAGCGTCTGGTACTTGCGCACGTGCGGGGCCTGGAGCCCGCGGCGGTTGGCGGCCTCGCGGCTCGTCTTCCCGTCCTCGATCATGTCGGTGATGATGTCGGCCACGGTGATGGCGCGGTCGGCCAGGCCCTTGATGAGGAACTTGATCTGCGCCTCACCGACGGGCTCGGCCACGGCGCACACGTGCACCGCGAAGCGCTTCGGGTCCTTGAGCATGGCGTTGACGGCGTCGGCGCGCGCGCCGAGCTCGTCGACGGGCGTCGCCGCCCGCACGGCCGTCTTCGAGGGCCGCATGGTGCGCTCGGCGCGGATGAGGCCGACCAGCTTGCGCACCGCCGAGGCGTGGTCGAACAGCCGCAGCGTGTGGGTGGTGGACCAGCCGTCGATGATCACCCGGTCGTAGTCCTTGCCCTCGGTCAGGGTGAGGAGGTGGAAGAGCAGCCCCACCTCGCCCGGGTTGGCCAGGCTCGCCTCGAGCACCCTCTTGAGGTCGTCCTCCGAGAGCACCTGGCCCTTGCCGGTGACGGCCGCCAGCAGCTGGGGCCGGGCGAACTTCACGAACTCGGCGCCGAGCGCCTCGAGGTCGACCTCGGCAGCGAAGAGGCCGCCGGCGCCCTTGCCCGGCAGCAGCTTGGTGGGCTTGCTCCCCAGCTTCTTCTTGAGCAGGTCGGCGACGCCGCCCGGCTGCTCGAGAGACAGCAGCAGCACCCGCTCCTTGCCGTTCGCATCCAGGTGGTTGAGCGCGAACGCAGTGGCGAGCGTGGACTTGCCAGCGCCGCCCTTTCCGGCAAAGAAGTGGATCACGGGTCCCTGACTCATGCAGAAGCCTTCCATCGAATGAGGCGAAACCATTGCCCGGCAGCAATGGGGGGCGGAGTTTGGTCTAATGACCCCCTGTCGGTCAAGGTAGGAGGCCTACTTTTTCAGCGGGGTTGCACGACCCCTCGCTCGTAGCGCTGCAGCTCGTGACGCGCGGGCGCGAGGCGCTCGAGGAGCGTGGCGACCCCGGCCTCGGGCAGCGTCTGGCCGCAGGTGAGGATGTCGGCGGCGGCGTAGCCGTGCTCGGGCCAGGTGTGGATCGACAGGTGGCTCTCGGCCACCAGCACCACCACCGAGGCGCCGTGGGGCTCGAAGTGGTGCCGCACGGTGCCCAGCACCTGGCAGCGGGCGGCCGCGGCGGCGGCGAGGAGCGCGGCCTCGAGGCGCACCGCGTCGTCGAGCAGCGCCCCGTCGACGCCCCACAGCTCGAGGTGGAGGTGGGTGGCGAGGGCCTGCGTCACGCGTACCGCTTTCGCATCAGGAAGAGGATGGCGTCCTTCGCGGAGGCCTCAGTGTAGCCGAAGCGCGAGCCCATCACCTCGAGCGTGCTGCGCGCCTGCTGGAGCTCCCGCGGCGAGAGCGCGCCCTGCTCGTCGGACAGCGAGCGGAGCACCTGCTCGACGTTGCGCTTGAGCTGGCGCTTGCGCTCCTCGAAGAAGTGGTCGGACAGGCGCTTGAAGAGATCGGGGAAGATCTTCGCGTAGTCCACCTGCGGCTCGGGGTTGTCGATGCGCCAGGCGCCGATGGTGGCGATGAGCGAGCGGCGGAACTCGTTGGGGTCGTCGCCCTTGGGCATCACGTAGCCCTCGAACTCCGCGAGGCGGCCCTCGTCGGGCTTCTCTTGCGCGCCGGTGAGCTTGTTCTGCACGCGCTCGCCCTTCACCCAGGCCGACACCGTCTGCACGTAGCGCTCGAAGAGGTCGAGGTACTGGGCCTCGGTGACCAGCCCCATCGACTCGCGCACCTCGCGGTCCACCACGTCGAGGTAGTCGTTCTCGACGATGCGCACGAACTCGGCGTGATCGTGGTACCCGTCGACGATCTCCTGCTGGAGGTACTCGTAGACGCTCTTGTCGCGGGTGATGGCCAGCAGCTCCTTGAGCACCGCCAGCGGGTGCAGCGAGTCGTGCTCGGGCGACTGGGCGGCGTTGAAGAGGGCCGTCTTGATCTCCCGCGCCGAGGCGCCCGAGCGACCCTCGTAGTTGGGGTAGTCGTCGGACTCGGCGTAGAGCGCCGGCACGAGCCGCTTGAGCTCCTTCTGCTGCTGCACCGTGAGGCGGTCGGGCGCCTCGCCCTCCTGGTAGAGCTTGAGCTTCTCGAGCGGGGTCAGCCGCTCGACGAGCGAGCGCACCTCGGGGGCGAAGCGATCGGCGATGGGCTTCTTGAGCCGCGTGAGCACCGCCCACATGGCCGCGACGCGGGTGGCGTGCGGCGCCACGTGGCGGCCCACGGTCTTCGGCGTCACCTGCGCGTCGTAGACCTCCTGCTCCAGCTTCCACCGGCGCAGGTAGGGCACGCGAATGAGCTCGATGCGGCCCTTGAACGAGGCGAAGTCGGGCAGCTCCTTGAAGGCCGACAGGTGCTTGTCGTTGGAGCTGGCGATCAGCACCTCGTCGAGCTGCAGCACCATGTGCTCGAGCGGCACCTCCTGCGTCTCCGAGAAGCCCAGCAGGTACTTGAAGGTCTCGAGCGGCCGCTTGAGGAGATCGGCGTACTCGATGAGCCCGCGGTTGGCGCTCACCAGCGGCCCGTGCGGCTCGAAGAGCACCACGCTGTGCAGCGCCGCGGGGAGGTTGGCCTGGGTGCGATCGGCCGAGACCTGGTGGTAGGCGGCGTCGACGCTCATCTGCGGCTCGACGGTGAAGGTGCCCACCTGGTAGCGGCGCGAGACGTAGAAGCGCTCGACCTGCACGTGCCGCAGCACCTTGAGCCAGTCGCCCGAGTAGCTCGCCAGCAGCGCGTCGAAGATGCGGCGGTTCTTCGCCGAGAGCTCGCCGTCGAGCAGGTAGGTCGGCACCACCACCTCGCCCGCCCCGCGGAAGGCCTCGGCGAAGAGCTTCTGGCGCTCGGCCCGCGGCACGAGGAAGAGCGGGTGCTCGCGCAGGCCGCTCACCATGCGCAGCTCGAGGTCCTCCGCCGGGAGGTGCGCGTAGGACGCCAGCGCCCCCGGGGTCAGCTTGTCGCCGAAGCCGATGCTGCCCTTGACCAGCTTCTCCTTCGGGAAGACCCAGTTGAAGGTGTAGAGCGCGCCGGCTGGGGTGTGGCTGTAGAACTCGAGCCCGCGCTTGAGCGACTCCACCAGCGACGACTTGGCCGAGCCGTTGGGCCCGTGGAGGAGGATGAGCTTGTTGATGCGGCCGGCGCGCACGAAGTTGCCGATGAGCCGGTAGAGCGCGTTCTGCACCTCTTCCTGGCCGGCCACCCGCACGTCGTGATCGCCGGCGAGCGCGTCGAACACCTTGAAGCGGCGGATGGTGCCCGTGGGGTGCGGCACCTGGCTGGCGCCGAAGGAGTCGATGGCGTCCTTGAGGTACTGGGCGGCGTTGCGCGCCTGCTGGGCCGGGGCCGCGGCGAAGAGCTGCAGGTACTCCTCGAAGGAGAGGAGCGTTCGGTTCTTGTCGAAGTCGGTGGAGATCGTGCTGCCGACGTCCTGCAGAAAGCGCCGCGCGTCCATGCGGGCGAGTCTAGCTGCCGCGCGCCCCCCGCGCCCCCGCCTTTCTTCAGCGGCGACGGCGGCGCAGGTGCGAGGCGAGCAGCGCCAGCGCGCCGAGGGCCTCCACGCCCGCCGCCGCGCCGCAGCCGCAGCCCGGGCGCAGCGTGCCGAGCTCGTCGTCGGGAGGGAAGCCCGTGCCCGCGTCGGTCGGCGGCGTCGCGCCCGCGTCCTGGGGCTCGGCGCCGCCGTCGAGCTCTTCGCCGGGGCCCGCGTCGGGCTCCGTCACGCCCGCGTCGGCGTCGATCACGCCCCCATCGGGCTCGCCCTGCCCCGCGTCCACCACCGGCTGGCCGGCGTCCACCGGCGGCACCACCACGCCGCCGTCGGTGCCGAAGGTGACGCAGCCGTTGCCCTGCAGGCGCGTGTCCATGGTGCCGCGGCCGTCGGTGGCGAAGTTGAACCACGGCGCCCAGCGCGCCCGGTAGCGGTTCACCTTGTCGAGCATCGTCTGGGGAATGGTCGTCTGCCCGGGCGCGAGCACCACCACGAAGGCCACGCGCCAGCAGGTGCGCGCGTTGGGCACCGCGGGAATGCGGGCGCCCATGGCCACGGCGATCTCGTCGGCGGTGATGTCGTGGCGCACCAGGCCCGAGACGGTCTTGCTCGCCGTGCGCGACATGGCGATGGCGTCCACGCCCTTGCCGGGGTCGGCCGGGTCCTCGAGCACCATCATCGGGGCGACCTCGTTCGGCCCGCGCAGGCCCATCAAGTACTGGTCGATCTGGCTGTACTTGCGCTCGCAGCCCGCGACGCGGAACGAGCCGCCGCCCAGGTCGGTGATGCACTCGCCGTACATCACCGAGCGCGAGTCGGCGTAGTGGCTGTAGTGCTGGTTCGGCGAGCCGGCCTGGCCGTTCTCGCCGTTGTCCCCGCCGAAGCCGCGGATGAAGTGCTGGCGCCCGCGCCCATCGTTCTGGTCGAACTCGATGCCCATCAGCCAGTGGTGGCCGTACTCGTGCCCCAGCATCTCGATGCCCGTGAGGCTCTTCACGCCGGGGAGCGGGACGCCCAGCGACGGCGACCAGTCCGCGTCGGGGCTCGACGGCAGCGGCTCGGAGCCCGGCAGCCCGGGGATGAAGCCCACGGTGCGGCCGAGCGTGCCCATGAAGACGCACTGGCCCAGCTTCGACGAGTCGTAGGTGCTCGCCCACGGCACCGTCTCCCGGCCGTAGCCCGTGCCGTCGGCGCGCACGGGCGGCCCCTGCCACACGTTGTTGAGGTCGCTCCAGCCCTCGTAGGTCGAGAAGCTGATGATGCCGTCGTACGCGTCGGCCAGGCCGCTGGCCCGCGCGGTGTTGAAGGCCGCCCGGCAGAACTGCTCCTGCGGGCTGGGAATGAGGGCCCCCGTCGCGCTCACCAGGTTGGTGATGGCCCCGTTCGGGTCCTGGATCACCACGATGTCGCCCACCATCTGCACGGGCTGGGCAAACGACACGCCCGCGAGCGCGACGACGACGGAAAGAGTGAGACGACCAGTCATGAAACCTCCTGAGGCGAACGTTTTGGGCATAAACCACGAGCACCGACATCTGCGCAAGGCGCCTACCCTCGGCGCCGATGTAGTCGCCGCCGCCGCACGCTAAGGTGCCGCCCATGCGTCAGCTCGTCGTGCTGGCGGCCGTGCTGTCGGCCTGCCCTCCCGTGAACTCCACCCCCTGCGCGACCGACGCGGAGTGCCGCGACGATCAGCGCTGCCGGCGGGGGGCGTGCGGGCCCATCTGCCTCGACGACACCGAGTGCGGCACCGCGCAGGTCTGCCTCGCCACCGGCACCTGCGGCGCGCGGCCCGACTGCGCCCGCGACGTCGACTGCGCGAGCGGCTTCTTCTGCGGCGCCGGCCGCTGCCAGTGTGAAGACGACTCGGCGTGCGCGGCGAACCAGCAGTGCCTCTCGGGCACGTGCACCATCCGCCCGCGCTGCACCGCCGACGCCGACTGCCTGGGCACCGGCGGCCGCTGCGAGGTGACGCAGGGGCTGTGCCTGCCGGTGTGCACCATGCCGCAGGACTGCGCGCCGACGCTCGACCCGCGGCTGGCCTTCGCCATCTACACCTGCGCGCAGGGCACCTGCACCCGGCGCTGCACGCAGGATCTCCAGTGCGGCGGCCAGGGCCTCATCTGCCGCGCGGGGCTGTGCAGCGCGGCGGACTGCGCCCAGGCGTCGGACTGCCCCACGGGCCAGTACTGCACCTCGGCCACCTTCGGGCGCTGCGAGGTCTTCACCGTCTGCACGGCCACCACCGACTGCCAGCGCAACTTCGAGTGCAAGCGCTTCGAGACCACCCAATGCCCGCCGGGCTTCGACTGCAGCCTGCGCATCTGCCGCGAGCTCCAGCGCTGCCTGGCCGATCAGGACTGCGTCTCGGGCGTGCCGGGCACGATGACCTCCGAGGTGACGGGCTTCTGCGAGGAGGGCCACTGCCAGCCGAGCCCCGCCTGCCAGGTCGATCTCCAGTGCCCCTCGGGCCGCGCCTGCATCGGCGGCGTGTGCGTACCCCGCGTCTGCCGCGGCCACGCGGAGTGCGGCGCGAACAAGGCCTGCGTCGACGGCGCCTGCGCGGAGCAGCCCGCAGCGGTGGACATCAACCTCCTGCGCCTCACGCCGACCACCGGCTTCCTGGTGGAGGGCGACTCGCTGCAGCTCCACCTGCTCGCCTTCCGCCTCGACGGGAGCAGCACGCCGCTCGACGCCGCCACGTGGACGGTGAAGGACGCGAGCGACCAGCCCTCGACGGCAGCGACCCTCACCGCGGGCGGCCGCCTCACGGCCGTGAGCGCCGGCGAGGTGCGGGTGCGCGCCACGGTGCCTGGCAGCGTGGTGGTGAGCACCGAGGCCCGCATCACCATCGTGCCGGCGGTGCTCATGGGCCGCCGGGTGATCGTCCTCGACGCGTCCACGGGCGGCCCGCTTGCGGGCGTGAAGGTGTGGGCTTGCCCCGGCGGCGACTGCGCCAGCCCGACGGAGGTGCTGACCGACGCCTCGGGCCTCGCGGCCTTCCCGCTCCTCGACGGCGCGGCCACGACCTTCAGCGCCACCGCCGCCGAGCTGCGCACCGACGGGCTGCCGGCCTTCGAGCGCGCCTCGGTGCTGACGACCACCGCCACCGACGTGCTGCTCCCGCTGCGGGCCAACCCGGTGAAGGCCTCGGCGGGCTTCAGCGCCTCGGTGTCCTTCTCCGACGTCAGCACCAGCGGCTCGTACTGGGCGGGCTTCGTCACGGCCTCGGCCACCGACGTGCCCTCGCTCACGGCGCAGGGGCTGCTGGGCGACAACTTCATGGTGGAGCTGCCGGGCATCGGCCAGCGGGTGCCGGTGCCGGGCGCCTTCGTCCTCTACACCTCGCCGGCCTTCGGCTTCCCCCAGGAGGTGAAGGCCCGCTCGCTCGCCTTCGCGCAGCCGGGCACGCTGCGCTTCGCCCAGGCCTGGGCCGGCCGCGCGTACCTCGAGTCGGCCTTCGCGCTGCGCAGCGTCGATCTGCTCAGCTACCTCGGCGCCTTCGACTACGCGCAGCAGACCGGCCTGGCCTTCAGCATGCGCCCCGAGGTGCCCGACGCCACCGACGTGGACAGCGACGGGCTGTGCAGCAACCCGCAGCGCTGCCCCATGGGCTCAGAGCAGGTGCCCGACTACGCCAACTTCACCGCCCTCTCCTTCCAGCCCCGGCGCCAGCAGCGGCTGCGCACCGAGGTGGTGGTGCCGAAGGTGCCCTCGACCTTCGACACGGTGCTGGTGGCGCCGGCGCTGTTCGAGCCGCACGCGGGCATGCTGCCCATCGGCTTCGCCTCGCGCACGCCGGGGCAGCCCGGCTCCGATGGCCAGCGGGAGGTCGAGCCCGTCACCGTCCGCGGCGGCTCCCCCTACGGCGGCCTCGAGGTCGCCGGCACCGGCATCTGGGCGCTCGCCTCCAACGCCGCGGGGACGACGTCGAGCGGCCGGCTCCTGCGCGCCGCCCCGCTCCCGTCGCGGGTGCTGATCACCCCGTTCCTCCCGCCGCTCGCCGACGCCGCCTACGCGCCGGGCAGCCGCACCCTCGCGCCGGGCCAGCCGGCCTGGTCGTCGGCCTACTCCACCGGCGCCGAGTTCGCGCGGGCGGGCCTCACCGGCTCCGACACCCGGCACGTCATCTACTTCGCCATGGCCAACGGGCAGGCGGCGGTGGCCTGGCCCCCGGCGCCGGCTGGACCGGGCCAGGACCCCGCGGCCCAGGCGATGAGCCGGCTGGAGCTGGTAGCGGTGGACCTGGTCGACGGGGTCGGGGTGACGCAGGTGCTGGACGCCGCTGGCCCGAACCTCCTCACCTGGGCCCAGGTGATTGACGGCTACTCCCGCCTCGACAGGTGACGCGCTTCGCCTAGAGTGCGTGGCCTGTGACCGCTGAAACCATCATCGGCATCGATCTCGGCACCACCAACAGCTGCGCGGCGTTCGTCGACGGCTACAAGGACGGCGCGCCGAACGTGCGGCTCATCCCCTACAAAGGTGGTGACTACACCATCCCCTCCATCTTCGCGGTGGACGACAAGGGCAACGAGCTCATCGGCTACGAGGCCAAGCGCCAGTGGCAGCTCAACCCGAAGAACACCATCTACGGGGCCAAGCGCCTGGTGGGCCGCACGGCGACGAGCGACATCGTCGAGACGATGAAGAAGGTCGTGCAGTACGGCGTGAAGCCGTCGGCCGACAACAAAGAAGTCACCATCGAGATCGCGCAGCGCGACATGACGCTGCAGGAGGTCTCGGCGCGCATCCTCAACAAGATCCGCGACGTGGCCTCGAACTTCCTGAAGGTGCCGGTGCACAAGGCCGTGGTCACCGTGCCGGCCTACTTCAGCGATCGCCAGCGCCAGTCGGTGAAGGACGCCGGCCAGCTCATCGGCCTCGAGGTGGTGCGCATCATCAACGAGCCGACGGCGGCGGCGCTCGCCTACGGCGTGGGGCGCAACGTCAACGAGAAGGTCATCATCTACGATCTCGGCGGCGGCACCTTCGACGTCTCGGTGATCGAGATCCGCAACCAGGTGTTCGAGGTGAAGTCCACCGGCGGCGACATCTTCCTGGGCGGCATCGACTTCGACAACGCGATGATCGGCTACGTGCTCAAGGAGTTCGAGTCGAAGACGGGCATCGACCTGTCCACCGACCCGGTCGCCATGCAGCGCATCAAGGACCTGGCCGAGCGCACGAAGATCGACCTCTCCGCGCGCGAAGAGGCGCCCTTCAACATTCCGTTCATCACGATGACGCCGCAGGGCCAGCCCCTGAACATCGAGATGAAGTTCACCCGGAAGCTGCTCGAGAAGCTCAGCTCCGAGATGGTGGACCGCACGCTCAAGATCGTCGCCAAGGTGCTGGTGGAGTCGGGCCTGTCGACCCGCGACATCGACGAGGTGATGCTCGTGGGCGGGCAGACGCGCATGCCCGCGGTGCAGGACCGGCTGACCAAGTTCTTCGGCAAGACGCCCAGCAAGGGCGTGCACCCCGACGAGGCCGTGGCCATCGGCGCCGCGCTCTACGGCTTCTCGCTCACCGACAACACCAACCTGCGCATCCAGCTCCTCGACGTCATCCCCATGAACCTGGGGCTCGAGAAGGCCGACGGCACGCTGCACACCGTCTTCCCGCGGAACTCGCCCATCCCCAACGCGAAGCAGATCACCGGGACGACGAGCGTCAACAACCAGACCGAGCTGATCATGCGCATCTGGCAGGGCGACCACGAGAAGGCGACCGCCAACGAGCAGCTCGGCGAGTTCACCTTCTCGGGCATCCGCCAGGGCCCGGCCGGCAGCGTGAAGGTGGAGATCACCTTCGACGTGAGCATCGAGGGCATCCTCGCGATGACGGCGAGAGACCCCGACACCGGCAAAGAGCTCAAGACGACGGTGCGCGTCACCCAGCGCTGAAGTCAGCCCTCAGGGCGTCCAGCGCACGCGGCGGCTCGTCCACGAGCTGCCGCCGCGGCCATCGCGCACCACGAACCACAGCGTCACGTCCCGCGGCTCCGTCGCCTTCGGGTCGGGCTGCCAGCTGCTGCGATGCCGCCCGGTGTCGCCCGTGGGGATCGTGCCGCCGGTGTTGAAGGTGCTCATGGTGCCGCTGGTGGTCATCCACGAGATCTTCCAGCTCTCGACCAGCTGCACCGGCTGGAGCTGCAGGCTGGGCACGACGTAGGGCTCCTCGAGCTCGGTGAAGTCCACCGGCGTCAGGCGCACCTCCTCGCGGCCCGCGTGCGCCTTGACCTCGTCCTCCGGCCAGGGCTCGCCCTGCCACTCCACGCCCGGCAGCACCGGCGTCACGTTCTGCTTCTGCTCTGGGAAGAACTGGCAGGAGTACACCATGAGCTTCTGCGCGTAGATCCGCTCGCCGGTGTCGGGCGCGGACACCTCGAGCACCACCGGCACCCGGACGCCGCCCAGGCCGCGGAAGGTGTCTTGCTGGATCACCTCGAGCAGCAGCGGCGTCGCGGCGCCGTCGTCGAGGAACTGGAGGCCCGGCGCCACCACCGCGGTGAGCTCGCCGGCCGTCGTCTTGCCTTCGCGCAGCAGCACGAAGTCGCCCTCGTTTTTGCACTGCCGATCGCCGCGGTTGGCGCAGGCGAGCAGCCGGTAGGCCAGCTCGCGCCCGCCCCCGCCCTCGTCCGAGATGAGCGCCGAGAACTGGAGCGGCCGGCCCGCGTACTGCGCGAGCAGCTGCTGGAACTGCGGCGGGAGCGAGATGGTGCCGCCGTCGGCCGCGCCGGCCGCCGCGCCCAGCAGCAGCTGCGGGTTGCAGCCGGGCATGAGGATCTCTGGCGGCTCGAAGCGCATGCCGATGACGCGCAGATCGTGGAGCGTGGTCGGGTTGTCCTCCGGCTCCACGCAGGCCGCGCCAGCCACCACCACCGCGACGACGAGAAGGTGCGCGCGCATCAGAAGGTCGCCTTGACGCCGATGATCGGCAGGATGGGGATGCCGGGCACCTCGTACTCGGTGCGGAAGCGGTAGTCGTAGAACGTCGCCTCGACGTTGAGCTGGTTGTAGACGTTCTGCACGTCGAGGTAGGCCGTCAGCGTCCACGACTGGAAGACGAAGTTCTTGTCGAGCCGCACATCGAGCTGGTGGAAGTCGCGGTAGCGGGCCGTGCGCGAGGGGCCGAAGGTGCCGCTGAAGCTGTTCGAGTCGGCCTGCCAGACGTCGAAGCGGTGATCGAGCGGCGTCTTCGGCCGGCCCGTGACGTAGCGGAAGCGCGCGCCGATCTCGAAGCCCCACGGCAGCTTGTAGCTCGCGACCGCGGTGAGGATGTGCGTCTGGTCGAAGGTGGCGAGCCGGTAGTCCTGGCCCCCGCCGGCGCGGCGATCCTCCGAGCGCGAGAAGGTGTAGGCGACCCAGCCGAAGAAGTTCTTCGACACCTCGTGGCGGGCCATCACCTCGAGGCCGTAGGCGCGGCCGAGGCCCAGGTTCGCGTTGCGCGTGGTGGTGATGGTGCCGTTGGGGTTGACGATCGTCGCGCCCGGCGACACCACGTTCTCGTAGCGCCGGTTGTAGAAGCCCGTCACGTCCACGTTGATGAGGTCCGTGAAGCGGTGCGAGATGCCCAGCGACGACTGGAAGGCGCGCTCGTGCGTGAGGCCCGGCGTGCCGAAGGGCGGCGGCTGCATGTTCGTGCCCGCCGGCGGCTGCGTGTACAGGCCGATGGAGCCCTTGATGGCCGTGGACTCGAGCAGCTCGTAGCGGGCCCACAGGCGCGGATCGACGGCGTAGCGGGTCTGCCCGGCGATGAAGGCGTGGCTCGCGCGCAGGCCCGGCGTCGCGGTGAACTTGCCCACTGTGAAGTCGCCCTCGGTGAAGAGCGCGCCGTCGAAGGTGGGGACGACCGCGCGGATCTCCTGCGTGCCCACCTTGGGGTCGGCGCCGGGGAAGCTGACGTACTGCACGCCGCCCAGCACGGGGAGCTCCGCCGAGCCCACCAGCGTCTGCTGGAAGATGTCCATGCCGGCGCGCCAGGTGAAGAAGTTCGAGACCTCCACCGCGAGGTCGCCGCGCACGCCGCCGGTGAACTGGTCGGCGTTGAGCGTGCCGATGCCGAAGGACACCTTCGCCAGCTCGTAGCCCAGGTACGGCGTCAGCTTGAAGGTGGTGTCGCCGGCCCGGTAGTTCCAGCTCCCGATGAGGCGGTGGAAGGTGGTCTGCGAGGTGATGGTGACGTCGCGGTTGCGCCCGCCGCCGGTGGCCACCACGCGCAGCGTGTCGTCGGAGCCGAAGGCGAAGAGCGAGTAGGTCGACTGGCCGTCGCCCAGCTTGTCGCCCCGCTTGCCGCCCACGTCGAGGCGCACCTGGTAGTCCCAGTAGGCCGGCAGCACCAGGAGCGCCCCGCCCTGCGGATCCTGCGGGAGCACCGCGGGGAGGATGGCGTCGACGTAGCTGCGGCGGGCCGCGGCCGAGACCGACACCCCCGGGGCCAGCGGCGCCTCGAAGAAGAGGCTCGCGTCGAGCAGGTCGACCTTCGCGGTGCCGTGCCAGGTGTCGCTGGCGCCCTTGCGGCTCGTGACGTCCACCACGCCGCCCACCGCGCGGCCGTAGCGGGCGCCGAAGCCGCCGGGGAAGAAGTCGACCCGGTCGAGGAACTCGCCGTTCACCACCGAGGGGCCGCCGCCGAGGTGGAAGAGGAGCGGGATCTCGACGCCGTCGAAGAAGGTGAGCGTCTGGTTGGGGTTCGCGCCGCGCACGATGAGCTGGCCGAGCACGAAGGGCGCCCGCGCCACGCCGGGGAAGTTCTGCACCACGCGCACCGGGTCGCCGAAGGTGCCGGGGATCTTCTGGACCTCGGTGCGCGAGAGCGTCCGGCGGACGACCTCCTTCTTCTCCTTCCGATCGCGCACGATGGTCTGGTACCCGGCGATCTTCGGGAGCACGTAGTACTTGACCTCCTTCACCTCGCCGGGCTCGAGCGGCTCGCGCGTGGTGAAGACCTCGAAGTCGGCCGCCACCACCCGCACCTCGCAGTCGCCGGGCGGCGCGGTGAGCGAGAAGCGCCCCTCCTCGCTGCTGTAGGTCTCGGCCTCGGGCGCGTTGTCGCAGCGCACGATGGCGCTGGGCACGAAGCCGCGGCTGCCGCGCGCGAAGAGCTGCCCCAGGAGCGTCGCCGGCGTGCCGGCGTCGGGCA